>DASXFH010000317.1:0-3104 GCA_036489655.1 Acidobacteriaceae bacterium | reverse complement strand
AGGATGGGGCACCCGGCGAGTCCTCAGTTGTCAGTCCCCAGTTGCCGGGGTTGAGGGTTGGGCTTCCCACTCAAGCCAACTGCGGGCTTGAATGGGGCACCCAGGTCGGTGGCCGGGTGAAGGAACACAAGGTCCTTCGCTGCGCTCAGGATGACAACTTAAGCTTAAGCGATGGTGTGGGTGGCGCGCTTCGCTCAGGATGACAACTTAACCTTAAGCGATGGTGTGGGTGGCGAGCTTCGCTCAGGATGACAGGGTTTTGCATCCGTCGAAGTTCACGCGGATGCAGGCAATGGCGGCGCTTCGGTCGGGATGAGAGCTTGCGGGCTTAACTGCTGGGCGTCATCCCGCCGCTGAGTTCGCAGCGGCCCCGCTTGAGAGTTCTTTCGGCCGCTGCGCGACCGATTCCCTCCGCAGATTTGTTGTGATGCGTACGGGTCGTTTCGCTACGGGGGTCCCTCGGCTGCGCGCCGGGAGGCGGTGTACACCGCTGGAGGGATCTTTCCCGGCGCTTCGCTCGGGATGACATTTTTGCGGTGCCGCTTGAGAGTTCTTTCGGCCGCTGCGCGACCGATTCCCTCCGCGCGCGGATTTGTTGTGATGCGTACGGGTCGTTACGCTACCCGTTCGACTCGCCGGCTTGCGCCGACTCGCTCAGGGCAGGCTAAGGGTCCATTCGACTTCGCGCGGGGAAACTTTGTACATCGCTGGAGAGATGTTGCCCCGCGCTTCGCTCAGGATGACAGGCTAATTTTTTGGGCTGCCGGGCCGGTGACGATTATCTGCCTGTGACTCGTTTCAGGATGAGGCGGGCGAGGTGGACGCTGTCGCTGACGGCGGCGAGGAGCCGGGGGGAGGGTGTGGTGATGTCGTCGCGGGCGAGGCGGACGGCGGCGATGATGGCGGCCGCGATCACCAGGGTGGAGGCGAAGCGGTCCCGGTGACGCTCTTCGTTTTCACGGTCGATCTGGCGCTAAGAACGTGACGGTGTTCGCATCCGCGGGTGAGGTCCTATTATGGATGCGACCTGGAAGGCCACTTTTTCATTGAGGGATGCGTCATGGTTCGAAGGATTGCTCTGTGTCTCCTGCTGCTTGGCGTGATGCCGGTTGCGCTCTGGTCTCAACCGTTTCCCGATCGGGACGCTGCGCCGCCGTTCTTCGTCCACATGGTTCTCCAGGAGACGAACGGCGCGCCTTTGTCCGGCGATCACTGGATCGCTTTTACGATTCGCAGGGCGGCAGACGGGCGGGCGCTTTGGAAGGAGACGCGGCCGGTTCGCAGCGATGCGGAGGGACGCTATACGGTGGAGCTGGCGGCGGAGGCTCCTCCACCTGTACGAGAGGAGTTGCGCGACGCGCGGCTGCTGCGGGTGACGGCTGCGGGCTCCTCCTGGACGCGGGCGAGCGAGGCCGTGATCACCACCGTTGCCCAGGGCGTGTGGGTGGACTGCAATCCCGACAACACCAGCTGCGAGGGGAACACCACTCCAACCGCGGAGGCCGAGTTGCAGACGCTGGCCGCCGCGCATTTCCGCTATGTCGCGAACGACTCCAACTTGTGGGGAAGCGAGGCGCAGATGGCGGCGTGGGCTCGCGAGGCCGGACGCCTGGGACTGAAGATTATCTGGTACATTCCCTCGGACTTCGCGCTGAACCAGGGAACATCGGTGAAGAATTACTCGCTGATGGCGAATGACACGGAGCTGCCCTCCAGCTTTTGTCCGGGGTGCAGCAACGCGGCCTTTACCACGGCGCTGATCACGTTCTTCCGATCGTTCCCGGCGACCGCGGGCTACTACGTGGACGATGAGCTGATGAACATTGCCTCGCTGGGCGGGATTGCCAACTATAAGGGAGTGCCGGTGAGCGAGGCGGGCGTGGCGAGCGGACTGAAGGTGCTGACCAGGACCATCCGCGCCACCGATCCACGGCACAGGATTTATGGGGCGGAGACGTGGGACAGCGTGAACTCGGCGACGGAGAAAGAGCTGGCCGGGTATCTGGATCCCATTGCGGGCGATTTGAACGTGATGGGCGCGGACTACTATCCGCAGGGCACGGGAGAGGCGGCGAGCACAGAAGCGACGGCGGTGGGCTGGCTGGACAGGATTGCGAACCGGTATGCAAAGGCAACGTTCGTGAATCTGCAGGCCTTCGACTGGAACGACTTTGCGCCGGGGGCGTGCGCCTCGGCGTCGATCTGCGTGTACCCGACGGTGAAGCAGCTGCAGACGATGATGGAAGGCGCGGCGGGGGCGCCGACCGCACCTGAGCTGCTGCTGTGGTTCGATTATGGGGACGCGGCGCAGAACGGTGAGTGGAGCAATTTGGTTCAGGCGGCGAATCCGCAGTAGAGGCTCGCGCTCACTGCGGCTTTTGGAAGACGGCCTGGAGGCTGGGGGCGGCGTGGGCGAGGGAGGCAGCCAGGCCGAATCCGTCGTAGAGGGTCAGGCGGATGCCCTTGCGGATGATTCTCGCCACGATATTCGTGGGGCCGCCGATCTCGATCCAGACATTTTTGCCTGAGGCTTTGCGGGCAAGCCAGGTGAGGATGCGGGAAATGTCGTTCTCGAGGTAGTTGCCGGGCGGGGTTGCGATCTGCACGGTTCGCAGGCCGGCGAAGCTCGACAGCGTGTTCAGCGACGTCGGCGTAAAGAAGTGCAGATGGCGGGGCAGGTCCAGAGGGAACCAGAAGGACTGGAAGAGGCTGGCCTCCCACGAGAGGACGTTGGGGACAAAGATATAGAAGATGCCGCCAGGACGAAGCCACTGGGCGGCGCGCTGAAAGACCAGGCGCGGATCGTAGAGGTGCTCGAGCACGTCGTAGCAGGTGATGACGTCGAAGCGGCCGGGGGGAAGCTCGGCGGTGGCGAAGTCGCTGGAGACGATGGCGCCGCCGGTGTTGTGGCGGGCTCGTTCGGCAGCGTCGGGACTGGCTTCAATCCCGAACAGCTCCCATGCGCCGCCTTTGAGGTGGGAGAGGAATCCGCCGGAGCTGCAGCCGATGTCGAGGATTGCGCCGCCGGATTTGTAGTGCTCGATGATGCTGCGGAGACGGCCCCAGCGCTCGGCGTCGCCTTCGCCGGCGCGGGTGACGGCCTG
>DASXFH010000308.1:0-1937 GCA_036489655.1 Acidobacteriaceae bacterium | reverse complement strand
CGCCCAGGCAAAGACGGCTCCAGCGCGGGGGCGGGAGAGGTGGTCTGGTTGTCGCTGGGGCCGATGACGATGGCGCATGAGCTGGCGCGGGTGGTGGTCTGCGAGCAGGTATATCGGGCGCTCACGATTCTGGCGGGGCATCCGTACCACAGGGCAGCCGGTAGCCGGTAGCCTGTAGCGGGTAGCAAAGCGAGGCAACAGGCAAAAGGCAATAGGCCACAGAGAAAAAACGAACGGGAGGCAGCTTGGCGGAGACAAGGAAGGGACTGATCCTGATCAACACGGGGCCGGGGAAGGGGAAGACTACTGCGGCGATGGGGACGGCGCTGCGCGCGGTGGGGAATGGCATGCGGGTGCTGATGCTGCAGTTCCTGAAGGGGTCGTGGCACTACGGCGAGCTGGATGCGGTGAAAGCGTTCGGCGAGAACTTCGTGATGCGGCAGATGGGGCGGGGGTTTGTGAAGATCGGCGGGGCGGAGACCGATCCGGAGGACATTCGTCTGGTGGAAGAGGCGTGGGCCGAGGCGCGGGCAGCGATTCTGTCAGGCGAGTGGGATCTGGTGGTGCTGGACGAGATCAACTATGCGATCAGCTACGGGATGCTGGACCCGGCGCAGGTGGTGGCGACGCTTAGGGAGAAGCCGGAGATGGTGCACGTGATTTTGACGGGGCGGAGCGCGCATGCATCCCTGGTGGAGATCGCGGACACCGTGACAGAGATGCGGCAGGTGAAGCACGCGTATGAGAAGGGCGTGCTGGCGCAAAAGGGGATTGAGTACTAACAAGCCGGGAGCCGGGAGCCGGGGGCCAGGAGCCGGGGGTGGCTGGTGCCAGGTCCAGGTTACAGCACCCTTGCCGACTCCTCAGTTGCGCCAGGGGTCGAAGCGGGCGGAGCGCAGGGCTGTGGCGAGGGCTTCGATGTCCGGGGCGAGGACTCGGTCCTGATCGAGAGGGCGGACCAGGGTCCGTATCTGCGCCAGTGCTTCGCCAAGGCGGCGCGCGGGTTGGAGGGGCGCGCGGTACTCGAGAGCCTGAGCGGCGCAGAGGAACTCGATGGCGAGCACGCGCTCGGCGTTGTCGACAATCTGATGGAATTTCAGAGCGGCGGTCATGCCCATGGAGACGTGGTCTTCTTTGCCGCCGGAGGTGGGGACCGAGTCGGTGCTGGCGGGGTGGGCGAGCACCTTGGCCTCATTGAGAAGAGCGGCGGCGGCAACGTGGGCGATCATGAGGCCGGAGGAGACGCCGGGGGTTTTGGAGAGGAAGGGCGGCAGGCCCTCGTTGATGTCGGGATTGACGAGGCGGTCGATGCGGCGCTCGGCCATGCTCATGAGGGTGGTGAGGGCGATGGCGGCGGCGTCGAGGGTGAAGGCCAGAGGGGCCCCATGAAAATTGCCGCCGGAAAGGATTTCGCCGTCCGCAAAGACGAGGGGGTTGTCGGTGGCGGCTCCGGTTTCGATTTCGAGGGTGATGCGGGACTGGGCAAGCGCGTCGCGGACGGCGCCGTGGACCTGGGGCATGCAGCGGAGGCAGTAGGCGTCCTGCACGCGGGGGTCGTTGTGGCGGTGGGATTCGCGAATTTCGCTGTCGACAAGCAGAGCACGGAGGTGTGCTGCGGCGGCGATCTGGCCGGGATGCGGACGGGCGGCGTGGATGCGCTCGTCAAAGGGCGTAGGGGTGCCGCGGAGAGCTTCGAGAGTCATGGCGCCGGCGAGGTCGGCGAGCTCGGCGATACGGAGCGCGCGGACCAGGGCGAGGGAGCCGACGGCGGTGATGGCCTGGGTACCGTTGAGGAGGGCAAGGCCCTCTTTGGCTTCAAGGATCAGCGCCTGGCGGCCTGTTTTGAGCAGGGCCATGGCGGCGGGGACAGGGCGGCCGTCCTGCAGGACCGTGCCTTCGCCAATGAGGGCGAGGGCGAGATGAGCGAGGGGGGCAAG
>DASXFH010000279.1:0-15144 GCA_036489655.1 Acidobacteriaceae bacterium | reverse complement strand
CGATTCCCACTGGCTCGTCGCGCGCCCCTCCGCCCCGATCTTCCGCCCGTCTTCGAAATAAGCCGCTTCATCGAACAGATTGTCCCCAGGCCGAAACGCGCCCAGCTTCTGCCCCTGCTTCACCACCGCCACCTCGCCCTCCAGGTGGCACTCCAGGCAAATCGATTCGCGCCGCAGTCCCGTCAGCTTCGCAGGATTTAGCACCGGCTCCCGGCCCCCGCTCGCCACATGCCGCGTCGCATCCCCGTGGCACGCCTCGCACGTAATTCCGCCGTGCGGAAACGGCGGCCCCGCAAACTTATTCCGCGCCTCCGGCAGCGAAGCCTGCACCTCGCTCGCGTGGCAGTGCAGACACCCCGGATCCACCGGCAGCGTAAACGGCATCCGCGCCGCATCGAGATAATGCGGCGTCATGTCCCACATGCGCTTCTTCGCATACCAGTTGATCGGGATCTCGTACCAATACCCCTCACGCTGGTAGATCCACGTGCGCCCCCGCCGCCCCGACCCCAGATAGTAGAGCAGCTGCTGTCGCCCCTTCAGCGCCCGATCCGGCCCAGCACCCGGCCGCTCATATGTGAGCCAAACCTGCCCGTGCTCCAGTTCCATCCGGTAATGCACGCCTGACGCCGCATGCGTAAAGTCCGCGGCAATGAATCCCTCCGCCGCCGGCCCGCTGGCGTTGGCCATCGGCGTCCGCTTCCACGATTCGTAAATCTGACTGTGACACTTGGCGCACCGCGCATCCGAATCCTGCGCGTGAACTCCCCGCGCCCCGAACCAGAGCGCCGCGATCACCCACGCAAGCAACAGCCGCCGCCCCATCTCAGACCTTCTTCATCTCCGGAAGCACATACGCCTGCGGCGTCTTCCCGCCCTCCTGCAGAACATACAGGCGATCCACCGCGAGATTCGTATACGTATCCACCTGCCCCGAAGGCCAGCGCACCTCCACAGTCTCCGCTGCCTCCGCCTCGCCCAGACCAAAGTGCACCCGCAGATCGTTCTGCGAATAGTAACCGCCCCCGCTGCGCACCTCGTCCACCAGCAGCATCGGCTTCGGCTGATCCTTCTGCGTCTTCGCCGTCACGCGCACCTGCGCCCCAATCCCGCTCCGATTCGACTTGACCCCCACCATCCGGAACCGGATCCAGTGATGCTCCAGCTTCGACTCGCAGTGCAGCAGCTGCGGCAGGCTGTTCACGCAGTTCACCACTACGTCGATCCGCCCATCGTTGTCGTAATCCCCAAACGCGCACCCCCGCGCCGGAACCGCCGCCGTCATCCCCGGACCGCCCAGCGCGCTCACATCCTCAAACCGCCCGTTCCGCAGATTCCGATACAGATACTTGTGCTCCGCATACGGCGCCTCCGTCTTCACGCTGTTCACCTCCGGATACACGTGCCCGTTGGCCACCAGCAGATCCAGCCACCCATCGTTATCCATATCGAAGAAGCCGATCCCCCACCCCAGATACCGGGTGTTCATCCCCAGCCCCGCCTGGTACGTCCGGTCCTCGAAGTTGAACCCTCCCAGATTCGCGTACAGCGAGTCTGTGTCTCCGGCAAAATTCGTCTTCGCGATGTCCAGCAGCCCGTCGCGGTTGTAATCCCCCACCGTCACGCCCATCCCCGCCTGCGGCTTGCCGTCGGGAGAAAACGCCACCCCGGCCTCAATCGCCACATCGCGAAACGTCCCGTCTTTCTGATTCTGGTATAAGGTTGCCGCGGTCGAATCGTTGGCCACATAAATATCCGGCCATCCGTCGTTGTCGAAGTCCGCCACCGTCGCGCTCAGCGCGTAGTTGCCATACGTGTCCCAGATATTCGCCTTCGCCGAAACATCCGTGAACGTCCCGTCGCCGTTGCTGTGGTACAAAATGTTCTTTCCCGGCGCCAGCCCCGGAGGCCCGCACGCCACCATGATCCCCTTGTACAAACACGGCCCCGACTCCGGCAGCGGCGCCGTCTTCAGATCCAGATCGATATAGTTCCCGACAAACAGGTCCAGATGCCCGTCGCGATCGTAATCCAGAAATGCGCACCCCGAGTTCCACCGCATCTTCGGCTGCAGCAGCCCCGCTTTCCCCGTCACATCCGTGAATGTGCCATTGCCATTGTTACGAAACAGCGCGTTCTGCCCGTAATACGTGACGAACAGATCGTCCCAGCCGTCATTGTCGTAATCGCCCACGCAGCAGGCCTGCCCCCATCCGCTGCGCGCCAACCCCGCTTTCACCGTCACATCGGTGAACGTGCCGTCGCGATTGTTTTTGAACAGATGGCACGTCGGCTCCGCGCCTTTGGCAAACCCCTCCAGCCGCCACCCGTTCACCAGGAAGATATCCAGCCATCCATCCTGGTCGTAGTCGTAGAACGCGACCCCGCATCCCGTCGTCTCCAGCAGATATTTGTTCTTGTGCTCGCCGCCGTAGATCGTCTTTGCGTTCAGCCCCGACCGCTCGGCCGCATCCACAAACTCCACCCCCAGCGGCGTTCCCGCTATCGGCGATGCGGGCCCAGGCGGCGGCGGCACCGGCTTTGCATTGTAGCTTTGCTGCGCGCCCGGCTTCTGCTGCGCGGCCGCAAGTGCGTCCCGACGCCACGGTGGCGTGGCCAGCCACAATACATCCGCAAACGGCAGCACAACCGCGGTGCGGCACAAAGACTCAAGAAAACGTCGACGATTCATGGGGAACGACAATGCCATCCTACGGTGTTTTCGCCGCCAGCGCCTCGGCTTTTTCCCGCTCGCCCGCCGCTTCCGTCATGCGGCCCTGCTGCGCCAGCGCGATGGCCAGTTGCCGGTGCGCCTCGGCATATCCGGGGTCGCTCCCGATCGCGTCCCGATAGTCCGCAATCGCATCCGCGATCTGCCCCTTGCTCAGCAGCACGTTCCCCGCGTTGGTTGAAAACGTCGCGCGCTGGCGGTTCACCGCTACCCGCGTCAGGACCGCCGCCTCTTTTCGCTGCTCCGCGGCCTCCGCGGTTTTTCCCTGCTCCTGCAGAACGCCGGCCAGCGTGATGTGCGGACCCGGCTGTTGCGGCAGCAGATCAATCGCCTTGCGCAATGCTTCCGCCGCCTCGTCATATTTGCTCTGCTGCCGATAAATACTCCCCAGCGTCGACCAGCCATCGCCATTGTCCGGGCGAACCTTCAGCGACGCGCGCAGGTTTTTTACTGCATCGTCGAAACGCCCTGTTTGCATGTAAAGAATGCCCAGCGTGTACGGTGCATCCGGAGACCCCGGCGCGATCCGAATCGTCGTCTCCAGTTCGCGGATCGCATCGGGCAGATCGTCTTTCAACTTGTACCCAAGCCCCAGGTCGTAATGCAGCAGCGGGCTCTCCGGGGCAATCTTCAATCCCGCCTGCAGTTCCCGGATCGCGTCGTCAATATCGCTCTCCTGCAGATAAGCCGCGCCGAGATTCAAATAAATAGACGGATTCTTCGTGTTCAGTCCGGCCGCCCGCCGGTACAGCGGAATCGCCTCTTTGGCGTGCCCCGTTTGCACCAGAGCCAGCCCCAGGTTCACCAGAGGCTCCGCCTGCTTCGGGCGAGCCTCCACCACCTTCCGCAACAGTGGTACAGCCTCCGCCGACCGCCCCAGCCGCTGCAGCGACAAGGCCGTCTGATACTCCGCATCCGTATATCCGGGTTGCTGAGATGCGGCCTGCTCAAAATGGGCGATCGCGTCGCTGTCGTCCCCCGTCGCCGCCAGCACGTTGCCCCACTCATACTGCACCAGCGCGCTGTGCGGATCGAGCTCTGCAGCCTGGTTCATCTCCGCCACCGCCTGCACCGGCTGCTGCTCATGGCTCAGCACCACCCCCAAATGCAGATGCGCCGACGCCAGATTCGGATCGATCTCGAGCGCCTTTCTGAACGAGGACTCCGCCTCCGCCCAGTTCTCCTTCTGCGCCTCGAGCGACCCCAGCTGGTCCAGCAGCCCAGCATTCCTGGGATCGGCCGCAACCGCGCGCCGCATCGTATTGATAGCCGCATCCGTTTGCGAGGCCGCCGCCAGATCACGCGCCCAAAGCGCCGTCAGCTCCGCGTCCAGCGGAACGTCGTGATCCATCCGCGCCAGCACAGCCGCCGCCTTGTCCGGCAATCCCCCCTGGCTGTAGGCCCGAGCAAGATCCTCCTCAGCCGTGCGATCGTCCGGCTTCAGGCGCAGCGCCGTCCGCAGTTCTGCAATAGCCGGTTTCAGATCCCCCTGCGCATACAGAACCACCCCCAGCGCCGCGTGACCCTCTTCAATGTCCGGCGCCAGTTTCACCGCCTCGCTGAATCGTGCCCGCGCCGTCTTCAGGTCTCCGCGCGCATAGGCCGTACTGCCCTCGCGAAATGCTGTGCTGGCCTGCTCAATGGTCCTCTTCTGCGCGCTCTGCGCAGCACACGCCATGCACGCGGCAAGAAGCCCTATGCCTGCGGCCGCGTTCCATCGACTTGACCTCAACCCCATGCCCCGCAGGCCCCGCTAAGGATGCACGGGGACAGTTCCGCTGGCCCCCTGCATCTTCTGGACGATTTGAAATTCCCGCTGAGCATCGTCTTTCCGCCCGCTCACCGCATACGCGCGCCCCAGCAGCATATGCGTCATCGCGTTCGAGGGATCCATCCCCTCCGCGTGCTTCAGATACATCGCCGCCATCACCGGGTCATGCTGCGCCAGCAGCGTCTTGCCCAGCAGGATAAACGGCCCGCTGGCGTCCGGCTCCAGCAGCACCGCGCGATCCAGCGCCTTCCGCGCCCGATCCAGCTCACCGCTGCGCAGATACGCGTCGCCCATCCGGTTGTAGGTTTCGCCGTCCAGCGGATTCACCCTGATCTCCTGCTCCAGTTCCGTCAGAGCTCCCGGCACATCTCCCTTCGCCAGCGCAATCTCACCCAGCAGCCGATGCGCCAGCGGCAGATGCGGGTCCAGAGTCAGTGCTCGCTTTGCCGCAGCCGTAGCCGGCGCCGTCATCTCCTGACGGAAAAGCATTCGCGCACTGAACAGCCACGCCGCCGCCGAATCAGGCGTAAATCCGTACTCTGCGGCAAACGCGTGCCGCGCATCGTCGTACCGCCCCACCGAGATGTAGCACAGCGCCAGCACATAATTGGGATCGGCGTTGGCAATCGGCTCCGACGAGTGCGCCTTCTCCAGAATCGGAATCGCCGCCCCAGGCATGTTCATCCGGTACAGAACGATTCCCCGCATCTGCATCGACTGCAAGTCGGAACGATCCTGCTGAGCCGCCCGGGTAAAATCGCCCTCCGCATCCGCCAGGCGATTCTGCTGGTAGTCCACAATGCCCCGCAGCCGCTCCACCCCGGCCGCTTCCGGACGCTCTGCCGCCAGCACATCCAGCTCCCGTCGCGCATCGTCCAGCTTTCCTTCGGTCACCAGATCCCGCGCGCTCGCCAGCGATGCCGCCCCTGAACTCGCAACCGTCTGGGCAGGAACGCCCACGGCCACCGCCACCCAGGCGAACACACTGAACCAGGCACGCCAAAGCATGATGCCGGAAGTCTACTCCACAAAAACAAACGGAGGAGAGTCGAACTCTCCCCCGTGGTTGGAGGTTGAGGAAGTTAGAACTGCACGCGTAACGAGAACTGCAGCTGCCGAGGATTGGTATAGATCCCCAACGCCGGCTCGCCCGTTATCGTCCCGTCCGATCCCGTGTTCGTCTGCCCTGGATTGCCCGGGTTGATGTGGTTGAAGACGTTATACGCGTCCATACGGAATTGCGCCGTCAGCGTCTCGCGAATCGGGAAGTTCTTCTGCAGCGACATGTCGGTATTGAAATATCCCGGCCCGATGAAGCCGTTCCTTCCCACGTTCCCGATCGTATCCAGCGGCGCTTCCGTGAAGGAAGTGGTGTTCGCAGCCTTGAAGAACGTCCGCTGGTGAGTCTGCGCGTCAAACCCGGAGAGGCTTGTGTGCAACGCGCTTCTCTTGCCCACCGGATAGCAGGGTGCGCTGCCGGGTAGCGAAGCGCCGCACCCGGAACCGAGACCCAGCGACCATGGCAGACCATTGGACCAGGTCAGCACCGGACTCAACTGCCACCCTCCGATAATCTCGTCCTCCAGCTTCGTGTCATTGCTGGCAAACATCTGGTTCCTGCCGAACGGCAGCGCGTAGATGCCGTAGGCCACCAGTTGCTGCGACCGCAGGTTGCTGTCCGGCCCGTACGCCGCACGCTTGCTCCATGTCGCATACGTTCCGCTGTAGTCGAACGCTCGCTGCCATGCATACTGCAGGTTGCCTGAGAGCCCATGAGTGTATTGCTTCGCCAGCGTGATATCCAGCGAGTTGAAGTTCGTGTTCTGATCGTCGCCGTTGAATTGGATACTCTGCGTCCATCCGCACATACCCGGCTTGATGTTCGCTTCATTCTGCCCTGCCAGCGCCGCCTCGTAGCTCGGATCCGTGCAAGCCGACAGCCCCGCGCCATAGAAGCGCTGCAGAAAGTTACTCACCTTCGTACCGCCGTCGGCCGCAATCCCGATCGCCTGGCCGCCCAAAGGCACCACATCGGTTGGAACACTCGGATCGTAGTGCAGCGCAGACCCCGTCACACTGTACTCCGCCGGAAGCACAATCCCCGCCTCGTTCGGGTTGGTGCTGTTGCCGTCGCCGTCGCTTAGGGTGTGCGTTCCCTTGTTCGCCACGTAGGCCACCGTGAGGGAGAGTGTTGGCGTCAGCGCCCGCTGCACGCTCAGGTTCCAGGCGTCCAGCGTCGGCATCCTCAGACTGTTCGGACGCGCTTTCACCTGAACACCGTATTCGGGAGCCGGCAGCAACCCGCTCGCCGGTACCGTCGGGAACTGGTACTTCACCGGACCGTTCGCCAGAGTAAACGCGCTGTCCGTCGTCGTCGCCGCAGTCAGCGACTGGTTCGCCAGCACCGGCAGGTTTTGCGTCACCGTGTGGCCGAAGATGGATCCGAATACGCCCATGTCGAAGCTGCGCCCGTACCCCGCCCGGACCACCGTCTTCGCATCTGGAGACCAGGCAATGCCCAGCCGCGGATTCCATGCGTTCGTGATCGCGCTCCACCCCATATTGCTGGGGATTCCACCGTAACCGGCCACCCGCAGATACCCGTCCGTCTTATACCCGCCCGCTCCGTCGTTCATCTCCATCAGAGACCCGTTCCCTTTGGCGTTGACCGATTCGGGGAAATACATCTCATAGCGGAGCCCATAGTTCACCGTCAGAGAAGGCGTCGGATGCCATGTATCCTGAGCGTAAAAGAAGTCTCGCTTCTGGAACTCCTTCGCGTTGGTGGAAACGCTCACGTACCGGTTGAAACTGCTCACATCGCCCAGCATTAAGCTCGCCCAGCCCAGACCGCCGCCGCTGCCGTTCGATGTGGGTCCCGGAGCAAAATCCAGCAGACCCGTGCGATCGTTATCGCTGGGCACGCGCAAATTGCGCGCGTACCGCAGATCCACCCCGAACTTGAGTGAGTGGTTCCCTGAGATTCGCGTCCAGTTGTTCACGATCTGGAACTGATCCTCGCGCTCCGTCAGTGGGCAGTTGCACCGGTTGATGTTCAGCCCGGAGCCGTACTGCGCTCCTCCGCCCGTCGGGTTCGCGGTGTTCCCGCTGGGCCCGTTGGGTGCCCGCACATCCGCATCCGCGACGTTGAATCCGGGCGCGCCGCTCGTAAAGCTGTCGCCCAAATTCAGGCCCGGAATCCCCAGCTGGTTGGCGAACTCCGTGCTCTGATCGTACTTGTGATCGATAATGTTGTACCGGTAGTAGCCGATCCGCCAGTCCATCAGCAGCTTTTGATTGACCGCAATGTCCATACCCGCTGCCAGGCTGTCGTTCGCTCCCGTCGAAACGCCGCCGTAGCCGCCGATCCCGAACCCCGGCCCGCCCGCAGCTCCGAACATCGTTGAGCCCGAAAGCGTATCCGTGAACCGGCTGAAGCGCGTGAAGGCATGCATACCGCTGGTGAGCTGGTCATCCACGCGCACATCCCACTGGTTGTTGTTGAACAAACCCGTGCCGCTGGTCGAATAATTGTCCTTCAGGCCGGAGTAGCTCCCACCGCTGTTTGGCGCATACGGAGCCAGCAGCTTCATGAACGCCAATGCCTGCCCGGAAAGCTGACCGGCTGGAATCACATTGCCCGGATAGGGCGTGGACACAGTCGTCCCATTTGGACCCGTTGGCGCCTGTTGATAGACCAGCTGCGTCTCCCCTGCGGCCGCCGCGTACTCGCTGAAATCGCAGCCCGGAATCCCGTTGCTCGGAGTCGCGGTCCCCAGGCAGGTGGCCACCAGATGCGCCGACGGCACCGTCGCCGTTGCTGCCGTTCCTACCTTCTGTCGCACACCCTGGTAATCGCCAAAGAAGAACAGCTTGTCCTTGAGAATCGGCCCGCCGATCGATCCGCCAAACTGGTTCTTCAGTCCTGGAGGAAAGATCGTGCCCGGAAACTGCGTGTAAGGGTCGCGTCCCAGATTCGCGTTGCTCTCGCGATAATCAAATGCGCTGCCGTGGAAGTGATTCGATCCCGACTTCGTCTGCACCGAGATGAACGACGAAACCGCCTTCCCAAACTCCGCGTCGTAGTTCTGCGTCGTGATCTTCGATTCTGAAATCGCATCCAGCGGCGGGTTGACCACGATAATGCCCAGAATTGGATCCTGGTTGTCCGTGCCGTCCAGCTGGTAAGCCACACCGCCGAACGCCTGCCCGTCCACGTTGATCTGCTTGCTGGCCTGCGGATTCTCATCCGCCGCATGGCTCCAGTTCAGCGACTGCGCGCCCGGCAGCAGCAGCTGCATGTTCGTGAAGTTCCGGTCCGGAATCGGCAGGTCTTCAACCTCACGCGTCGTGAACTCCGTCGCCACATCCGCGCGGTCCGTCTTCAGTTCCGGAATTTCGCTCGCGCTCACCGTAATCGTCGTCGACGCGCTGCCCGTCTTCAGCTGCGCATCGATCCTGGGCGACGTATCGGCTGCCACTGCGATCCCCGTCGCCTCAAAGGCCTGGAAGCCGCTTGCTTCCACCTTCACGTTGTAGGTGTCGGGAATCAGGTGCTCGGCGACATATCCGCCGGATGCATTCGAAGTAACCGAGGTTGAAGTGTTCTTCGAGACGTCGGTTATGGTCACCTTGGCGTTGGGAACCACCGCCCCGCTGGGATCCGTTACCGTCCCGTAGATGGAACCGTAAACCGCCTGTGCATGAGACAGGCTGGAAAAACACAAAGCAATAGCCAGACCAAAGGCTGGCAGCAGCCTCGTCAATCGCATAACCGTCCTCCCCAAAAAAGTTACAGCCTTATTAGCGCGCTTCCTGTACCGCAGTCAGGAGCGTCATCGGTTTTCGTTCACAGAAAATGTAGCTCGCACCGGGAGATGACTGACTTAACCCGTATCGAAAGTCAGGAATACATCCCGCAAACAGTCCGGCAAAAGCTCATCTACTGCGCTTACAACAACCGCAGGGCTTCTGAGGAACCCGGGAAAGCCCTTGCGGATCGGTACGTCAGTACTTCTGTGTGGGGACTTTAGGCAAGCCATGGCTCACTTGTCAAGGCGACGACCACTCCGCCTTGCGCTGAGACCATCGTCCGCCGGCTGCCCGGGATTAGATTACCCCTTACTAAATCGATTTCATACTCTGTTGCATCTTATGCTACCCGTGCTATGGTTCATGACAATGCTTTCGCGTTTGCTCGCTGCCGCATTCCTCTGCGTCCCGATCCTCGCCTTCGCCGCCCAGCCGTTCGCTGTCGACCTCCATGGACAACCCGTCGATCGTCTTGCGCCGCCCGGCGCCAAAGCCGTCGTTCTGTTCTTTGTCGCTTCAGACTGCCCCATATCCAATCGCTATATCCCCGAAATCGAGCGGCTGCAGCACACCTATGATGCCGACGGCGTCCGCTTCCTCTGGGTCTATCCCAATCCCGCTGATACCGCGCCCGTCGTGCGCGCGCACGATCGCCAATTCGATATCGCCGCTGATACAGTTCTCGACGTGAACCAGCGTCTGACCGCCCTGGCTCATGCCACCATCACGCCCGAAGTCGCGATTCTGGTGCCCGCCCCTTCCGGCTGGCGCGAGGTCTACCGCGGCCGCATTGACGACCGCTATATCGCTCTCGGTCAGGAACGCCCCCACGCCATGAAGCACGACCTCGAGCTCGCGATTCGTGCCGTCCTTGCCGACCAGCATGTGCTGCCGCCCGGCGGCCCCACCGTCGGCTGCTCCATCGTGCCTCGCAACGAGCAATGAAGACGCTCCGGCCGGTCCTGCTGGCGCTCGCCGGCTGCGTTCTCCTTTGCCTGCCCACTCCGCATCGCACCACCCATGCGGCCCAGGCTCCCGTCACCTGGAGCCGCCAGATCGCCCCCATCGTCTACCAGCACTGCACCACCTGCCATCATCCCGGTGGCGGCGGACCCTTCAGCCTTCTCACATATCAGGACGCGCGCCGTCGCGGACCGCAGATGGTCCAGGTCACCCAGTCGCGTTTCATGCCGCCCTGGCTTCCCGAGCCCGGCTACGGCAATTTCATCGACGATCGCCGCATCAGCGACGAGGACATTGCCCTCATCCTCCGCTGGGTCGCCGCCGGCATGCCTCAGGGCAATCCATCGGAAGCCCCGCCACCTCCCCACTACAACGCGGAATGGCAAATCGGCAAACCCGATCTCATCCTCACCGTCCCTCGCTCCTTTACCCTCAGCGCTTCCGGCACCGACGTCTTCCACAACTTCGTCCTTCCCAATCCCCTTAAGCAAACCCACTACATTCGCGCCATGCAGATTCTTCCCAGCGTCCCCCAGGTCGTGCATCACGCGAATGTTCTCATCGACCGCACCGCCTCGTGGCGCCGCGCCCATTCTTCTGACTGGCAAAACGGCTTCGGCGGCATGGAACTGGATGTCGATGCCGGCAATACCTTCGACCCCGACAGCCACTTCCTCTTCTGGAAGCCTGACACTCCCGTCCTCACCGAAGCGCCCACCATGCCCTGGCGCCTCGATCCCGGCAACGACCTCATCCTCAACATGCACCTCAAGCCCAGCGGCATGCCTGAGACCATCTCCGCCCGCATCGGTCTCTACTTCGCCGACGCGCCCGCCACGCACCACCCCATGCTCCTCCAGCTCGATGCCGACGATCAGCTCAACATCCCCGCCAACGACCGCGATTTCGTCGTCCGCGATTCCCTCCGCCTGCCCATTGATGTCGAGGCCCTCGGCATCTATCCGCACGCGCACTATCTCGGCCACATCCTCGAAGGCTGGGCCGATCTCCCCAACGGCCAAAAGAAGTGGCTCATCCGCATTCCCAACTGGGACATCGATCGCCAGTCCGTCTACCGCTACCGCAGCCCCGTCTTCCTTCCCCGCGGATCCGTCCTGCACATGCGATACGTCTACGACAACTCCGCAAACAACGTCCACAACCCGAACGACCCGCCCATCCGCGTGCGCACCGGCAATCGTTCCGTCGACGAGATGGCCCACCTCTGGCTCCAGGTCCTTCCCGTCCACGTTCCCCCCGGCTCGCCCGATCCCCGCCTCATTCTCGAAGAAGCCTGGATGGAACACCGCCTCACGAAAAACCCAGGCGACGACATCGCCCTCTACAACCTCGCCTCCGCTCTCTCCGCCCTCGGCCAATACACTCAAGCCGCCGCCGACTACCGCAAAGTCCTCGCCGTCCGCCCCGGCGACCCCCGCACCCTCAACAGTCTCGGTGCCAGCCTCGAGAATGCCGGCGAATCCCAGGCAGCCTCCGATGCCTTTGCCCAGGCGATCGCCTCCGGAGGTAACAGCTGCGACGCCCGCTTCAACCTCGCCCAGCTCGATCTGAAGCGCAGCGATTTCCTCGCCGCCGAGCAGCAATTCCGCTCCATGCTCCAACAATGCCCCGACGATCCGGACGTCCATAGCGGTCTCGGCGTCGCTCTCGCCCAGCAGGGCGATGCACCGGCGGCCCGGTCCGAATTCCAGCACGCTCTCCAGCTCGACCCCAACAACTTCACCGCGCTTCTTCAAACCGGCGAAGCCGACATCGCATCCGGCCAGCCCGGGCAGGCCATCCCGCCTCTGCAGAAAGCCGTGGAGCAGCAGCCCGCCGACCTCGAATCCCGCGAGCACCTCGCCATGGCCTTCGCTCAGTCCGGAAACAACGACCAGGCTCTCGCACAATTACGCGATGCCGCCCTCCGCAACCCGAAGGATGCCGAGGTCCACGCCCTCATCGCCCAGCTTCTCGATGCCGGCGGCCAGCTCCCCCAGGCCATCGACGAACAGCGCGCGGCCCTCCGCCTCCAGCCCGCCGACCCCGACGGATGGAATAACCTCGGCGTCCTCGAAGCCCGCGCCGGCCGCGCCGCCGCCGCCCGCGCCGACTTTCTCCACGCACTCCAGCTCAACCCCGGCCACGCCCAGGCACGCGCCAACCTCAGCCGCCTCGCCCCGCGTTGAGGCCGCCAGCGTGGTAGCATTTGACCCTGCCTTGCGCCTTCATCGCATCGTGGTACGGCGCTCACTCGACACGCTGCCATCTGCGGGCCGCACCCGCGGAGCACCTCAATAGCACCTCTTCGGAGCTCCATCGATGAGAATGCGCGCGCTCCTCCGTGCCCTGCTGATCCTCAGTCTGCCCTGCGTCCTCTTCGCTCAGGCGCCCCCGCCGCCCAGGCCCGCCGCGCTCCCGCCGGTCCCCGCCTTCCCCCTCACCCAGCCCTCCGGCCTCCACATCGCCCGCGAAGCCAACCCCTCGCGCCCCTTTTCCGTCGTCGGCCCCCACGGCGCCATCCTCGGCCATCAGGACGGCTCCTTCGAAGCCTGGCTCTTCCCCTGGAAAGTTCTCGGCCACCTCCGCATCACCGCCGAGATGCAGAACTACCCCATCCCCATCGACGTCAATCAGTTCGCTTCATGGATTGAGGTCCATCCCAACGTCACCATCCTCACCTACGCCCACGCCAACTTCACAATCCGCCAGATCATGTTCGCGCCCCGTGACACTCCCGACGGCGCAGGCGTCGTCGTCCTCTTTCAGATCGAAGCCATCCGCCCCATGACCCTCACCTTCAGCTTCTCGCCGGAGATGGTTCAGATGTGGCCCGCCGCCTCTGACCCCGTGCCCGATTCCGACTGGGTCCCGACCTATGACTCCCCCGCCGCCACCCATCCCTCCTCCGGCTTCTACATCCTCAGCGAAAGCATTCCCGACCATGCCGCCGCCCTCGCCATGCCCACCGCCGAGCCCGGCATCATCGCTCCTTACCAGGAACGTCCGCACGAGTGGCCCCTCCAGTTCCTTCTCCATTTCGATCCCCACCGCGACTCCGGCACCTTCTTTCCCCTCCTGATGACCATGGCCAACACCCGCGCCTCTGCGCAGTGGTTCAACCTCGCCCACAGTCTCTCTGCCCTCGACGCCGCCATTCCCTCCCTCTACGCCGCCAACGCCGCCCGCTTCCACGACCTGCTCGCCACCCACACGAGCATCGAAACTCCCGACCGCCATCTCGACGACGCCTTCTCCTGGGCCATTGCTTCCATCGATCAGCTCCGCGTCGAAACCCCCACCCACGACGGCGAGGCCTTCACCGCCGGCTTCCTGTCTTCCGGCGACTCCGTTCGCCCCGGCTTCGGCTGGTTCTTCGGCCGCGATGCTCTCTGGACCCTCTACGCCACTGACAGCTACGGCGACTTCCCCGCCGCTCGCCAGGAATTCGATTTCCTCCTTCGCCAGCAGCGCGCCGACGGCAAAATCATGCACGAATACTCGCAGACCGCCAACGTCGTCGACTGGCAGTCTCTGCCCTATGAATACGCCGCCGCCGACGCCACCCCGCTTCTCCTCATGGCCATGAACGACTACCTCCACACCAGCGGCGACCTCGACTTCGTCCGCTCCCACTGGGAAAACCTCGCGCGCGCCTGGAATTTCGAAACCACCCACGTCTCCCCCGACGGCTTCTTCAACAACACCCAGGGCACCGGTTGGGTCGAAAACTGGACCCCACGCCTCCCCGCGCAGGAAATCTATCTCGCCGCCCTCGACGAAGAAGCCTCGCTCGCCTTCGCCGATCTCGCCCGCGCCGCCGGTCACTCTGATCTCGCCGCTGCCGCCGCCGCCCGCGCCCAACACCTCGCGCACTCTCTCGAGCAGGAATATTTCCTTCCCAGCCAGGACTTCTACGCCTTCAGCCGCAACCCCGCCGGCACCACCGACGACACGCCTACCATCTATCCCGCCGTCGCCTGGTGGGATGGCTCCTTCGAGCTCCAGCATCCCGACGCCATGTTCCAGCGCTGGGCCTCCGACGAATTCTCCACCGACTGGGGCATCCGCGACGTCGGCGGTCACGTCAGCTTCTTCGACCCCATCAGCTATCACGAGGGCTCCGTCTGGCCACTCTTCACCGGCTGGGTCTCGCTCGCCGAATATCGCGGCGGTCATCCCCTCGCCGGCTACGCCCACCTCATGCAGAACGCCGATCTCACCTGGGCCGAAGACCTCGGCAACGTCACCGAGCTCCTCTCCGGCCAGTACTTCCAGGTCCTCGGACGCAGCACCGCCCACCAGCTCTGGTCTTCCGCCATGGTCATCTCCCCCGTCCTCCGCGGCATGTTTGGCCTCGAGTGGAACGCCCCCGCCAACACCCTCACCGTCACCCCGCGCCTCCCCGCTCACTGGACCACTGCCACCGTCCGCCACATCCCCATCGGCAACTCCACCCTCGACCTCACCTTCACCCGTCAGGGCTCCGAGTGGCTCGTCACCGCCACCGGCACAAATGTGCACCTCGCCTCGCACGCCGCGCAGGCCCGCGTCGCCGGCAATACCCTGCACGTCCCCACCCCTGCCGTCGAAGTCGCCGTCCCCGCGGCTCTCCCCATACCCGGCGCCCAAACCGAGCAGATGAAGGTTCTCAACGAGCAGCACACGCCTCACTCGCTGACCCTCACCCTCTCCGCCCCCGGCTCCTCCACCCAGACCTTCTCCCTCCGCGAGAACCTGCCGCACCTGCGCCTCACCGCCGACCACGCCGAGATCGGCCCCGAACACGCCGCCCTTCATCCCGTCACAGTCCAGTTCCCCGCCGGTCAGGGATACGTAACCCAAACCGTCACGTTTTCCTGGTAGC
>DASXFH010000183.1:0-9947 GCA_036489655.1 Acidobacteriaceae bacterium | reverse complement strand
CCATCCGGAGAAATCCGGAGAGACCGGCCTGAGGGTGCTGCGCAATTTTCTGGAGTTCCCCTCATGCTGACGAAACGTATCATCGCCTGCCTCGATGTACGCGACGGACGCGTCGTCAAGGGCGTGCAGTTCGTCGATCTGGTCGATGCGGGCGATCCGGCCGAGCTGGCCGCCCGCCACGCCGCCTCGGGAGCCGACGAGATCGTCCTGCTCGACATTACGGCAACCCACGAGCAGCGCGGCACCCTGCTCGAAACCGTTCGCCGCACGGCGCAGCGCCTCTTCATCCCGTTCACCGTCGGCGGCGGCATTCGCAGCGGAGACGAAGCTGCGGCCGTCTTCGACGCCGGAGCCGATAAGATCAGCACCAATTCGGCGGCGCTGACCCGGCCTGAGCTCATCGGCGAGATAGGCGCGCGCTTTGGCGCCCAGGCCGTCGTCGTTGCCATCGATGCTCGCCGCGCCACGGAGGGCGATCCCGTTGCCGATGCGCAGGTCTACATCGCCGGAGGCCGCAAGCCGACAGGACGCCGCGCGATCGAATGGGCGCGGGAAGCCGAATCCCGCGGCGCCGGCGAAATTCTTCTCACTTCTATGGACTCCGACGGGACTCGAGCAGGCTTCGACTGCGAACTGACCGCCGCGGTGAGCGAGTCGGTGCAGATTCCGGTCATCGCCTCCGGAGGCGCCGGCACCGCCGCGCACTTTACCCAGGTGTTTCGCGAGGGCAAGGCCGATGCCGCTCTCGCCGCCAGCATCTTTCACTTCGGGATCGCCGACGTGCGCTCCCTGAAGCACGAACTGCGCCGCGACGGCATCCCGGTGAGGCTGCCATGCTGATTCCGTCGATTGACCTGATGGGCGGCCGCATCGTCCAGCTGGAGCGCGGCGAGAAGCTCCGGCTGGCCTTCGACGATTTCGAACCGTGGATTGAGCGCTTCTCCCGCTATCCTCTCGTCCAGCTCATCGACCTCGATGGCGCCACCCGCATTGGCGACAACCGCCGCCTGGTCGAACAAATGGCGCGCCGCCTGCCCGTCCAGGTGGGCGGGGGAGTGCGCACTGCGGCGGACGCCAAAGCGCTACTCGCTGCCGGAGCCCGGCGCGTCATCTTCGGCTCGGTTCTCTTCCACCAGGACGGAGTGGACACCGAGGCGGCCGCATCCCTCTCGGCCGCCATCGGACCCGAGGCGTTCGTCGCCGGCATTGACACCAAAGGCGGCCGCATTGCTGTGCGGGGGTGGCGTGAGCAGGTCAACGTGACGCCCGCGCAGGCCATTGCAGCCCTAGAACCCTGGTGCGGCGCTTTCCTGTACACCCACGTCGATACCGAGGGCACCCTCAGTGGCTTCCCCATCGAGGCCGCGCGCGCCCTGCGCCCGCTCACCAGGCGACAACTGATCGTGGCGGGCGGTATTCGCAGTCAGCAGGAGATCGATGCTCTGGAAGCCATAGAAACGGACGCTGTGGTGGGGATGGCCGTCTACTCCGGGCTCCTCGTCCCCTGAATCCACTGGGATTTCCATCCCGGACGTCGCAGAAATGCTCTAAGCTGTTACGTCCGGTCTGGCGGGCGGACCAACATGATCATCCGAAGGAAAGAGATGCATCTGGCGAAGCGTCTGGACGAAGTCGGCTTTTCCGACATTGTGCAGATTCGCAATAAAGTTCTGGAGCTGCGAGCAGCCGGCCAGCCCGTCCATGCCTTCCACGGAGGCGAGCCGTTCTTTGAAACGCCGGACTCCATCAAGGATGCATCCTCGCGAGCCCTGATGGAGAACCGGACCCGCTATGCGCCCTCCTCCGGCATTGAGCCGTTGCGGACAGCTTTGCTGCGCAAGCTGCACGACCGGAATGGCATCTCAGCCGCCCTGGAAGACGTGATCGTTACAGCCGGAGGCGCACATGCTCTGTACGTCGCCTTCCAGGCCATCCTCGACCCCGGCGACGACATGATGCTCTTCGCACCCTACTGGACTCCGATCCGGGACATGATCACCATGGCACAGGCGCGGCCCGTCATGATTCCCTCCTCCGGCGCGCGGCGCAACGGGATTACTGCGACGCTGGAACACTACTCAACGCCCCACACCCGGGCCATCTACTACAACACACCACAGAATCCCTCCGGTCTGGTCTTCTCCCGCCAGGAAGCCGAAGAGGTCGCGGCGTTCGCCACCAAACACAACCTCGTGGTGGTCGCGGATGAGGCCTATGAAGACCTTGTCTACGAAGGCGAGCACGTCTCCATCGCCTCCCTGCCTGGCATGGCCGAGCGGACAATCAGCTGCTATACGTTTTCCAAGACGTACGCCATGACCGGATGGCGCATCGGCTATGCCGTCGCCAAAGATCCGTTTATGACCGGGCTCCGCAAGCTGGTGCTCTACTCCACCAACGGCGTCTCCACACCCACGCAGTGGGCGGCGGCCGAGGCCCTCGCGGTTCCGCAAAGCACCATCGATGCGCGGCGCGGAGAATATCGGCAGCGGCGCGATTTGCTGGTCGCGGGACTGAACGAGCTGGGTCTGGATTGCGCACCGCCGGCGGGTGCCTTCTATGCCTTCCCCAGCGTCGCCAAAATCCATAAAGACAGCCGCCGGGTGGCTTCTCTGTTTCTGGAGAAGGCGCACGTTGCCACCATTCCGGGTGTTGTCTTCGGCGCCCAGGGCGAAGGTCATGTGCGCTTCAGCTACGCCGTATCGCCCGAGGCGATTCGCTCCGGGCTCGATGCCCTGCGCAAAGTCTTCGCTTAGCTGCACAATCTTCGGTCTCGCCCGGCTCCGCTACCTCTGGGTTCGAAAGCCATCGCAGAAGGCGATAGCATCGAAGTATTCCTCAACGCGGAGCAACCCATCATGCTGAAGGTCGGAATCCCGGAGGCGGTCAGTCCAGATCTGCACCGCCTGTTTCCAAAAGACATCGATCTGGAGGTCATTCCATTCCAGCCGAACCGGCCGTATGAGATCGAATTTTGGGTTGCTCCGCCATGGACGCATCAGGCGCACCAGGTCTGGCCCTGGCTGCGAGGCGTTCGGATCGTCCAGGCCACCGTTGCAGGCGTGGACGGCATCCTGCCCCTGGTGCCCAAAGACGTGGTACTGTGCGACGCGCGAGGAGCGCATACCATCTCCACCGCAGAATGGGCCGTCGCTGCGGTTCTGGGCGCGCTGAAGTACTTCCCGTTGTATGCCGGCGTGCAGAGGGCGGGCATCTGGTCGCAACGCAAAGAAGGAGAAGCCCGCTACCAGGCTCTGCACCCTTCGCAGACGAAGCTGTATCCGACGGTCCTTTGCGAAGAGCTGCATGCCCGGCAGGTGCTGATCGTAGGCTATGGCGACATTGGCCGGGCCATCGAAGCCCGCCTGCTGCCTTTCGGCGTCGAGATCGTGCGTGTCGCCCGCACGGCGCGGGAAGGCGTCTACGGCGTCGAGCATCTGATGGACCTGCTCCCGGCGGCGGATGTTGTCATCCTGATTGTCCCCTTTACCAGCGAAACCACAGGGATGATGGGCTCCGAGCAGATCGCCAGGATGAAGCAGGGAGCCCTGCTGGTGAATGCGGCACGGGGACCGGTGGTCGACACCGACGCGCTGGTTGCGGCCCTCCACCAGAGGCGAATCCAGGCCGCAATTGATGTCACCGATCCGGAACCTCTGCCGGACGCGCATCCTCTGTGGAGTGCTCCGAACCTGCTCATTACCCCGCACATCGCCGGCTCGACGCCGATGTTTATGAGGCGCGCCATGGAGTTTGCCTCGGCCCAGGTCGGCCGCTGTCTCCGCGGGGAGCCGCTGGAAAACCAGGTGACCGGCGAATACTGACAGGGGCGGCCCAGCCGTTTCTTGACCCACGTTTTTTGCAAACCTACAATCTATAGAGGAGAACTGTCACCCTTACTCGATGTTCGGATGGTATGAATGGCGCCTGAGCCGCGGCTAAGCCCCAGAGAAAGAACAGTTTTGACCGCGATTGTGGAGACTTATATCGCGACCGGGGAACCCGTGGCCTCGCAGGCCCTCGCACGCCATTTCGGCAACCAGGAACGGATGAGTTCTGCGACGATTCGGAACGTCATGGCATCCCTGGCCGACGCCGGTCTGCTGGATCAGCCCCACACCTCCGCCGGGCGCATCCCCACCCCCCAGGCATTTCGCTTCTACGTGGAGCACCTGAGCGCGCCCCATCTGGCCATCCTCGCTCCGGAGCGCCTGGAGCAGATCGAGGAGAGCTTTGCCGGAATCGGCACCAGTGAGCAGTACCTCGAGCGTACCTCGCATGTGCTGGCCCTGATTTCAAGCGGCCTCGGCGTCGCCCTTGGCGCAACCCAGGAGATGCATACGCTGGAGCACATCCATTTCTCCCGTCTGGCGACAGGCCGGGTTCTTGCGGTCTTGATTACGAAGGCGGGAACCGTGCTCGATCGCGTGCTGCTGCTCGACCACGATCTCACCATGTCCGAGCTGGAAACCGCCGCCCGCTTCCTGAATGAGAATTTTCACGGCTGGTCGATTGAGCGCATTCGCACGGAAGTGACGCGGCGGCTGGAAGCCGAGCGCAGCGAGTACGACCGGCTTATGCGCTCGCTGGAAGAGCTTTGCCGGAAAGGAGCGCTGGCCGCTGAAGGCGCCGCAGCTCCGGTGATCTTTATGGAAGGCGTGGCCAATTTGCTGACGGGTGAGACGGATCGCGAACGCCTGCGGACGATGCTGCACGCCCTGGAAGCAAAGGAACGGCTGATTGAGCTGCTCAACGCGTATGTCGACGCCCGGCAACGCACCGTACGGGTCGTCGTAGGCCTGGAAGAGGCAATTCCCGAGCTTCGCGATTTCGTTCTGATCGGCACCACGGCCCGGCTCGGTTCGGAAAACCTCGGCACGGTTGCCGTCATCGGCCCCACGCGAATTCAGTATCAGGAAACCATCAATGCGGTGTCGTACATCGCCCAGCTGTCCGGCAGGCTTTTCCAGCCGCCGCATTAACCTGTCGCAGGGAACGGAAATCAGAGACGGCAGGTGACGGGTCCCTGCAATCGGAATTGAGTCAGAGGTATGCGTCGAATCATGGTGGAGAAGAAGCACAATGCCGCGACCAATTTGCAGGCGACGACGGAAGATGAAGGAATGAAAAATACGGCTGAACCCACAACTTCGGCTACAGTCGAGAGCGAAGAGGCGAAGGAACCCCTCGTGGCGGTGGAAACGGCGACCGTGCCCCAGGAGGAATACGATCGCCTGAAGACCGAACGCGATCTGCTCTTTGACCGGCTGGCGCGCCTGCAGGCGGAATTTGACAATTCGCGGAAGCGCGAGGCAAAGGAGCGGGGGGAGTTCCGCGACTACGCCACCGCCAACGCAGTAGAGCAGTTTCTTCCCGTGCTGGACAATTTCCAGCTCGCCCTGAAGTCGACCGGCTCCGCCGAGCAGCTGCGCACCGGGGTGGAACTGATTGTGAAGCAGATGGACGAGGCGCTGCGCTCGCTGAATGTCCAGCCGGTTGAGACCGTCGGAGCCGTCTTCGATCCGCGCGCGCACGAGGCGCTGGAAATGGTGGAGCGCAACGACGTCCCCGATCATCAGGTAATCGAGGAAGTGCGTCGTGGCTACCGTATCCGGGATCGTCTGCTGCGCCCCGCGCTGGTCCGCATCGCCAGTAATACAGAGCAAAAGGAAGCATGAGCAGAACCCAAAACGTGACCAAAGCCGATTACTACGAAGTCCTTGGCGTCTCCCGCACAGCTACCGACCAGGAGCTGAAGACGGCATACCGAAAGCTGGCCCTCCAGCATCACCCCGATCGCAATCCCGGGGACGTTGAAGCCGAAGAGCGCTTCAAGGCGTGCAGCGAAGCCTATCAGGTGCTCAGCGATCCGCAGAAGCGCGCCGCCTACGACCGCTACGGTCATGCCGGCGTCGGCGCCGCGGGCGGCTTCGATGGCAATCCCTTCGGGGCCCAGGACATCGGCGACATCTTTGGCGATCTCTTCGGCGAAATGTTCAACGTAGGCGGAAGCAGCCGGCGCGGCTCGCGCGTGCAGAAGGGTCGCGACGTCCGCCACGATCTGACCCTTGAGTTCGAAGAAGCCGTCTTTGGCAAGGAAACAAAGGTCACCATGCGCCGCATGGAGGCATGTAAGGATTGCCGCGGGACCGGAACGGCGACCGGCCGCGGACCCTCCACCTGCCCGCACTGCCAGGGCCGCGGCCAGGTTCGCTACCAGCAGGGATTCTTCTCCATCGCCCGCACCTGCAGCGCCTGCGGCGGCACCGGTACCGTAATCACCGATCCGTGCAGTTCCTGCCGCGGCGAGGGACGCCTGGAACGGCAGCACGAGATCTCCGTCAGTATTCCGGCCGGCGTGGAAGACGGTACCCGGATCCGCTACCAGGGTGAGGGCGATACAGGCCGCTTCGGTGGACCGTCGGGCGACCTCTACATCGTGCTGAAGGTCAGGCAGCACAAGCTTTTCGATCGGGAAGGCAACAACCTGCACTGCGTCATCCCCATTTCCTTCCCGCAGGCTGCGCTCGGAGCCGAGATCAGCCTGACCACGCTGGACGGGGTCACGAAGCTCAAAATCCCCGAGGGTACGCAAAGCGGGCAGGAGTTTCGCATCCGCGGCAAGGGCGTTCCTCACCTGAACGAATACGGCCGTGGCGATCTGATCGCCGAGGTGATGGTGCGGACGCCCACGAAGCTCACCCGGGCTCAGAAAGAACTGCTGCGGGAACTCGGCCAGACGGTCACCGTGGAAAACACGCCGGCTTCGCGCGGCCTCTTTGAAAAGGTGAAAGAGATCTTCTCGTAACCGCGCCGATCGGCCCTACTCCAGAAGCGCCGCTGCCACTGCCATCGCGGTGATAGCCGCCGTCTCCACCCGCAGGATGCGCGGCCCCAGGCTCACCGGCTTCCAGTTCTCCGCGTCGAACAGCGCTTCCTCCTCTGCCGTCCACCCTCCTTCCGGGCCGATGGCCATACGAAGCCTCGCACTTTCGTCTCCGGCCCCCGCGAGCCAGTTGCTGACCGCGCCGTGCAGCGTCGTCGAGCGTTCCTGCTCCGCCAGAACCAGGCGCAACGCCCCGTCTTCCTGCCGCAATGCCTCTTTGAGCGGCAGGGGAGCGTCGATCTCCAGTACGTCCGATCGCCGCGCCTGCTTTGAAGCCTCCAGCGCAATGCGCCTCCAGCGTTCCGTGCGCCCGGCCGCGGCCTGGACCAGGCGGCTCTCGCTGCGGCGGGCAATCACCGGCACGATGCGCTCCGCCCCCAGCTCCGTCACCTTCTCGATGGCCCATTCCATCCGATCGAATTTGAAGACTGAAAGCAGCAATGTGATCGGCAAAGCGGGGTCGGCTTCAACTTCGGCGACCAGGTTGAAGCGGACAGCAGTGCCGGTAATGGCGGCGATCACCGCATGCCATACGTGGCCGCCCGCCACGATGTCGAATTCCATTCCGGGCTGAGCGCGGAGCACGCGAATCAGGTGTTCTGCCTGGGTGCCGCTCAGCGAAGCAGTCGCTTCGTCCCAGGTGTCGGCGATCCAGCGGCGGCGCGTCACTCCTCCAGACTACAGCGAAGCGAGAAGGGCGGAGGGAGTGCAGCGTGCGAGGTGGCGCGCATTTCCACCGAGTGAATACTGCGTCCAAAAGCATCGGGGGGACGCTCATCGCGCCCCCCCGACTCGTTGCCCTCGACCTGTTACTTTTTCTTCGAGGTCTTCTTGGCTGCCTTCTTTGCCGTTTTCTTAGCTGCCTTTTTCGTTGCCATTTTTTCTATTCTCCCTTTTCGATGCTTACATCGAAGTCTGCAACATAAATGCTGCAGTTAACGAATGTATAGAGTTCCGCGCATGGAGTGTCAAGAAAAAAATTCAAAAATCGCATCGGAATCGCGCGCGCAGAAATCGTGCGGATCCCACGAACGAGGGATGCGGCTCACAGAGGGCGCACGTGCCGCAGCACAGCGAGCATCACGCCGCTGAAAATATCGTGCCACGCGTGCGCCATCATTCCCGGACGAAGACTGCGGCGCAGGAGGACGAGCACGCAAAACAGCGCTCCATACAAGGTGATCGCAATCATTCCTGCCGCTCCTTCATAACCGTGACTCACGCCGAACAACAGGGAGGAAGCGAGCACGCCGATTCCAACACCCGCACCGAGCGAGGAGAACTGCCGCAGAAAATATCCGCGAAAGACAAATTCCTCGCAGAATCCCGCCGTGATGCTGAGCATGATCCACAGCAGCAATTCGAGGCCGGTGCGGGGTGCGAGCGCCATCAGGGTCTTGTCCGGCGTGGCGAGATGCGCCATCCGCAACGCAAGTCCGATCACCACGAGGATCGTGGCTGAGGTAACCCAGAACACCGCGGCTGCCACCAGATCCTCGGCCCAGGCGCGCCACCCACGTTGGAACTGCAGTACCTCGGTCATCGGCACGCGACGCATCCGCAGTCCCCACCAGGCCAAGAGCAGAAGCACCAGCTCGGAGAGAATCGTGAGGCCGTACCGCGCGAGGTGATGACCGCCGAGAGCCGCGCGGTGCGACTGACGCCCACTCAGCAGCGATCCGCCCGCGAGTAGCGCCACCAGCAGTGCAGTGTGCCACCACGGGGCGACCGCTGCGCCGGCGAACGGACGCGATGCGGGCGACTCCGGCGGCTGCTGGTGCATGCGACCCCTTCCCTCTGGTATCTTCCTCTGGATTCTAATGGCTCATCGCTGCATCGAATAAAGCAGGAAAACTTATGAATGAGATGGTGATCGTTGCTGGCGTCCGCACCCCGGTTGGAAAATTTCAGGGTTCACTTTCCGAGATTCCCGCAACCCGTCTTGGTGCGATCGCTGTGCGTGAAGCCGTTCAGCGCGCTCAGCTCAAGCCGGAACAGATCGACGAATGCATCATGGGCAATGTGCTCCCGGCGGGGCTTGGCCAGAATCCCGCTCGGCAGGCCGCCCTCTACGCAGGGCTGCCGCCGGAAGTGAGCGCGCTGACTATCAACATGGTCTGCGGGTCAGGGTTGCGCGCGGTGGCACTGGCCGCACAATCGGTGCAGACCGGCAACTCTGACATCGTCGTCGCCGGTGGCATGGAATCCATGACCAACGCCCCTTACCTGCTGCCGCAGGCGCGCAGCGGCTTCCGCATGGGCAATGCCGCCGTCGTTGACTCGATGGTGCACGACGGCCTCTGGGACATCTACAACGACTTCCACATGGGCCAAACTGCCGAACTGGTAGCGGAGAAATATGGCATCAGCCGCGAGGAGCAGGATGTTTACGCTCTCGGTTCTCACCAAAAAGCGGCAGCCGCCTGGCGCGACGGTCGATTTGCCGACGAGATCGTTCCCGTGGAGATCCCGGCCAAAAAGAAAGGGCAGCCGCCGACACTCTTTGCTCGGGACGAGTCCATTCGTGAAGACGCCAGCCTCGAGGCGCTTCGGGCGCTGAAGCCGGCCTTCAAGAAAGACGGCACCGTTACTGCCGGCAACGCGCCGGGTGTCAATGACGCAGCGGCCGCCGTCGTGGTCACCACCGCGCGCAAGGCGCGAGAACTCGGCCTGAAGCCGATGGCTCGCATCGTGGCCCACGCTACCAGCGGCGTCGATCCCAAATGGGTCATGATGGCGCCCGTCACGGGCGTCCGTCGCGTCCTGAGCCGCGCGGGTTGGTCGGTTGGTGATGTTAATCTCTTTGAGCTGAACGAGGCCTTCGCGGTGCAGGCCATTGCTGTCACTCGGGAGCTGGGCATTCCCCTGGACAAGGTGAACGTCAGCGGTGGATCGGTGGCCATCGGTCATCCCATTGGAGCCAGCGGGGCGCGCGTTCTGGTCACCTTGCTGTATGAAATGGTCCAGCGCAATGCTCGTCGTGGTGTGGTGGCATTGTGCCTGGGAGGCGGCAACTCGGTGGCCATGGCTCTCGAGCGCGACTAGCCATGGAGGCGGGCGC
>DASXFH010000125.1:0-2810 GCA_036489655.1 Acidobacteriaceae bacterium | reverse complement strand
ATCAGTGCCGTCACCTCGGCAAGGTCCCCCCGGCGCTCAGCTTCGCCAATCGCGGACCGCACCCGTCGCTGCCGATGCTCCACGAAGTGCTGTTCCAGGGTCACCAGTGATGCTTCCAGCTCGTGCGCCGTCACCGGCTCCCGCTCCCGCATCAGCAGTTGCGCCACCAGCATCCGTGCCCCTGGCTCCCGCAGTCCTTCCAGTGGATCGGAGTCCCGCCGACCAGCCAGCGCCTGCAATGTCGTTAAGATGCCAAGTCCTTCAAAATGCTCGGCTTGTGCTGCCATCGCGTCAGCCGTTCGGCGAAATGTCTCACTCTCTGGAACTCCGGCCAGTGCCCGCACGAGCACCCGTTCGCACTCGGACAAATGCGACATCTTCATCGCTGAAATCTGCCCCTGCCGCTTCGCCGCCGCCTGTTTCAACTCCTGGCGCAGCAGGGCAGAGTCGATGGCCAGTTTTTGCGCCACATCCTGTGCAAACTCATCCCGGACGATGGGATTTGGCACCCGGCGCAAGTGAGGCAGCAGGAAGTTCACTGCTTCCACCTTGCCCTGCGCCGTTCGCACCGGGAAAAGCTTCCTCGCTCGCTCGATCAGGTAATCCGAATGCCGCACCGCCCCCTTCAGCGCCTCTGCGTAGGCCTGGATGCCACGTTCGCGCACGAAACGGTCCGGATCCAGGCCGCCATCAAGCGTCACCACGCGCACCTCAAAGCCCTCTTCGGTCAGCAGCGCAATCGACTTCTCCGCCGCGTTCGCGCCCGCCGTATCCGGGTCGAAGTTCACCACCAGCCGCGTCGTATACCGCCGGAGAAGGCGCGCCTGCTGCTCGGTAAAGGCCGTTCCGCTGGTCGCCAGCACCGGCGTCACCCCCGCGGCAAAGACGGAGATGCAGTCCATCTGCCCCTCCACCAGCAGCGCAAAGTTCTGTTGCCGGATCGCCTGTCGTGCCTTGTCCAGGTTGAAGAGGACCTGCCCCTTGGAATAGAGCGGCGTCTCCGGTGAGTTCAGATACTTTGGGCCGCCTTTATCCTCCGCATCCAGCGCCCGCGCCGTGAATGCAATCACCCGGCCGCCCTCATTGCAGATGGGAAACGTAATCCGCTTGCGGAAGTAGTCGTACATCCGGCCGGCACCGCCATCCTCCTGCGCCTTGAAGCCAAACAGCCCCGAGGCCCTCAGTACATCCGGCGGCGCCGCTCCCGCCAGCCGGTCGCGCAAGCCGCCGAAGCCATCCGGCGCATAGCCGATGCGGAACTTCGCAATCGTCTCCGGCTTCAGCCCGCGCCCGGTTAGATACTCGCGCGCCCTCGCGCTCTCGGGGGACTTCAATTGCTCTTCAAAGAAGACAGTTGCCTGCTCGTGCAGCTCCAGCAGCCGCCCCCGCAGCCGGCTCTCCGCCGCCTCCTCGGGTGAGGAGTACTCCCGCTTCGGCAGCGGGATTCCGCACTTCTGCGCGACGACCTTCACCGCTTCCGGAAAGCTGACCTTGTCGATCTCCTGCACGAACTTGAAGACATCCCCCGACACGCCGCAGCCGAAGCAGTGGTAGAACTGCCGCGTCACATGGACGGAAAACGATGGCGTCTTCTCGCCGTGAAAGGGGCACAGGCCCTGATAGTTCTGCGCGCCGGATTTCTTCAGCGTGATGTACTCGCCGATCACGCGGACAATGTCCGCCTGCTGCTTCACGCTTTGGGCAAAATCTGTCATCCGAGGGTTTATGCCGGCACGGAACTGTGCGGGCTAACTCACACTTGTAACACCCTTCTAACTATGGCGAAAGCCGGAGGTCGCGGCCTCATCCCTGACTGATTTTGTCCAGGTTTTTGTCAAGGGAAAGTCGCCGCGCCGCGCCGCCGCACGTCGTCGAGCACCGGCATCGCTGCCAGAAGCAGCAGGAGGGCGGAGAGGGGCAGCGTAAACAAGAATCCCACGTGCTTGAACCCGAGCGCGCCGACGACCCCTCCGAAAAAGAACAAGGCGATGAGAGATGACAGGAGCCGAAGCGAGACAAGCTCAGGAGCGATGGTTTCGTTGCTCCCGGTGGATCGCGCGAAGGCGATTCTGCCGAGGGCGATGCCAATATCGGTGACCATGCCGGTCACGTGTGTGGTGCGAATGACGGCATTGGAGAGCTTGGTGATCATGGCGTTTTGCAGCCCCATCGTGAAGCACAGCAACATCACCGTACCGAGCACGCGTCCTCCCGCGAATGTATGTCCGATGAAGCCAAACAGGATAAGCAGGGCCGCTTCCACGATGAGGGGTAATGCGTACTCGCTCTCCAGCGCACGGGCTCTTGCCCAACGGATGAGCAAGGTAGAAAAGACGGCTCCAAGCAGGAATGCAACGACGGCGCCCAGGCCGTTGAGGACAAGCGCCATGCGGCGAAGGGCGAAGTTGTCGGCCATGGCGGCGACAATACCTGACATATGCGAGGTATATTGCCGGACCGCAAGAAAGCCTCCCGCGTTGGCGGCTCCTGCAACAAAGGCCAGATAGCGAGCCAGATGACGATTGGCAGACTCCGTGCGCTTGCTGCCGGTCAGCCGGCGCAGATAGAAGAGCGGCATGCTCCATCATGGCAGACCGAATACCTGCCAGCCACTGCGAATGACACGTCGGGTCGTTCCTTGGTCTTCGGATGCAACGCTGACCTGCGAGTGCCCGATTGTGCACCTTCCGCGGCCGGCCATTGGCGCGGTAAGCAGCGATTCCGTTCGTGTAGACTTCTGCCAATCTCCCTACTGATGTCCTTCACCTCGGGGTATCGAAGCATTGACGGAATGGAACGCTTCTGAATAC
>DASXFH010000122.1:0-13798 GCA_036489655.1 Acidobacteriaceae bacterium | reverse complement strand
CGGTGATCGTGGAGAATCCCCGGTGGAGGTTCGGGCGGTCCGCAGCCGGTAGCCGGTAGCCGGTAGCTGGGAGCTGGGAGCTTGCTTCCGTTATCGCCGCAGCCTTGCGGGACAACCCGCTGCGGGGCGGGTGTGTCCTATTTGGCGGGAATTGGCGCGATCGCATGGAGTGCGGCCGGCGTGCTGCGCGGGGCTGGCTGCCGACACCGGTACAGCATTTTTCCATCTGTTCTTTTCCCTATACGGCCATTCAGATACCCATAAATCAGGAAGCGGAGGGGGAGTATGAGGAAGTCACTGGCAGTGGTCACGACAGGACTGCTGGCAGCCGGCATGACGCTGGCCGCGAGCGCGCAAAACAAGATCGACAACGAGCTGGATCAGGCAACACAGATTATGCATGAGCTGACCGGGCCCCAGTCGAATGCGGGGATTCCGGACGCGGTGCTGAAAGATGCGAAGTGCGTGGCGGTGATTCCGAAGATGCTGAAGGCTGGTTTTGTGGTGGGCGGACAGCATGGCGACGGAGTCGCGACGTGCAAGATGGCCGATGGGCGGTGGAGTCCGCCGGCGCCGTTTCAGCTGTCGGGTGCGAGCTTCGGCGCGCAGATTGGTGGCGAAGAGCAGGGCTACGTGATGATGATCATGAACCATGAAGGCATGGCGGCGCTGGAGTCCGGACACTTTAAGGTCGGCGCGGGCGTGGATGCGGCAGCGGGTCCGGTGGGACGGGAAGCGTCGGGATCGGGCGGCTGGAAAGCGTCGATTTTGAGCTACTCGCGGGCGAAGGGGGCTTATATCGGCGCGACGCTGCAGGGCGCCGAGCTGAATCAGGACCATGGAGCGACCAAAGCTCTGTACGGATCGGAAGTGCCCTTTACGAGCATTCTCGAAGGTCAACAGCACACCAGCGAGCAGGCGGCACAGCAGTTTATCGACACCATCCATCGTGCGGTGCAGCGGGCGAGTTCGGGGAACTGAAGCAGCAGGCAACCGGGAATAGGCAAAAGGGAACAGGGGTGGACCTCATTCGGCGATGGCCGGGTGGGGTCCTTTCCTTTTTGCTCAGGCTTCGGGGGTGAGCTCGAGGTCTTCGAAGCGGCGGAGCTTGTAGATGGCGATGGAAACGATCCACGCCAACGCAAAGATGCCGACGATGCAGTAACCGAGCATGCCGAAGTTGTCGTTGAGGCGGCTGACCAGTACCCAGAAGGAGCCCCGGAGATGGAGCTGGCCGCCGAGCAGGCCGAGAGCCTCGACTCCGCCGACGACAAAAGCCACAACCACGGATACCGAAGTGATGGTGAGGTTGTAGTAGAGCTTGCGGATGGGCTTGATATAGGCCCAGCCGTAGGCGCCGAGCATGAGGATGTTGTCCGTGGTATCGACCAGCGACATGCCGGCGGCGAAGAGCACCGGGAAAATAAGAATCGACCAGAGCGAGAGGCCGCGGGAGGCTTCGGCGGCGGAAAGGCCGAGGAGGCCGATTTCGGTGGCGGTGTCGAAGCCGAGCCCAAAGAGGAAGCCGAGCGGGTACATGTGCCAGCTGCGGCGGATCATGGCAAAGACGGGGCGGAAGATGCGGGCGAGAAAGCCGCGGCTGTTGAGGAGCAGGTCGAAATCCTCGTCAACGTAGGGCTCGCCGCGGCGGACGCGCGTGAAGGTGGCATAGACCGAACGCAGGATGATGAGGTTGACCAGGGCGATGGCGAGGAGGAAGAGCGCCGAGACGCTGGTGCCGATGAGGCCGCCGATGGAGCGGTAGTGGTCGATGTGGTGCTGTAGTCCCAGGGCGGCGGCGGCGAGGAGCAGCGCGCCGATGATGACGACGGTGGAGTGGCCGAGGGAGAACATGAGGCCGACGGCGACGGGGCGCTTGCCTTCCTGCATGAGCTTGCGGGTGACGTTATCGATGGCGGCGATGTGGTCGGCGTCGACAGCGTGACGGAGGCCGAAGGAGTAGGCGAGAAAGGCTGTGCCGAGGAGGACCGGATAGCGATCGAAGGCGAGCACGGCCCAGAGCCAGGCTCCGGCATTGAAGACCGCGAGGAGTACGTAGATGCCCAGGACCCGAGCGCGGACGTGATCGGCATGGTCGCTGAAGAGATGGCGCAGGGCGGGCATTTGCAAGTACAGGGTACAGCCGGGAGCCGGGAGCCGGGAGCCGGGAGGCAGGAGGCAGGAGGCAGGAGGCTGGAGCTGGGAGCTGGGAGCCGGGAGCCGGGAGCCGGGAGGCGGGAGGCGGGAGAGGCTGGAGCCGGGAGCTACAGGCGCAGGGTGGCTTCGATGAGGGGCGTAGTGTAGCCGCCGACTTCGATGCCATCCACTCCATCCTGACCGTGGATCGCGACGTGAAGGAGGCTGCGGCGGCCCATCTTTGTGCCCTGTTCGCTGACGAAGCGGGTGCCGGGAGCGCCAGAGACGAGGCGATTGCGGATCATGTAGGCCGCGAGGGGCCCGGTAGCGCTGCCGGTGGCGGGATCTTCGACGACGCCGTGCTCCGGGGCAAACATGCGGGAGTAAGCGCCCTGCGGCGTAGGCGTGAAGACGAAAACAAAGAAGGCGTCGGCTTCGGCAGGGGAGAGCGAGGCGCGGATGGCCTCGAGGCCAGAGAGGTCGAGCCAGGAGCGATCGACAGCGGCCTGGTTTTTGAGCGCGACGAAGATGGCGGGATTGCCGGCGGTGACGAACTGCGGCGGGATGGGCAGAAGGTCGCCGGGTGCGAGGCCGAGGGCGCGGGCGCAGAGTGCGGGATCGAAAGTGCGGCGGAATTCGATGGGCGGGGTGCGCAGCCAGATGAGGGGGCGCGGGCCTGCCTCGACGCGGATAGGGACCGCGCCGACGCCTTCCTCGAGAGAAAAGCGCTGCGTGCCGGAGGGAATCCGACCCTCATTGAGAAGGACAAAGGCGGAGCCGACGGTCGGGTGTCCGGCAAAGATCAGCTCTTTGGCGGGCGTGAAGATGCGGAGGCGGGCGGCGCAGGCGGGATCGGAGGGGGGCAGGACGAAGACGGTCTCGGAGAGATTCAGCTCGCGGGCGATTCGCGGCATGAGCGCGCCGTCGATGCCGGTGGCGTCGGGGAAGACGGCCAGGGCATTGCCTTCGAGGGGATGCTCGGTAAAGACATCCACGACGCGATAGCGGTGGTCCATGAAGGCAGTGTAGCGGGTGGCTTAGAGGACGAAGGCGCGGAACATCCACCAGACGAGGAAGAGGGCGACGATGGCGAGCAGGACATGGGCGAGCCACTGGCCCGGGGATTGAGGGCGGCCGAATCGGAACATCCGGCGATCGTAGCAGGAAGACGGGCGGGGCGAGATCTGTCGGGAACAAGCGGTTTCGGGGTGCCGCACTCTTGACAGAGCGGCTAATTCGGATTAAAACGGCTCAATACGAAACTATAAGAAATCAATCAAAGTTTCGGATGCAATACCTTTGGAGGCAATATGCGCAAGCGCTATCCCCTTGCGTTCGTCGTCCTGCTCCTGATGCTTCCTGCATCGCTGGTGCGCGCGCAATCGACGAATGAAGCGGTGCTGGCAGGCACCATCAGCGATCCGAGTGGAGCGGTGATCCCCGGCGCCGCGGTGACGCTGACCGATATCGGAACCAATATCGCTCGGACCACGCAGACGAATGGACAAGGCGACTATTCGTTTCGCGCACTGCCGCCGGCGAATTACAAGATGGTGGTTAAAGCGACCGGTTTTGGGACGGTGGAGCAGGAGAACATCGTCCTGACCGTGAACCAGAAGGCGACGCTGAACACGACGCTGCATCCGGCGGCCGAATCGACCAACATCACGGTGCATGCGATTCCTGTGCTGCTGGATTCAGAGGACGCGACGCTGGGCACGGATGTGAGCGCGAAGTATCTGGTGCAGATTCCGCTGATCAATCGCGACTCGTTCGGGCTGACGTTTCTGGCCGGGGGCGTATCGGAGGTGTCGGGGTCGGGGACGCAGGACAACTATCCCAGCGGGACAAACTTCGTTTCGAACGGGCAGCGCAACGCGACAGCGGACATTCGCCTGGATGGCGATCTGCTGAGCGCACCGGAACAGGGCGAAGGCGGCACGACCAACGTGTACTACCAGCCTTCAGTGGAAGCTCTGCAGGAGTTCAAGGTGGAGAACAACAGCTTCTCCGCGGAGTACGGGAACAACGGCGGGACGGTGGTGAACACGGTTATGAAGTCGGGTACGAATGCCTTCCACGGCAGCGGGTGGTGGTATGGGCAGCGGGCGGCGTTTGACGCGCGCGACTTCTTCAACACGGGGCCGGTGCCGGACCACAGCCAGGACCAGGTCGGCTTTACGCTGGGCGGGCCGATCCACAAGAACAAGACCTTCTTCTTTGGCGATCTGTCGATCGTGCGCGACCGGGAGCCGGTGAACATTGTGGCCACGGTGCCGACGGACGCGGAGCGAGGCGGAAACTTCTCGCAGACCATGGCGTACGACGAGAACGGCAATCTGGTGCAGAACCAGATTTTCGATCCATTCACGACGGACGCGAATGGCAATCGCCAGGCTTACACCGGCAACAAGATTCCGCAGGGGGAGTGGGATCCGGTGGGAGAGGCGATCATGAAACTGTATCCGAAGCCGAACACGGCGGGGGATGCGGGGATCGGAACGAACAATTACCGCGACGTGGTGCTGGCGGCTTCGAACAGCCAGCAGTTCGACATCAAGGTTGACCAGAATTTCAGCGCTCGCTCGCGGGTGAGCGCGCGGTACAGCTACCAGCATAATGACGGCAACACGCCGGGCATTTTCACCGACGATCTCTTCAATGACGGCATCAACTACAAAGGCGCGTTCTATAACGACGGGTTGGAATACACTTTTTCTCCCAGCGCGAACACGCTGTGGGTGAGCCGCTTCGGGATCGACCGGGTCTCGCAGCCGTCGTACACGCGGTCGCCGTCTGCGGCGTCGCTCGGTTTCCCTTCTTATCTGGATGATGCAAACGGGATCCCGCGCGTACCGGCGATTCTGCCCAACGATTACGGCGACTATTCTCGATTCACGCCGCTCTTCAGCCAGTGCTGCGTGGATACGAAGTTTGCGCACACGCTGCTGAATTACTCCTCCAACTTTTCGTGGACGCACGGACAGCACAACTTCAAGTTCGGCGGCGAGCAGCGGCTCTTCTACAACAACTTCGATCAGCCCAACTATCCCACCGGGTATTTCAGCTTCGATCAGACGGTGTCTTCGGCGACGCCGTATGACACGGCCAATGGCACCCAGGGCAATTCATTCGCGAACATGCTGATCGGCTATGGCGACACCGGCGGCATTAACGTGCAGCCGGCGGTGGCAGACCTGTCGCGGGAGACAGCCTTTTATGCGGAGGACAGCTGGCACGCGACGTCGAAGCTGACTCTGGACCTGGGGGTGCGCTACGAGTGGAGCACACCGTATTCGGAGCGCCACAATTACAGCGAGTTCAGCGATTTTACCGCGAGCAGCGGGCAGGCGGTTCCCGGGCTGAGCGCGTATCAGGGCAGCGACACGCCGCCGGGAGCGACGATTTTTGCCAGCGGCAAGATGCGCACGGTGCCGGTGGACCGCAACAACGTGGCGCCGCGGCTGGGCTTTGCGTGGCAGGTGAATCCTTCGACGGTGGTGCGGGGAGGCGCGGGAATGTATCACGGCCTGAACGTCGCCACCAATTTCCAGTACACGGGGCCGGCCTTTGCCGCGAATCCTTCGGTGTTCTTCAGTAAGGACAATTACCAGACACGGTTTGCGACGCTGGAGAACCCTTTCCCCGGCGGCATTCCGCAGCCGCAGGGGCAGAAATACGGCGCCCTGGCGGACTGGGGGCTTTCCGACGGCAACAATCTTGACCTGGAGCCGGCGCGCAACGCGGAGATCTACCAGTGGAACCTCGGCATCCAGCAGGCGTTCCCATGGAAGATCGTGCTGGGCATCGACTACTCAGCCAATCGCTCGACGCATCTGCCGTGGGGCGGCTACAGCAGTACCAGCAACCGCAACTTCATCCCTTCGAGCGTGCGGCGGCAATACACCAGCGACCAGCTGAGCGCCCTGGTGCCGAACCCGTTCCAGCCGCTGTTCAGCGGGCCGAGCGCGATCTTCAACGAACCGGAGTCGCGGTACGGCGACGACACGCTGCCCCTGATCAACCTGCTGCGTCCGTATCCGCAGTACGACGGCACCTTCTCCGGGATGCCGAAGCTGGCGGCCAGCTCCTGGTACAACTCGATGCAGGTGCGCTTCCAGAAGCGAGAGAGCCAGTATCTTTCCTTCGAGGGCAACTACACGTGGTCGAAGGCGGAGGATAACTCCTCGGTCGGCTTCAATGCCTTTGTGGGATATCTGGACACTGGCGATCCGCAGGAGCTGGACCATCTGAACCGGGAGTGGTCGATCAGCGCGAATGATGCGACGAACCGGCTGGTGGCGGCGGTGGTGGTGGATTCGCCGATCGGGCGCGGCCAGGCCATCGGCTCGAACATGAACCGCGTGCTCGATGATATTGTGGGCGGCTGGCAGGGATCGACGCTGATGACCTACCAAACCGGAACGCCGATGCCGATCTCGATGGGGAATCCGCGCCTGGCGGACGGCAACCAGCGTCCGGATGTCACGTGCTCGCAGGTGACGACGGGGATCAGCATCCACAACGCGGCCTATACCCAGCAGCCCTATCTGAACACCAACTGCTTTGCCGATCCTGGGGATCAGCAGCCGGGTAATGCGCCGCGGTACTTCTCCAACATCCGCGGCGACAGCATCCGGAACTTCGATGTGTCGTTCATGAAGTCCGAGACGCTGCCACGCGAGAGCCGGCTGGAGTTTCACGTGGACCTGTTCAACTTCACCAACACCCCGCGCTTTGCGTTTCCCGATTTCGCGTATGAGGATTCGACCTTTGGCATCGTGAGCTCGACGGCGGCCGGCTATATTCCGCGGCATCTGCAGTTCGGCGCGCGCTACCAGTTCTAAACCCGGATTTGAATGGGGCGGGGTCTGTGCCTTCCTCCCACCCGCATTTTTCTCCACCCAGCACCACAGGAGCCTTTATGTCTGCTGCCTCCCGGGCATTCGTCCGCACAACGGCGTGGGTCTTTGTTCTGGCCCTGATCAGCAGCGCGGGCTTGTCCGCGCAGAGTTTTGACGGGCCGGGGCGCGCGTGGATGCGCAAGGTGCGGATCGCCGCGTATCCGTTGACGCCGACGAACGGGCAGCAGATCGTCGAGCAGGCCAGGACCAGCGGCGTCTACGGCATCGAGGTGGACAACGACATCGAGGGCCGCTACGAGAGCTTCCTCGACCCAACGGTGAAGCTGGAAGCGATCCGGCGCGTGGCCGAGGCGGCGCACAAAGCCGGCAACAAGGCCTTCGTCTACATTGCGGGGACGGAGTGCATCTCGCTGAACGCGGACGGGCCGCACACGCTGGCCAAAGAGCACCCCGACTGGCTGCAGCGCAAGATCACGGGGCAGCCGGCGATCTTCGGAGCGAAGTCGGCGTTCTGGATTCGTCTTGGCGAGGAAGATGTGTGGGTCAGCTTCTACGCCGAGCCGTGGCGCCAAATCTACATGAAGCACATCCGGCAGATCGCGGGCACCGGGATCGACGGCATCTACGTGGACATTCCCTACTGGATGACGCACTTCACGGGGTGGGAAGACAGCTGGGCCAGCTTTGACGACGGGACGGTGGCGGCGTTCAAAAAGGCAACCGGGCTGGACGCGCGCAAGGACATCAAGCTGGGCGATCCCGACGATCCGGGCTTCCGCAAGTGGATCGATTTCCGCATCCAGACAGTCGACGATTTCCTGGCCGAGATTCGGAGCAATGCGGTGTCGGTGAATCCCAACATCGCGCTGATTCCGGAGATCTATCCCGGTATCGAGGAGGCGGCGCCTCGGGTGGGCTCCGACGTCTATCAGCTTTATCCCGTGGTGGACGCGGTTGCGCACGAGTACGAATTTGGCGACGGCGAAGACCATACCGCGGCCTCACGCTCGCCGTTTGACTGGTTCAACTACCAGGTGGGCATGCGCAGCTTCCGCGCCTTTGCCGGCGAGACGAAGCCGACGTGGATTCTGAACTACTCATGGGACGGCGCGAAGAACATCAAGCCGCGCGATGCCATGCTGTCGCTGGCGAGCTCCGAGCTGACTGCGGGCGCGAATTTCTGGGATGCGCGCGGGCATGTGATGTCCGGCTCGAACGACATGCCGACGCGGGTGCAGATCTTTCACTGGATCGGCGCGCATGAGGGTATCTTCGGCGCCGAACGGCAGCCGGAGGGAGAGACAGGCGTCTACTTCTCCGACACCACGCGCAACTACTATCCTAAGGAGTTTGTCGCAGCCTATCGCGGCGTGCTGCTGATGCTGCTGCAGAACCACGTGCAGTTCCGCATCGTAACCGCGCGGACGCTGGACGCGTTTCACGGCAAGGTGCTGGTGCTGCCGGATGTGCGGGTGGTGAGCGAGAAGGAACTGGCCGGTGTGGGGGCGTTCGCGGCGGGAGGCGGACGCGTGGTCCTGACCGGGAAGGCCGATGCGCGGCTGGACGGGCTGAAGGAAGCTGCGCGATTTCCCGATCAGCCGGAGCTGCGCTATCTGGACGCGGCGCAGAAGGACTTCTACAGCGTGAATCCGGCGAGCGAGCCGGAGCTGCTGCACGCGATTGCGACGAAGACCGATATCGAGGTCGATGCTTCGCAGAACGTGGTGGTGCACGAAGCGCGGGTGAACGGGGGGACGGCTCTATTCCTGGCGAACTTTGCGGGAATCAAGCCGGGTGTGAACGAGACGCCGGCCGAGCAGCGGGGAATTCGTGTGGTGGCGCCGGCTGCCATGGGCAACAAGCTCCACTGGCTGCCGTTCCTGGGGACGGAGACGACGGTGCAGGGGCAGGCGTCCGGAGATCACGTGACGTTCACGCTTCCGCCGCTGGAGCGCGGCGCAGTGGCCTGGTTCGAGTAGAACGCGACTGAGGCGGGGCGGGGATGGTTCTGAACCGTCTCCGCGCCGCCTCAAAATTGCTAGTAGATGCTGAGTTCCGGCACCACGCGGCTGATGGCGCCCGAGGGGCTGGGCGTATCCGGCTGCAGGCCGGCGTGCATCGATGCAAAGAGGCCGAGCAGCTGGCCGAAGAGTACATCGAGCACGGGGCGGCAGGCATCGGGAATGGCGGCGGCATGCTGCGGTGCGAGGAGATGCTCGGCTTCGCCGGCCAGGCCCTGCGGATCGGCCGCGACGGCGACACGTTTCCGCACGAGGCCTTTCGAGCCAATCTCGCGCAGCAGATCCAGTTCATAATTGCGGCGCGGCGCGTGGCTGGAGATAAAGGCTACGAGCAGCGTTTCACGATCGAGCGCAGCCATGGGGCCGTGGCGCAGGGCGAGCGTCGCCTGAGACATGCTCAGTACGCGTCCGGCGGTCAGCTCCAGCACCTTCAGTGCGGACTCCATTGCCGCTCCGGCGAGGCCGCCGGAACCGAGGAAGCAGACGCGGGAGTAGCCCTCGCTGACGAGATCGGAAGCGAGCTGCGCGGCCTGGGGCAGGAGAGAGTCGCCAGCGGCGGCCAGCGCTTCCACAATCGGCACGTATGCGGCCGGATCCGAGAGGTACGCCAGGAACTGCCCGGTGAGCACCATGTTCGTAAAGGAGCTGGTCATGGCCAGGCTGCGATCGTTCACCTCGTCATCGAGCACGATGGCGTGGCAGCCAGGGCGGCCTTCGATGGCCTGCATCATGCGGCTCGATCGGTTGCAGGAGACCAGCAGGTGGCTGACCTGAGGGCACTCCTCGAGCGCGCGCTCGAGGACCGCAACGCCCTCGGGGCTGTTGCCGGAGCGCGAGAAAGAAATCCAGAGATAACGGCGTCCGGGGATGAGCGAATCGGAAAAATCCGTCAGCAGGCTGGTGCTGGCGACGGGGATCACCTCGCATTGCCAGCAGCGGCGCAGCAGGTGGTGGAGCGAGCGCCCGATATAGTCCGAGGTGCCCGCGCCCACCAGGAAGACGGTGGGCCGGCGTTCTGGCTCGTCGTGCAGACCGATGGAGGCGAGGAACGTGTCGAGTTCAGCGCGCTGCGCCTGCAAAAGGTCCAGGGTGCGCCGCCAGGTGCGGGGCTGCTGGGCAATTTCCCGAGGGGTGTGCTGCAGTCCGCGCTCCAGCTTCTCCGACGCGGAAAGGCGAAGCAGTGATGCTAAGGGATCCACGGTGATCTCTCATGCTCTCACCCGCGGTTTACGAGCCGGGTGGGATGGTCCTGAATTTAGTATCATCGTAACAAATCGTAATCTATAACTGCAAAGCGAAAGTAATTTAGGGAAAGCTTTCTCTCGCTTAGTGAGACTCAGAATCTCTCGTGCTGGATTCGAAAGTGTGGACCTCGAAGGGCGCCAGGTGAATTTCCGCGTGGTGCGGATCGAGCCGGGTGGAAGCTGCCCCGGGCTTGCCAAAGGGGTCTGAAGCTTCGCCGCTGACGGATGCGCCGTGGGGAAGCTGCAGCGCCGATTCCAGATCGAGCGTGAAGGTCTGCGGCTTGTCGGAAGGATTGCGCAGCGTAACGATCCAGCCCTTTGGACTCCAGGCAGCCCAGCCGTAGACCTGGAGCCGGCCGGGATCGCCGCCAATCCAGTGCGTGTCCACGAGAATATCGGCGTTGCGCCGCGCCCACTTCGCTGCGTGCGCCAGCGTGTCCCAGTCGGTGGAGCTGAGCAGCGAGGGCGTGATGTACATCTCCTGCAGCTGGGTGCCGGTGGCGAAGTAGTCGTGGACCCCGTCGGGGAAATCGTGGCCGGGGTCGGTGCTGAGGCGAGGGGCGAGCTTCGCGTAAATGATGCCGTGCAGCATGAGCGAATTGATGGGGAAGAGCGGGCCGCGCACCACCGTGTCGCGGTAGGTTTGCTCGTCGCGATAGGTGATCCACTGCTGGCGCGAGGTGCCGACGCCCGCGAAATTGCTGTCGTCGCCGCCGCGCCAGATGGAGTCGGCATAGAAGAGCCAGAACGGGGAAGGGTACGTGCCTGTGGTGAGATTGATGAAGATGCCCGGCTTGCGCGCGCGGATGACCTGGATGAGATGAATGGCGGCATCGAAGTCGCTGTCAAAGGCGCTGCCGGGAAAAACGCGGTTGGCGTTGCCGGTGCCGTCGATCTTGAACTGATTCACGCCGTAGCGGTCCACCATCTCCAGGCAAACCTGCTCGAAGCGGCTGTAGTACTTCGGTCCGGAGAGCGCATAGCCGCCGTTGATGATCTCGTAGCCATGGGCGTGGCCGTACGCCATGCGTTCTTTGAGGCGCCGGGAATAGCCACCCCACGGCGAAAACCAGACGCCAACGCCGGCGTGGATCTGCTCGGCGGCGGCGGCCGTTTTGGTGAAGCCGTCGGGGAAGCCGCTGTTGAAGCCCCACATCGAATTGGGATTGTCCCAGCCATCGTCGAAGAGGAAGGAATTCATCTCCACGTGACGCTTGTCGACCAGCTCGCGGCCGAAGGCCTGAATGCGGTCGATGGCATCCGTCTCGTTGTAGGCGCCGCCAAAGGCGATGTCGAACCAGGAGTTGTAGTGCAGGAAGGGGCGGTAGGCGCGAGGGCGCTCGTTCTCGATGTAGTGCAGGAAGGCGCGGCGCATCTGGCCGGGGGCGGCCACGCCAACGACGGAGGAATAGGTCGTGCTTTGGCCGGCACGCAGCGGCAGCACGCGGGCGAGCGAGGCGATCGCGTGATCGCCATCGACCTGGGCTGTGGAGAGGGGATGCTCGAAGCCAAAGAACATGCCGGGGTCGACAATCGGCGAGCCGTGTACGGTTCCGTCCACGTGAGCGCCGGGGTCGCTGAAGTCGAGCATGCGGACTTCGGCGATGGCGGCGTCGGAGGTGGCGTGGATCGTCAGTTCCTGGCGGAAGTAGCCGGCGTGCTCGCGCATCAGCAGGCACCAGTGCAGCCGGCCCGGGAATCCTGGATAGGAGAAATCGGCGCAGGCGCGCTTTCCTGCAGCGTGACTGGCGGCCGTACCCTCCGGCAGGTCGCTGACGGTGAGCGGGCCCATGTGCATCGCGGAGGAACGCAGTACGGAGCCGCCCTTCATCACGAGGACAAAGGCCTGAGGCAAATCGAGCGGCCGCCGGGCCAGCTCGTCGGTGACATGGAGACCTCGAAACTGGCCCTCGGCTCCGCGAACAGCGACCGAAATGCCATCCCCCTGAAAGCGTTGTCCCGCATTTCCAGGCAGGGCGGTCACGGTTTGACCATAGGCGGAAGCGGCGAGCCCCGCGCCGCATGCGGCGGAAAGAAGCACGGAAATCCAGAGGCGCATCGGAGTTCCCCCCCCGGTGTTATTTACAGATCAAAACGCGTCGTCCAGCGTAGAGTCCGCGGCCCGCTTGCCTCGCATGAGCAGATAAACGATCAGGCCGACGACGACCCACGCAGCGCCCAGCAGTTTGGCATTGCGGCTGAGATTGAACCAGATGAAGGTGCAGATGGCGATGCCGGCCACCGGAATGGTGGCGGCCAGAAAGACCTTTTCGCGCGAGCGGAACTTGTAGTGGATGAGGGCGGAGGCGTTGACGCCGATGAACGCGATGAAGGCGCCAAAGTTCAGCAGCTCCGCGCCTTTTTCATAGGTGAGCAGGAAGGCGCCGCCCAGCGTGATGAGCCCCAGCAGGAGCACGTTGTTGCGGGGAATGTTGTTGCGGCGGCTGACCGCCCCAAAGAACGAACGCGGCAATGCGTTGGCGCGGCCCATGCCGTAGAGCAGGCGCGCGGCTCCGAACTGAGCCGCAATGCCCGAGCCCATGTTGGCGATCAGCAGCGTGGCGTTGAGCAACTGGAAGAGGAAGCGTCCGCCGACCCGCTGCGCGATGTGGACGAACGCGGTATCGACCATGCTCTCGGGGAACACGCCCTTCCAGGGCCAGGCCAGCTGCGCCACATAAACCTCAACCGACGACAGCACGCCGATGGCGAGGCAGGTGAGCACCGTGGCCAGCATGATGTTGCGCCGCGGATTCTCCACCTCCTCCGACATGGTGGAGATGCCGTCGAAGCCGATATACGTGAGCACGGCCAGCGAGGTGCCGTGCAGCAGGCGGCCGGCGTTGAAGGTCGCCGGATCATAGAAAGGCGCGAGCCATTCAAAACCTGTGGGCCGCGCGACCAGCGCAATGTAACGAATGCCGAAGGCCAGGAAGATGACGACCACGATGCCCATGCCCAGAGCGAGAACGGCATTGACGCGGCTGGAGGCCTGCACGCCGATCAGGTTCAGGGCGGTGAAGAGAATGCCAAAGGCCAGAGCCCAGGCGGCGTAGGGGACCTGCGGAAAAACGTTGAGCGCGGCGGCGCTGCACCAGATGACGCAGATGATCGGGTTCAGCATGTAGTCCATGAGCATGGACCAGCCGACGACGTAGCCGGCCATGGGATGGATCTCGTGCCCAACATAGGTATAGGCCGAGCCGGCGCTGGGATAAATGCGCGCCATGCGTCCATAACTGACCGCGGTGAGCAGCATGGCCACCATGGCGATGAGCAGCGTGGTGACCACATGGCCGCGCGCCGCATTGCTCACCACGCCGTAGATGCCCATGGGCGCGGTGGGCTGAATGATGATGATGCCGTAGAGAATCAGGTGGCGCAGCTTGAGGGCGCGGCGCAGACCGGGGGTGCCGGCCGGATTCGTGGTCGTCGAGGGCTCCAGAAGACTCCTCCTGCGCGAGAACAGCCGCGTTCGCCAGACTACAACGGAAATGGAAATTCGTGCTGCTGCAAAAATTCTTCGCGCAGC
>DASXFH010000119.1:0-17496 GCA_036489655.1 Acidobacteriaceae bacterium | reverse complement strand
TCACCTTCGGCTCCGGCCTCCTGCAGGACTGGTCCGCTGCGGGCATCCAGCTCACCTACGCTATCGCCTACGCTCTGCTCCTCTTCCTTCGCAGCTACAACGGCTGGTCGATCGACGCCTGGCGGCAAAGCTGCTCCCCCCACCACTCCTGAACAGGACTCAATCCGCCGAGTATGCACTTTTGCCCCGCAATGTGGAAATCCTGTCAAGCCCCCTCCCGCCTGACGAAAGTAACAACCGCTGATACAAAAACACTTCCACGCCAAAATACCCGCCAAAATCTGGCAGTAAACCCATTCAAACTTGGTATTCTGAACTTATAGAGTAAAAAAAGAAAAAGCCCGCCGAGCGCGGGCTTTCTGCTTTGCGAGACAACGCGACCCGCTACAGGCGACAGGCGATCGCGTGCCTCAATAAGGCCTTTGCAACTACCGTTGTTCGACACACTTACGCAGGCAAAAAATGCAAATACCGTGTTTACACACACTTACACATCTGCGCTGATTTTTTTTCAGCGCACCTTCCGGCTCCTGGCTGCCGGCAGAAGCTTCAGCAGCCAAAGGCCTGCTTCACATGAGGCTTTCTGAAATACCACAGGATCCACGCGCCCACCAGAATCACGCCCAGGTGCACCGTCACGCTTCCGTTTCCGGTAAACAGCAGGATTACGGCATGAAGGAGCGACAAACAGGTCAGAACGAACAGAAGAATGCGCGCCCACTTGCGAAGCTTCCACAGGCCATAAGTCAGCAGTCCACAAAGGACAGCGATCCCGAAAAGGATACCTGTCGCTGTCTGAAGATCGCGGAGCATGTCGGATTCGCCCATTGCCAGCACAGGAAACATCTTCATGAGGACCCAAATCCACCAGATATGCGCCGCCACAGCTACTGTTGCAGTTAGAGAGGCGGTATAACTCAAAAGGGAAAAACCGCCCCACACTGCAAGGACCGCGCCGATCGACTCCGAAACCGCGACAAAAGTGACGCCCCCTGGTCTTTTGCGCGCAAAGCTGCCGGCGAGCGCTCCAGCGGCCGCGCCGGATGAATTCCCATGCACTCTGGGAATCTCCCGTACCGGAGGACGATCACCCGCGATGATGGCAACCGCACCGGACTCGGCGCCGGCTGGGGGGAGGTCGATCGGATGACCGCAGGCCCGGCAAAACCGGGTTCCCGGCTCCACGGACTTACCGCATTCTTCACAAAAGGCCATGGTCTCTCCATTGGCACGGGGATTTGAAAGTACGCAAAGTTGTGACCGGTCGCGGAGAACGCAACCCGGCTCGAAGAGGAGGAATCCTGGGGGGGATTGCCAACGAGTGTGCACCAGATGATCCCTGGCGTGCAAGGAGAAAAGTCAGGTCCCTGACGGGTGCGGATATGCCGTTTGCGGGGAACGAAGGTCTCGCGCTTTCGGCAGCCCGTTTCCGGCTAAACCCGGCTGGGCAGTATGGCCCATCAGCTCTGGCCAGTCGCCGCTCCCGCTGGTCCATTCGGATACTCGCGGTTGAACGGAAACACCAGATCCGCCACCGAAGCGACTGCGGCGCCGTTCAGCGTCGCCGGATGGAATCGCCATGCCCTGACCGTGTTCAGCACAATCTGGTCGAGCCCGTTGCCCATCCCCTGCACCAGCTTCTCCCCGGTCACGTCGCCCAGCGGGCTGACGGTCACCTCGACGACGACTTTCTTTTCGACCGCGGGCAGCAGCGCGCGGTCCGCTACGCCCGGCCACGGGAAATAGGTGGGGAAAGCCGGTTCCGCATCCTGCGCGCCGGTTCCGGTTCCAAACGTCCCCTGCTGTTGCGGAGCCGCGATGCCGGCCAGCGTCGAAGCGCTTTGCGCGTCAGGTACGGTCGCCGCGCTGGCCTTCGCTGCCGCAGGCGCTGCCGGGGCGGGCTTCTTTCTTCTCTGTTTCCGCGCCGCGGGATGCGAGTGCCTGCTTCCGCCTGTCTGGCTGCCGCTCCAGTAAAGCGGCATGGCGCAGCAGCGGCTCTGGTTATAAACCGGCTTTACGCCGCCCCACGGCCGCGCCAGCAGGAACAGCAAAAGCGCCAGGACGCCGTGGCCGCCAAGCGACAGCAGCAGTCCACGCCGGCGCGGCGGGTTCTTCCCCTCCGGAGGCCAGGCTAAGGAAAAGGGCATAAGGGCTCCGCGAAACCGCTCTCCCGGCTTTGCGGCCGGTAGACACAATCTTACCGCCCCGGCGACACTGGCTGTGGGGGCGTGACCCATGGCGTGGACGGAAACCTTTCACTGCGACGTGTGCGGTAAGGAAAAAAGCGAGGAAACCGAAGACTGGTGGCTTGCCTGGCCGGAAACGCTCTCCCCCGCAGAGGGAGAGCCCGAGCAGCGAGTCATGAAGGTGAGCCCATGGAGTGGGTTTCTGGCCCATTCTGCCGACATCCGCCACCTTTGCGGCGCTCAGTGCGTCCACCGGCACATGGACCGCTGGATGCAGACGCGGATTTAGTTCGTATAGATCCGCACGTAATCCACCAGCAGGTTCGACGGGAACGGCGTGGTCGAATCCGGATTGCCCGGCCAGTCTCCGCCGACGGCAAGATTCAGGATGATGAACATCGGCCCCTGATCGAACGGCCACGTCCCTGCGAAATTGCCGGTGTTGAACGTCGCATAAATGTTCGTCGGGCTATCGACGTAGTACTGAATCTGTCCCTTGCTCCAGATCATGCCGTAGGTGTGCCAGGCCGCGGCAGAAAACCCGGGCGGATGGTAATTCTGGCTGCCATTTGCTTCGTTGCTGGAACTGGCGCCGCCGTGCACCGAGCCCGCGATCCAGTCGTATCCAGGAGGCGCAGCGCCCACCGAAAAGGGCGGATTCGCGCCGTCGATGTGCTCCATAATGTCGGCTTCGCCACACGCCGGCCAGGAGACTGTGGCGATATTCGATCCCATCATCCAGAAGGCCGGCCACATTCCCTGCGCTTCCGGAAGCTGCATGCGGGCCTCGATGCGCCCGTACTGAAAGCTGAACAGCCCCTGCGTCTTCAGCCGCGCGGAGGTGTAAACGCCCAGCGACCGGCTCTGCGCCTGGATGTGCAGATCGCCATCTGTACCGACAAATGCATTGGGGCTGATTGTGCTGCATGGAGGCACATTGGATCCAGACGCGCAGTAGGTCTCCAGTTCGTTGTTCCCGCAGCAATTCGTTCCCGTGTCGTAGGTCCACAGGGTGGCGTTGGGGGCGGCGTTCCCGGAGCCGTTGTTGGTGAACTCATCGCTCCACACCAGCGTGCCCGAACTCAGGTTCGGAGAAAACGTCTGTGTGGCTACCTTGCTGTTCAGCAGCGGCGGCGCCACGGCAACTGCGTTCAGCGTGAGGTTTGAGGCGACCAGCAACGGCGCAAAATACTGCGGCGAAGAAGAACTCGGCGGCGAACCATCCAGCGTGTAATGCAGTACCGCATTGTCTGTGCTGTCGCTGAGCGTCACGATCACGGCTCCGTTTTGCGCGGGGCGGGTCGAGATGGCCGGCGTTGCAGCGGGCTGGTTGGGCGCTGGCATGGAGCCGTTCCTGCCTCCGGAGCCGCATCCGGCGATGAGAAGAATGGCGACCGCCAGGCGCAGGCCGGAATGGAGCCAGTCGCGTCGGTCCTGCGGACCGGCAAAGGCGGGGAAGGGAAGGGTGTCCATGGCGCACCTCGGGTCGCGGCAGGCCAAACGCGCGGCATCGCGTCCGTCCACCAATGTACTGCCAATCGTGCACCCCCGGAAACGGCCGCCTGCACCCTCTGGTAACCTGCTCCAATGCCAGGTCCCTTTCGGAGCCTGAACTCCCGCCAGAAGCATGCCTTTGCCGCCTGCTTTCTCGGCTGGACCATGGATGCCTTCGACTACTTCATCCTGGTCTTCTGCGTCTCGGCCGTTGCATCGGATTTCCGCGTGCAGCGCTCTGAGGTGGCCCAGGCCCTCTTTCTGACCCTCGCGTTCCGGCCGGTCGGCGCCTTTCTGTTCGGCGCCATGGCGGACCGCTTTGGCCGCCGGCCCACGCTGATGTTCAACGTGGCCAGCTATTCGATTTTGGAACTGGCCTGCGCCTTTGCCGGATCGATGCATGAGTTGCTCATCCTCCGCGCCCTGTTTGGCATTGCAATGGGCGGAGAGTGGGGCGTTGGTGCGGCGCTCGCCTTCGAGACGCTGCCCAGGGAAAATCGCGGTTTCTTCTCCGGCCTGCTGCAGGAGGGCTATGCCGCAGGCTATCTCGTCGCGGCGGCAGCCTACGCCCTGCTGTTTCCGTGGTTCTCCCATTTCACCTGGCACGGGCATGCGTTCGGGTGGCGCGGAATGTTCCTGGTGGGTGCGGCTCCGGCGCTGCTGGTGCTCTACATCGGCGGCAAAGTCGAGGAGTCTCCGGCGTGGAGCGAGCGGCGGGGGGCGCTGCCCTCGGCAACCCGCGCCAGCGGCGACGCCATGCGAGGGGTTCTGCGCTACGGCGGAACCTTCCTCTTCCTCGTGCTGCTGATGACCGGATTCAACGCGCTATCGCACGGGACCCAGGATCTTTATCCGACCTTCCTGCAGAAGGACCATGGTTTTTCTGCACAGCTCACGGGAGGCATCGCCATCCTGTACAACGTGGGCGCGCTCGCCGGCGGCATGTTCTTCGGAACTCTCTCCGAGCGGATCGGCCGCAGGCGCGCGATCATCCTGGCGGTGCTGCTGGCGCTGCCGGCGGTGCCCCTCTACGCCCTGTCGCACTCCGTCACCACACTCGCGGTGGGCGCATTTGTGATGCAGTTCATGGTGCAGGGCGCCTGGGGCGTGATCCCCGCCTGGCTCACGGAGCTGTCTCCGGGACCGGTGCGGGCCACCTTCCCGGGTTTGGCCTACCAACTGGGCAATCTGCTCTCATCGAAGAACGTCGTCATTCAGGCGCGCTTCGCCGAGCGGCTCGGCGGCTATGGCGTGGTGCTGGCCTGGACCGTGGTCCTGGTTGCGATCTACGTGGCTGTTGTCGCGGCCTTTGGGCGCGAAGCCCGCGGCGCCGATCTGAAGGCTACGTGATTCTGGCCCCTGCACGCGCGGAAAGAATCGCCTCCACTGCCCGCAGATCGTCTTCCGTATCGACTCCGATCGTATCGCTGGGCGCCGCGGCCACGTAAATATCGATGCCATTCTCGAGAAGACGGAGCTGCTCCAGCCTCTCCACCTGCTCCAGCCGGGAAGGAGGGAGTGTCGCGAACCGGTTCAGCGCTGCCCTGCGATACGCGTAGATCCCCAGGTGCTTCCGGTAATCGGAGAAACCGGATCCGTCTCGGTCGAAAGGGATGGTCGCGCGAGAGAAGTAAAGAGCCCGGCCGTCGGCGGCGGTCACCACCTTCACGGCACTCGGGTTGTCGATGTCATGGGCGGGGCACCGAACCGCGAGCGTGGCGACCTGGACCTCCGGCCGCTCGAAGAGCTGAAGCAGCGGCGTGAAGTGGTCGGGGGTCAGCAGAGGCTCGTCGCCCTGGATGTTCACGTAAATGTCGGCGGGGATGGACTGGGCGACGGCATGCACGCGGTCCGAGCCGCTGGCGCAGTCCTCGGGAGTGAACACCGCCGGCAGCGAATGCGCCTGAGCGAACTGCAGCACCTCGTCGGAGTCGGTGGCGATCAGCACCCGATCCAGCAGAGGGCAGGCCCGCGCTGCCCGATAGACCCAGGCGATCATCGGCTCGCCGGCGATTTCGCGCAGCACTTTGCGGGGCAGGCGGGTGGAACCGAGCCGGGCCGGGATCACCGCGAGCACATGGCCAAAATTGGCGGGCAACCACGTTCCTCCCCCGTCAGTGTAGCTTGGCGCCGGTTGCGCCGAGGCCGCCGGGAACGATAGTGTGGTCGCTGACGGAGTGTGCATGTCTGAAACCACCATCAGTCCTAATCTGGAAACGATTCTCCGCGAACATCGCGTCTTTCCCCCGCCTGCGGACTTCGCGCAGCAGGCGCACATCAAAAGCCTGGCGGAGTACCAGAAAATGTACGAGCGCTCGGTGAGAGATCCCGAGGGTTTCTGGGCGGAAGCTGCCCGGGAACTGCACTGGTTTGAGCCGTGGCAGAAGGTTCTGGACTGGAAACTTCCCTGGGCCAAATGGTTTGTCGGCGGCCGCATCAACCTCTGCTACAACTGCGTCGACCGGCACGTGGAGAACGGCCGCGCGGATAAGATCGCCATCCTCTGGGAAGGCGAGCCGGGCGAAGTCCGCAAGCTCACCTTCCGCGACCTCCATGCCGAAGTTCAGAAATTCGCGAATGTGCTGAAGGGCCTCGGCATCCAAAAGGGCGATCGCGTCGCGATTTACATGGGCATGACGCCGGAACTGGCCATCGCCCTTCTGGCCTGCGCGCGCATTGGCGCGGTGCACTCGGTTATTTTCGGAGGATTTGCCGCCAACGCCATCGTGGATCGCGTCAACGACGCCCAGTGCGTGGCCATTCTCACCCAGGACACCTCGTACCGCCGCGGCAACGAAGTCAAACTCAAGGCCACCGTGGATGAGGCCGTTGGCCAGTGTCCCAGCGTGAAGAACGTTGTCGTCTATCGCCGCACAGGGTCGCCTATTGAGATGGTGAAGGGGCGCGATCACTGGTGGCACGAGCTGATGGCCGCGGCCGAGAAGGAATGTCCCGCCGAGCCGCTCGATTCTGAAGATCCGCTCTACATCCTCTACACATCGGGAACGACCGGGAAGCCGAAAGGCCTGGTCCACACCACCGGCGGCTATTCGGTCCAGACCTATCTCACCAGCAAATACATCTTCGACCTGAAGGAAGACGACGTGTACTGGTGCTCCGCCGACATCGGTTGGGTCACTGGCCACTCGTATGTCGTCTACGGCATCCTGCAGAACGGCGTAACCACGGTGATGTACGAAGGCGCCCCGAATCATCCCGGGCTGGATCGCTTCTGGAAGATCATCGACGACCACAAGGTGTCGGTGTTTTACACGGCGCCCACGGCCATCCGCGCGTTCATCAAGTGGGGCGACGAATACCCGGCAAAGTACGACCTGAGCAGCCTTCGCGTGCTGGGCACGGTAGGCGAACCCATCAACCCTGAAGCGTGGATCTGGTACCGCGAGGTCATTGGCCGCGGCCGCTGCCCCATCGTCGATACCTGGTGGCAGACGGAAACCGGCGGCATCATGATTTCGCCGGTTCCCGGCGCGGTTGCCGCCAAGCCCGGCTCAGCGACACGGCCGTTCTTCGGCGTGGTGCCGGAGGTCGTCACAAAGGAGGGTCAGCCCGTGCCCGCCGGACAGGGCGGCCTGCTGGTGATTCGCCAACCGTGGCCGGCGATGGCGAGGACCATCTGGGGCGATCCCGATCGCTACGTAAAGCAGTACTGGTCCGACATTCCCGGCTCCTACTTCACCGGGGACGGCGCCCGCATGGATCAGGACGGCTACTTCTGGCTGATGGGCCGCGTCGACGACGTCATCAACGTGAGCGGCCACCGCCTCGGCACCATGGAAGTCGAATCGGCGCTGGTTGCCCATGAGAAAGTTGCCGAGGCAGCCGTGGTCGGCCGCCCCGACGCGCTCAAAGGCCAGGCCATCTCGGCCTTTGTCACGCTGGAGGGCGGCTACACGCCAACGAAGGATCTGAAGGAGGAACTCCGCGCCTGGGTCGCCAAAGAAATCGGAGCGCTGGCTCGTCCCGACGACATCCGCTTTACCGATGCGCTGCCCAAAACCCGTTCCGGCAAAATCATGCGCCGCCTGCTGCGCGAGATGGCCACACACGGCGAGATCAAAGGCGACGTCACCACCCTGGAAGACTTCAGCGTCATCGCCAAGCTGCGCGAGCAGGAAGAATAAACCGAGGGGCTGCCTGAACTCTGTTTTGAAAACGGGGGCCGCGAAGCCCCCGTTTTCTGCCCCCTCCGCTAGGGGCGGACCTCGTAAACGAGGTTGAACGGTGTTTCCGCGGCCCGGCGGAAGCGAGTGAATCCACCGTCCGTCACGACTTTGCGAATGCGATCCTCACCGGCCTGCGCCCCGAGAGCGGCTCCCACTTCCTGAGCCAGCGAAGCCGGCGTGCAGAGCATCGTCGAGGCGGAATAGTAGATTCGTCCGATGGGAGTGTGATTCTCTTCAGGTGTGTCGTGAGCGAACGGTTCGACGATCATCCACGTGCCGTCGGGTTTGAGCGAGGAGAAGACATGGGCCGCGGCTCCAGTCGGATCTCCCATGTCATGGAGACAGTCGAAAAAAGTCACCAGATCGTAGCCGCCATTCACGGGATAACTCTTCGAACTGGCGACCTCAAATTTGATCTGGTCCAGCAGGCCGTCCCGTCCCGCGAGGTGCCGCGCGTGTTCGATGGATCCGCTGTGATAGTCGAAGCCGAAGAACCTGGACTTGGGAAAGGCTTTGGCCATCAGCATGGTCGAAGCGCCGTGACCGCAGCCCACATCGGCCACCAGGGCGCCGCGGGTGAGCTTCTCCACCACCCCATCCAGTGCCGGCAGCCAGCCACCGACCAGGTGGTTCTGGTAGTTGGGCCGAAAGAAGCGCTCAGTACCAAAGAACAGATTCGCGTCGTGTTCATGCCAGCCCACCCCTTCGCCGGTGCGGAAGGCCTGCGTGATCTTCGGCTCGTCCTTGAAACACGCGGAGATGATGTGGAAGGCGCCAGGCAGATCCTGCACGGTCAGGGCAAACGCCTGCTCCGGGGGGAGCTGAAATCGCCCGTTTGCCGCGTCGTAGAGCACATATCCGCTCGCCGCATTCGCATTGAGCCATTCGCGAACGTAGCGCTCGGAGGTATTGGTTTTTGCCGCGAGCTCCGCCGGAGTTACCCAGGCGGAATCGGCCATGGCCCGGTAGAGCCCCAGCTTGTCGCCGACCACAACCAGGGTGGCGTGCATGGCGGCGCCCATATCGGACACGGCTTTGCCCATAAAGGCGTGGAGTTTCGACTCGTCGATTTTCGGAGTTTGGTCCGGCGAGACCATGAGAAAACCTCCCAGGTAATTTAAGCGATGGAGAGGACGCCAATCTATCGCTGGCCAGGAGATAGTGTCAATTGTGCCTGTGAAATTTTTTCTTGCGGTTCGGGCAGTTCGATATGTGAACCGGCATAGATGCGCTGCTGTGCGGCCTTATAATCCGATGGCTGCGCGGTCATGATATTCGGCACAAACGTCTGCGGGTTGCGGTCATAGAGCGGGAACCAGCTGCTCTGTACCTGCACCATGATGCGATGCCCCTTCAGGAAGACATGGTCGGCCGCATGCAGGCTGAACTTGTATTTCTCCGGCGTGTTCGCCGCAATGGCTTCCGGATGCGAGAAGCCGGCCCGGTAGCGCCCGCGAAAAATCTCGTCGTTGATCATCAGCTCGTACCCGCCCGCGCCCGCCACCGGCGCCGATGGCGATCCCGCAGGCAAAAACGACGCATCAATCCGCAGACACGAGGTGCAGCCCGGATCCCTCCTTGAGTCCGGGAAGACATCGATCAGCTTCACGATCCAGTCGCTGTCCGTGCCGGAGGTGGACGCGATCAGGTCGGCAACGACATTCCCCGTGATGGTGACATCTTGCTTGAGCGGCGGAGTCTCCCACGTCGCTACGTCCGGCCGCCCCTCCACGAAGCGCTGATCCTGTACCAGCCAGGTGTACCAATGCGAGTCCGGGCCATAGGTCGCTTCAATCGGCCGGCGGCGGTAAGGCACCGGGTTCGCAGGATCCGACGTGTACGCCTTAAACGCATTGGGATTCGCCGGGGGGGTAAACCCGAGGCTCCCATCGGCGTCCAGATACAAGTCATGCTCGGTTGCATTTGCCGGCGGCCACTGCGCGTAGTGCATCCAGCGGTCGGTTCCGGTCTGGTAGGTTGCCGTGTTGGCCAGGTCGAAGCCCGGCTGATCCTTCAGGTAAAACGCGAAAAACGGGGCCTCAATCTGCTCCCGGAACTCGTCGCCGGCCGGCTTGCCGAAATCCAGAGCGCCCAGACGGATCGTCGTCTGCGCCCAGTTGCCATGCCGCCATGGCCCCAGCACCATGTAGACGCGATGCGCGGGATCGGCAGGTTCGTTATGGGGCTCCAGCACTGCATACTCCTCCTGCGGCCCCCACAAATCTTCCTGGTCCCACCAGCCGCCCACTTCCAGCGTGGGCACGGTCACGCTGGTCAGGTGCGGCTGGACGGCGCGCGACCGCCAGAACCCGTCGTACGCAGGATGATCGATAAAGGCCTTCCAGGTCGGCAGATCCTTCATCCCCGAAACCCGGCCGGCGGCAGCAAAGGAGCCCGCGTCGAGAAAGAAGGTGTAGGCGTCCTCGTTGAGTTTGGAGAATGCGTCCTCCTTGCTCGACTCCATGCCAATCGCATAGTCGTAGCCGTAGGTCTGGCGAAACGCTCCGTTGTGAAAGAAATCGTCACCCAGCCACACATCGGTCATGGGCGCCTGCGGCGAGATGGCGTGCACCGCCGGATTGGGATCGATTCCCGCCTCCATGGCGAGGAATCCGGGATAGGAGGTTCCCACTACGCCTACCCGGCCATTGTTATCGGGAACATTCTTCACCAGCCAGGCGACCGTATCGTACGCGTCCGTGCTCTCGTCCACCGCCTGGGGATCGCTGTGGTCGGCCAGCGGGCGCATCATCACAAACTCGCCTTCGGATTTGTAACGGCCCCGGATATCTTCCTCGACAAAGATGTAGCCGCTGCGGGCGAGCTCGGGTCGGCTGGAATCGATGGCGTCTGAATTGGCCCAATCCACCCCATAGGGTGTGCGGGTGAGGATGAAGGGCAGAGGCTCGTGCGTGTCTGTCGGCCGCAGGATCACCGCATGCAGCTTCACCCCGTCGCGCATTGGGATCATCACTTCTTCCCGCGAATAGGGGCGAAAATGGTTAGGCTCGGGTGCGCCTGCGATGCGCGTAAACGTGGCCGGATCGCTGCCGGTGAGACGAATTCCCGTGACCTCGCCCTTCGCATCGGTCACAAACCTGTATTGGTTATCCGTGCCGCTTTCCGAAAACCTCGTGTCGGATTCCGGCGTCAGGTCATAGCGCGGCGCCCGCTCGCCTTCATAGTACAGACGGTCCCCGTCGCGAAAAACGGAGAAGACCATCTCCGGCTCGCCGTCCAGGCGGTACCGGCCCGTATAGCGGTCCAGAGTGGCCGCAGGCACGTGAACCGCGGGTTTGGGCTGCTCGGCAGCCAGACGATTCGGGGCTGCCGCGCACAGGAGCGCGAGGACGAAAACAGGAATCAATCGAGCTGCAGGCATGCCGGGAGGAAACTCCGGTCATCATGGTATCCCGGAAAATGGCAGAAAGTGCGAAGAGTCCTTTCCTCGAAGGCCCGGGAGCGAAGACAATAGGGTTCAGCATGAACACACAGGGCAAATGGGCTGAGCGCAGGGCCGCATGGACCGCGCTCGGGGTGGGGATTTTTGCGGTAGCTGCCACGCTGTTCGCAGTCTCCGGCGGAGCGCAGCAGACCGGCATGGCCAGCGGCGAACAGCATAAGACGGTGTACGATGCCCAGCATCGCATCATTACCGCGGGCGGATTCGTGAAGACCGGCCCCATCGTCTTCGAGGACGTCGCCAAAGCGGCCGGCCTCACCACCTGGCACCACGTCTCCGGCACGCCCGACAAGCCCTACATCGTCGAGGCCAAAGGGCCCGGCGTCTGTCTGATCGACTACAACAACGATGGCTGGCTCGACATTTATCTGGTCAACGGGTCGACCCTCGACGCTATGAACGGGAAGACCGCCGCCCCCAATGCCGCCCTCTTCCGCAACAATCACGACGGCACCTTCACCAACGTCACCGAGCAGGCCGGCGTTGCCAACGAACGCTGGGGCTATGGCTGCGCCGTGGCCGACTATAACAACGATGGGCTGCCTGACCTGTTCGTCAGCAATTACGGACAGAACCGCCTCTACCGCAACAACGGCAACGGCACCTTTACTGATGTTGCGGAAAAAGCCGGCGTAGCGCTGGGAACCTGGTCGACCGGCGCCACCTTTGGCGATTACGACGGCGACGGCAATCTCGATCTCTTTGTCGCTGGCTATATCCACTTCGATTTCGTCCACCCTCCCGTCTCCGGCTCCCGCACGGTGAATTATGCCAATTGCCAGTACCGCGGCGTCACCACCATGTGCGGCCCGCGCGGCCTGCCCGGCGAGCGCGATCACCTCTTCCACAACAATGGCGACGGCACCTTCACCGATGTCAGCGAAAAGCTCGGTGTCGACAATAAGAACGGCTATTACGGCCTGGGCGCGCTCTTTGTCGACGTCAACAACGACGGCAAGCCGGATCTGATCGTCGCCAACGACTCCACGCCCAACTACCTCTATATCAACAAAGGCAACGGAACCTTTGAGGATGACAGCTACCTGAGCGGACTTGCCCTCAATGCCGACGGGCGCGAGGCGGCCAATATGGGCATTGCCGCCGGCGATTACCAGAACAATGGCCACGAAGACATCGTCAGCACCACCTTTTCCGACGACTACGACATCGTCTTCAACAACGACGGCAAGGGGAATTTCACCGACGTGAGCTACCCTTCCGGCGTGGCCGCGCCGACCATTCCCTTTGTGAGCTTTTCCGACGGCTTTCTCGATTACGACAACGATGGCTGGAAAGATCTCTTCTTCACCAACGGACACGTCTACCCGGTCGTGGACGAGCATCCGGAGTGGGGCACCACCTACGCGGAGCGCCCGCTGCTGTTCCATAACCAGAAAGACGGGAAGTTTTCTCTCGTGCCCGCCGTCGAAGGCACTGGGCTGGCGGCCGTGGTGGTCGGCCGTGGCGCAGCCTTCGGCGACATCTTCAACGACGGCAAGATCGATGTGATCATGAACAATATGGACGGCGTCCCCGTCCTCGAGCGCAATGTGAATCCCGATCACCATCACTGGGTGGAGTTGAAACTGATCGGCGGACCGAAAAGCCCGCGCGATGCGGTGGGTTCCACGGTTTATCTGTCCGCGGGCGGCATCCGCCAGCGCGGCGACGTGCTCAGCGGCGGCAGCTATCTCTCGTCCAACGATCCCCGGGTGCACTTCGGGTTAGGGGATGCCGCTAAAGTAGACGACGTCGTGATTCATTGGCCGGACGGTAAGGTGGAGAAGCTGACGCTGCCCGGAGTGGATCACATCTACACCGTGGAAGAGGGAAAAGGAGCGCTTCCGCCGGCAGAAGTCGCCCACCTGGGCCGATAGTCGCCTGGCAGCGAAGAAGTCCGTCCTGCGCCGTGAAACGCGGAGAGGAAAGTTCCTCCTGGTTCCCTCATGGACGCGAATCGGCTATAACGGTGTGGAGTCGGCTGCTCGTATGAACATCAGAGAAGTTGCCCGCCTCGCTAAAGTTTCCACGGCGACGGTCTCGCGCACGATTAACGGTTCCGACAAAGTCACGCCGGAGACGAAGGCGCGCGTCCAGCGCGCCATCGACCAGCTCAAGTTCTATCCCAACACCTGGGCCCGGGCGCTGGGCTCCGGACGCAGCAATCTTTACGGCCTCATCATCTCCGACATCACCAATCCCTTCTTCCCCGAGCTGGTGAAAAGCTTCGAGGACATGGCCGTCCAGTTCGGCCAGGAAGTCCTGGTAGCCAACACCAACTACGATCCGGCGCGGATCGAGGTCTGCGTCAGCCGCATGCTGCAGCGCAAGGTGGACGGCGTCGCCGTGATGACCTCGGAGATGGATGAGCGCTTCACGGTGGAATTCCAGAGCCGTGACATTCCCCTGGTCTTTCTGGATACGGGCACCGCGCACGGTCTCACCAGCAACATCCTGGTGGATTATGCAGCCGGCGTGGACGCGGCCGTTGAACACATTCTTGCCCTCGGCCATCGGGAGATTGCGTTCATTGCCGGGCCCGGCTTGCTGCGTTCAGCACGCCTGCGCCGCCAGGAATTTATCGACTGCCTGAACCGGAATGGTCTCGGCGCCAGCCTGATAGAGGAAGGCAATCATCGGGTCGATGGCGGCCACGATGCCATGGATCGCCTGCTGCGCGGCAAGGTCCGGCCCACCGCTGTGCTGGCCTCTAACGATATGACCGCCATCGGCGCGCTGGGCGCGATCCATGAGAGCGGCCTCCGCGTACCGGACGACATCTCCATCGTCGGATTCGACGATATTCAGATCAGCGCCTTCACCATGCCGGCGCTCACTACGGTTCGGCTCTCGCGCGATGAGATTGCACGGGTGGCCTTCCGCGCCCTGTACAGCGTCCGCCAGGACGGCAGCAAGGGCGCCGAGTACACGGTGAAGCCTTCGCTGGTGGTGCGCCAGTCCACCGCGCCCGCGGCCACCAACCCTGTAAAGCGACTGCGTCCCCCGGCCCGCGCAGCGCGGTAAGGCGCTACTGCACCTCGCCGGACGGCCGCAGACGCTTCAGCTCCAGCGCGCAGGCCTGAGCGTTCAGCGTGGCAAAGCGAAGGTTGTCCAGCCCCGCCCACAGCCGAAACCGCGTCGTCTCCGGATCTGTGGTGTTGTGTGGACGCACACGCACAAGAATGTTCGGCTGACCGGCAATGCTGAGGTTGGTCGGCGGATCCGCATCCGCCGTCACCACCTCGATATGCTCCCCTGCCAGCGACGCCTCCATCTGATCCAGCGACGTAGGCTCCGTCAACTCCACCGAGAGCGAGATGCCGTACCCGTGGAACACGGGCACGTGGAGCAGCTGGAGATCCGGCTCCGGCAGCCGCGTGCCGGCCAGAACAGCGTAGTGGCGGCGAATCCGCGATTCACTCGCCGCAAGGGAGAACTTCGCCGCCTCCCCAAACGCCGGCGTGGTGTTAAACGCCACCTGCGTGTCGTACACCTGCTTGGGTAGTTCCTGGAAGCTGAGCAGCTTCACCGTCTGCTGGTGCAGCTCATCCATCGCCGCCCGTCCATACTCCGAAGCCGGTTCGAGCACCGTCGCCGCTGCCGACCGTATCGGCGCATTCTGCGCCATGCGGCTCAGCAGCAGGGTGAGCGCCACCGCCACCGCATGCGCGGGAACCACAGCCTTCGTCTCCAGCATTGGCGCCTCTCCCGCCGAGCCGGCGCCCTCATCCCCAATCAGCGGCGCGCGCACCAGCACGCCCGGCTGGCCCTCCAGAGCGCCGGACATGTCGATAATGCTGGCTCCCGCGCGGCTCGCATTCTGCCAGTGTTTCCGCGTCAGCTCCGGTTCTCCGGCAAAGAACGCGAAATCGACATGCTTGAATGAATCGGCGTCGATCCGCTGAATGAACGTCACCTCGTCGCCCACGGTTTCCAGGCTGCCCAGCTCGGCTTCGTCGTCCATCAGCAGAAAATCCGCGCCGGCGAACGGAGAATCCGCAAGCGCGTCGTTCAGTTCCTTGCCGCGCAGCGATCCTGCGCCCACAATGGCAATCTTCGAATGATCGGTCATTCGCTGCAGCCCTTTTTCAAGTTGTCTGGGTTATCGGTTTGTGACGGCGGCGCCATGAATAAGCCAGCCGCGCCAGCACTCCGGAAAACATGTAGACGAAGGCGAGCACCAGCAGCACTTCGCGCGAAAAGAAAACAAGCAGGTAGATGCTGAGCCCCAGGAATACGATCCAGCGGAAGGGCTGCCGCCCGGTCAGGTTGATCTCTTTCCCGCTCCAGAACCGCCAGCTGCTTACCATCAGAAACCCAATGAATGCCACCAGGATGCCCCACACGATGGAGAGCCACCATGTAAAGATAGGCAGTCCGATGAAGCCATGCACCACCGCCGCAACCAGCCCGGCCGCCGCCGGAATCGGCATCCCAACGAAATACTTGCGCCCCGGCCGCCCCGGATTCTTCGGGATGGGATTCTCGCTGATGTTAAAACGGGCCAGGCGGCTGGCTCCGCACAGCAGGAACAGAAAGCAGACGAACGCCCCAAACTGCACCAGCTTCGCGCGGTAATCGGGATTCAGGTTCTGCGGCAGCGACCGGAACCCCCAGGCAAACGCCAGAATACTCGGCGCCACACCGAACGTGATCACGTCGGCAAGGGAATCCAGCTCACGCCCGAACTCGCTCTCCGTGTTCGTCAGCCGGGCGATCCGTCCGTCCAGAGCATCGAAGGGAATCGCCAGCCCAATCGCCACCGCCGCGTAGTCAAAATGGTGCGGCTCCAGCGCGCTGCCCTCAAGGCTCTGGGTTATTGCAAAAAACCCCGCCGCGATATTCACCGCCGTGAACATTGACGGCAGCAGGAACATCCCTCGCGCTCGCCGCCGAGGACGTGCCGGGCCCCCCATAATGGCGGGCAGGTCGTTCTGCTGATGCGCGTTCAAATCGACATCTCCGCGTCCGCCGCTCCGGCCATCGGCTCAAAGTCCGCTTCCGGCATTCGGGCGATCACACTCGATCCGCCCCGCACCCGATCCCCTGGTTTCACCAGTGGCTCGGCAGTATTCGGCAGCAGAATATCCGTGCGCGATCCAAATTTGATCAGTCCCACCCGTTCCCCTCGCGCCAGCACGTCCCCCACCCGCTTGTTGAAGACGATCCGCCGGGCCAGCAGACCGGCAATCTGAATGAAGGAAACCTCGGTGCCGTCCTGGCACTCCATCCGCGCCAAATTCTGCTCATTGCGCTCCGCCGAGGCGGGATTCATTGCATTCAGATACTCGCCCTTCCTGTAACGGACCTCCCGCAGCACGCCCGCCACCGGCGAACGGTTCACGTGGACATCGAATACGCTCAGAAAGATGCTGATGCGGACCGCTCCGCCTCCCGGCGTCGAAACTCGCGCCACTTCGGTGACTTTCCCATCGGCGGGCGAAACCACCAGACCCGGTTCCTGCGGGATCGTGCGTTTTGGATCGCGGAAGAACCACAGAAAGAACGCCGCCAGCAGCAGAGGCAGAACCGACCAGCCCCACGTCCCGGTGAACAGGCCAACGGCCACCGCGACCACGATCAGAGCCAATCCGTAAAAATATCCGTCGCGCACCATGAGCAAGGGTCAAAACCGCACTGCGGTGACGATCGGAAGGCCGCTGGGGCTTTATGGGCCCGGAGAGCGGGTCAGGCAAGAAGAGAACGAAGATCTGGCACCAGCGCTCGTCCGAAAGTTCTGTTTCATTCTACGGCAAGCAAAGCGACGTTCCCGGAGCAGCCCTTGCAGCATGCAATTCCTTTGCCTGCAACTCCCGGGTTTTCAAACAAGAGCGCGATCTCGCATACACTTCCGCCGGCGATGGGAAACCATCGAGCGGGGAGGTGAAAGGGACGTGCGTAGAGTGCCTACGCGGCGCTGTAGGCACCGGCGTGCACCCGCCGATGGACCAGTTGGTCCTTGATGTGCAATTTCAATTTCTTCAGGCGAACTTCCTCGAGCTGCTCGTCCTCGGACAGCCAGCCTTTTTGGGCCAGCGCCTCGAGCTTTTCCGAATAGTGACGGTGCTGCTCTTCCAGTTGGCGTATTTCTTCACTATTCGGCTGAGCGTTTGCTTCAATATCCATAGACAACACCTCCGCTGCGGGATCCCGTCCCGGCGGAGCC
>DASXFH010000055.1:0-21818 GCA_036489655.1 Acidobacteriaceae bacterium | reverse complement strand
TTGAGGCCGACCAGCATGACCAGAAGGATGACGCCGATGACCGAGGGGCGAGCGTACCAGGCCATGTTGTGCTCGACAGGCTTGGGTGTGAGCGAGTAGACGAGACCGACGAGTTCGGGTTCGGGGCGCGGCTTGGTGAAGAGGCTGATGGCGACGGTGAGGACGAAGTTAACCGTGAAAGCGATGATGGCCTGGTAGAAGTTGAGGGCCATGGCGCTGGGGTAGACGTGGACGACGTGCAGCCAGCCGCCGTGGATGCCGGTGGCGGTGGCAGCGGGCACGGTGAGCCCGTGATGGAGAACGGCGGCGCAGGTGCCGGTGACCAGACCGATGAAGGCGGCGTGTCCGGTGGTGCGTTTCCAGAACATGCCGAGTAGAAAGGTGGCGAACAGCGGCGCGTTCACGATGGAGAACACGAGCTGCAGCGTATCCATGATGTTGTTGAAGCCGAGGACGACATAGGCCGTCCCCATGGAAATTAATATGCCGACGACGGTGGTCCATCGGCCCATCTTCAGATAGTGCGCGTCAGTGCCGTTTTTGTAGATGTAGGACTGGTAGAGGTCGAAAGTCCAGACGGTATTGAAGGCCGTGACGTTGCCAGCCATGCCCGACATGAAACTGGCCAGCAGGGCGGTGAGGCCGAGGCCGAGGATGCCGGTGGGGAAGTAATACAGAAGCATGTTGGGGATGGCCAGGTCATAGTCGAGGATCGGCTGGCCATGCGTGTCGAGCATGATTTTGCCGGTGACGGGGTCAACTTTGGGCGGGATGAGGCCCTCTCCAGCCTGGGCGTACTTTGAGTTGGCGGCGGCCGCCTGGGTCATGCCGACCGGTGCAGAGGCCTCCATGACGTGGCGGGTGACGAGGGGTGTGGCAATGGCGATGAGTCCCGGCAGAATGACCAGGAAAGGAAAGAACATTTTGGGGATGGCGGCGATGAGGGGGACGCGGCGAGCGGATTCCTCAGAGTTGGCGGCCATAGCGGTCTGGATGACGAGGAAGTCGGTACACCAGTAGCCGAAGGAGAGGACGAAGCCGAGGCCGGCGGTGAGGCCGAACCAGTCGACGCCGAGGGGGTTGGTGTGGGCACTGGCCATACCGTGCCAGGAGTGGAGATACGCGGCGGGCAGGCTGTGTTTGAGGCCGTTCCATCCGCCTACGTTTTTAAGCCCCACCCAGACCAGAGGCGCGAAGCCGGCGACGATGAGAAAGAACTGGAGGACTTCGTTATAGATGGCGCTGGTAAGGCCGCCGAGAAAGATGTAGAGCAGGACGATGAGGGCCGAGAGGAGGATGGAGAAGTGGAAGATCCAGTCCAGCGGCAGGCCGAGAGTGCGGAAGAGGCCATCGAAGACGTGGAGAGTCTGGATGAGGCGGGCCATCGCGTACATGGAGATACCGGAAGAAAACACGGTCATAAAAGCGAAGGTGCCGGCGTTCCAGGCGCGGGTCTTTTCGTCGAAGCGGAGGCGGAGGAATTCCGGGACGGAGCGGGCTTTGGAGCCGTAATAGAAGGGCATCATGAAGACGCCCACAAAGACCATGGCGGGGATGGCGCCGATCCAGTAGAACTGGCTGGTGACGATGCCGTACTTGGCCCCGGAGGCGCCCATACCGATGACTTCCTGGGCTCCGAGGTTGGCGGAAATGAAGGCCAGCCCGCAGATCCAGGCGGGCAGCGAGCGCCCCGCCTGCAGGTAGTCCTTGCTGGTCTTCATGTAGCGTTTCAGTGCAAAGCCAATGCCCAGCACAAAAACGAAGTACAGCAGCATGATGAGCCAGTCGATGTAGGTGAGGTTCAAACGCCAGGATTCCTTTCAGCAGGGGCGCGGGTGTGCTGTCGCAGGTGAATGTACACGGTTGCAACCAGGCAAGTCCAGACGCGAAGAAACTGGCCGTTCACTCGGGGCGCGAGCTATAGGGACTGGACCGGCAGGAGCGTCAGGTCGTCGACCAGACCGACTTCCTTCTGAATGAAGGGCTCGGCGTAGCGAACGCCGGCGAGCAGGCCGTAGTGGCGGGCTTCAGCAAAGGTGCGTTCCCGGATTTCGTCCTCCGGAACGAAGAGACCGCTGCCTGCCGACTGGTCGGCATACTGCGACTGATAGGCCATCAGCGCCCGGTGGCGATCCTCGATGAAGGGAGTGATATCCACAACAAAGGAGGGCCGGACGTCGGCATAGAGGCTGGCGTAGACGATTTTGAAGGGCCGATGGGGAGCGGTTCCGGTATTGATTTTGGCGAGTCCGGAGAGAAAGCAGGCTTCGTAGCCGAGCGTGGCTGAGGTGTAGTGATCGGGGTGGCGGCCGGTCCAGTAGGGAAGGATCACCACGCGGGGGCGGACGTGGCGCAGGGCCTCGACGATCTTGAGGCGGTTTTCCCAGGTATTTTCGACGCGGCCGTCAGGAATATCGAGCGCCTCGCGCCAGCCCACACCCAGGATGCGGGCGGCCTCAGCGGCTTCGGAGGCGCGTTCCTCGGCAGAGCCGCGTGTTCCGGCCTCGCCACGGGTGAGATCCAGGATGGCGGTGGAGACGCCGAGGGAGGCGAGACGCAGCAGGGTGCCGCCGCAGCTCTGCTCCACATCGTCGCGATGCGCGGCGATGGCGAGAACGTCAGCAATCGATGCGTCCGCCATGCGCGCTCGTCTGTCCGCTTCCGTCAGTAGATGGTGTTGTTGGCGTCGGTGCCAGCGTCCATATAGGCCGCATCGATGGCGGTGCCGGCCAGGGTGACGTTGGCGTTGTCCAGCGCGGCCATGCTGGTCGTGCTGTAGATGTAAATCTGCCCACCTTCGGTGGTGTAGACCTTATGCAGCCCGGTCACTGCGGCGATTCCGGTGCCGTCTCCCTTGTAGGAACTGAGAGTGGCTGTGTGATTGGCAGTATTGAACATCGTCATGCAGCCGAAGTTCTGGGTGCCGCCGGTCTGTGACTGCCGGTAACGCGGGCCCTCATTGCAGTGCGACGACCCGATCCAGAGCGTATTGTCGTCGGCGAAGACCATGCGGGTATGCAAGCCATCGCTGATGGAGGCGAGGCCGGCGATGGCGTTGGCCGGGGTGTTCAGGACCGTCAGATACCCGGCGAAGAGGCCGCTGGGCTGAAGCTGCTGTCCCGCCACATAGAGGGTATTTCCACTGAATACGGCGTCGGTGGCGCCCCCGGGGATAGAGATATTCGCCTGAGCCTCGAGGGCAATGCCGCTGGCGCCCACGCTGCCCGAATTGAGAGCGGAGGCTCCAATGGGAATGGTGGTGACACTGGAGGTGGCGCCGCCGCACTCCTTTCCGCAGTTCAGGACATAGGCGGTAGTGCCATCGGGCGAAAAGACAGCCTTGACCGGATGGTCGAAGCTGGCTGAACTCCCGGTGCTGACGGGGAAAACGCACCAGGTGGGCAGCGACTGTGGCTCGCAGTCCTGGGCCTCGGCTGCATGCGTCAAGCCGGTGCCGGGATCGGTGTAGCGGTAGATGTAATGGGGATTGTTCTGGGCCGCGTACTGCTCAGTCTGGGTAAGATGAACGATGCTGTAGACGGCAAAGGTGGAGGGATCCAGGGAGGCGTTCACAGTAGGATCGTCGGAGACTGAGGATGCCTGCACGGCGTTCTGGACGAAGACGAGGGCCACTGTGCCGCCGGGATTCACGGAGATTCCGTAAGCATTGGGCAGGTTCAGCGTGAGGGATACGCCCGCGGTGCGATCGACGACGCTGATGACATGGTTTGACGGGTTGGCCGCATAGACATAGCCGAGGTCGCGGCTGATGGCGATTCCGTTGTAGGGGCTGTCTTCAGTGCTGCCGGAGATGCCGCCGGGGATGGTGACCGTGGCCTCCACCTTTTCCTGCGCGTAACTGATCAGGGTCAGGCTGCCGTCGCCCTCACTGTAAACCGCGCCCGCCTGTTGTTCCGGCAGGTTCTGAATGGTGAGCGGGAGCTTCCCGGAGAAGCCGGAGATGGTGAAGGCTCCGCCGGAGGTGTTGTAGGGGTGACGGATGTCGTAAAAGGCATCCATGAAGGGCAGCCCCCCGGAGGAAAGCGCACTGGGGTTCTGTTCGGCGATCAGGACCCGGTTCAGCACCTTGCTGGGAGGCAGATTGCGCCCGGCGAAGTAGAAGTTCTTGCCGCAGGAGCTGGCGGCCAGGCAAATCACAAAAAGCGCGCTGAGAACACCACAGAAATACGGGAGACTTCTCTTCTTCAAAACAGTAGAACCTCGCCCTGCGCTGGCTATAACGGATTACGGGAAAGGCAAGTATATCAGGGCCGCAGCCCCTTCCTCGTACTGTGGACTCCGGTTCCGGGCGCTTGCGCACAACCGCTCTGCCGTCAGTGGGAGTTGAGGGCGCGGCGCTCCCTGATACCATGATGCAGAGATTTCGCATGCCTAACCGACTGGAAGCGATTTTTGGCCGGCGCACCGTTCTGTGTGACGGAGCGATGGGCACATCCCTTTATGCACGCGGCATCTTTATCAATCGTTGTTTCGACGAGCTGAATCTGTCGCAGCCGGAGCTGGTGCGGGGTGTTCACGAGGAGTACCTGCAGGCGGGCGCGGAAATCATCGAGACCAACACTTTTGGCGCCAACGCCTTGCGGCTGGAGCGCTATGGTCTTCGCGACAAGGTTGCGGAGATCAATGAGGCCGGCGTGAAGATCGCCCGTCAGGCTGTGCGTCAGCTTGCCGACAAACAGGCAGGCACGGCATACGTGGCCGGATCGGTCGGCCCGCTGGGTGTGCATCTGGAGCCTCTGGGCAAAACGGGCCTGGATGAAGCCCTGGAGGCGTTCGCCGAGCAGATTCGGGCGCTGACGGCAGGGGGGCCTGGGGTGGGAGTCGATCTGCTCATCCTTGAAACCATGCCGGCGCTCAATGAAGCCGAACAGGCGGTCCTGGCGGCGCAGTCGGCGGCCCCGGATGTGCCGGTAGTGGTGATGGTAACGATCGACGAGGAGGCGAACTGCCTCGACGGATCCTCCGCGGACAGCGCCGCGGCTCGAATTGCCTCATGGGGCGTGGACGGAATGGGGGTCAATTGCAGCGTGGGGCCGGTCACCGTGCTGACGGCCATCGAGCGCATGGCCGCCGCGACAAGCCTGCCGCTGATGGCAATGCCCAATGCCGGCATGCCGCGTTCGATCGACGGCCGCAATATCTATTTGTGCTCGCCGGAATATATGGCGAGTTTTGCGCGCAAGTTCACGCGTGCCGGGGTGCAGTACATCGGGGGCTGCTGCGGCACCACCGCGCAGCACATCCGCGCCATGAAGTCCGCTCTGCGCGCCACGGAGGCCCAGGCCGCGAGCCAGCGCTCTTCGCAGCAGGAGCCGATTGTGACCGAGACGCCGCCGGTGCACGTTTCCGAGCGGTCGCGACTGGGGCGGCTGATCCACGAAGGCGCTTTTGTGACGATGGTGGAGATCGTGCCGCCGCGCGGCATTGACTGCAAAAAGGAGCTGGAGGGTGCGCAGGCGATGGCCGACCTCGGGGTCCACGCCATCAACGTGCCGGATTCGCCTCGTGCGTCAGCTCGCATGAGCGCGCAGAGCCTGTGCATTCAGATCCAGCAGAAGACCGCCATCGAGACGCTGCTGCACTACACCTGCCGCGACCGCAACGTGCTCAGCATCCAAAGCGATCTGCTGGGGGCGGCTTCGATTGGTTTGAAGAATGTACTCTGCCTGACCGGCGACCCGCCCAAGCTGGGAAATTATCCGGATGCCACGGCGGTGTACGACGTGGATGCGATCGGGCTGGTGAATATCGTGCGGCGGCTGAACCACGGGCTGGACATCGGCAACAATCCCATCGGCGCCTCGACGGGTCTTACCATTGCGGTAGCCGCGAATCCAGGCGTGCCCGACATCGACAACGAGATTCGCCGGTTTGCCTGGAAGGTGGAAGCCGGCGCCGAGTACGCGATTACGCAGCCGGTCTTCGATCTGCGGCTGCTGGAAGCGTTTCTGAAGCGCATCGAGGGTTTCCGCATTCCGGTGGTCGCCGGCATTTGGCCGCTGACCAGCCTGCGCAATGCGGAGTTTATGAAGAACGACCTGCGGGTAAGCGTGCCGGACGAGATTTTGATCCGCATGCAGAGAGCGGCCACGCCGGAAGCGGCGCGAGCCGAAGGCATCCGCATCGCTCAGGAGATGCTGGCGGCGGCGCGCGGCATGGTGCAGGGCGCTCAGGTCAGCGCTCCGTTTGGGCGCTACACCGCCGCTGCCGAAGTGCTGGCCGCGGTGCTGCCCGGTGCTCCGTCAAGAGACATGGCGTAGGAGGGGAACCAGCGTTGCCCAACTTTGAAGATTCACTGAAAAAGCTGGAGGAGATCGTCGCGCAGCTGGAGCGCGGTGACGTGCCGCTGGAAGAGTCAATCCGGCTTTTCGAAGAGGGCACACACCTTTCCGCCGAATGCCGGAAGCAGCTGGAAGAGGCCGAAGGCAAGGTGGAGATGCTGGTGAAGCAGCGCGACGGCTCCATGAAGCGCGAGCCCTTCGGCAAGTCCTAACCGCGAGTTCAATATGCTTCAGTGAGCTGGGTCAGACGGCCGCCGGCCGTGTTAGACGCGCGCGCACAAACTCGGCCAGATCGTCGGAGACATAGAGCGGCGGCGCGATGGGGAAACAGGGTTTGTCCGACAAGGGTGCCCGGTTCAGTCCCCAGTCGGGCCTGCCGGCGAACTGTGGCGCGAGCAGGACTGCGTCGGCACGGCCTAAAAAGCGCTGCGCCGACTGCTTGAAGTCCGCCACCGCCGGGTCGAGGACCGTCAGGTAGAGGTCCGGCTGCAGGAATTCGAGAACGCTGTTCGATTCGAGGATGGCGTTCTCCGATCGCGCCAGCTCCTGGGAGACGCGCGGCATGGCGTCAGACAATGCGCCGATGCGGGTACGGACCCAGATCGACCGCTCGGCGCCTGCGGCGAGGAAGCGCGAGGTATCGGTGCCGCTGGCGGGATCGTGCTCGAGGCTCACAGCCAAGCAGGCGTCGTTTGTCTGACACTGACAGGGCTTGCCGTCCGCCGTGCAGAATCCGTGGCCGTACTGGGTGATCTTGAAGGCGGACCAGCGGAGCTCCGGGAGACGCGCAATCAGGCCGGCGACAACCGAGGTCTTGCCGATGTTGCGTGTTTGTCCGCCGACCACTACGACCGCCAACTTTAGTCCTCCTTCGGAGATGAAGCGCGCGTGAGACGCGCCAGCACCGCCAACTCCTTCAGGTATTGATGCAGCGGCCGTGCCGGGCGGCCCCAGAAGACGACGCCTCTTCCCCGGACGCGCTTGTGCGTCAGCACGCCGGAACCGGAGCCGAGGATGACTTCCTCCCCCACAGTGGCGTGGTCGCCGATGCCCACTTGTCCGCCGACAACGGCATTGGCCCCGATGGAGCTGGACCCGGAGACGCCGGTCTGGGCCGCGATGACCACGTCGTGTCCGACGAGCACGTTGTGGCCGAGATGCACAAGGTTGTCAATCTTCACCCCGCGCTCAATGCGGGTTTCTTCGAGGGCGCCGCGGTCGATGGTGGTGTTGGCGCCAATCTCCACGTCGTCTTCAATCACCAGCCGGCCCTGCTGGGGAAACTGGACATAGCGGCCGGTGTTCGCGTCCCGCACGTAGCCGAAGCCGTCGGAGCCGAGGACCGCACCGGCATGTACAACCACACGATCGCCGAGCACGGTGCCTGAATAGGCAACCACTCGTGGATATAGATGACAGTGGGCGCCCACCCGCACGCTGTCGCCGAGGACCACCGCGGCATCGATGACGGTTCCTGGACCAATCTGCGCGTCGGCCCCGATGACGGCACAGGCCCCGACCGAGACCTGAGCGCCGAGGTGCGCAGAGGGATGCACAACCGCAGCGGGATGCACTCCGGAGACAATCGCCGGGAGCCGCAGCAACCGGGCGGCCTGCGCAAAGGCCAGCCTTGGCTGGGCAGATATCAGAAGGCTTTTGCCCAGCGTGCCCGCAGCGAGCTTTGGCGCAACGATGACGGCGAGGGCCTGAGAGGCCAGCGCCGGAGCCAGGCTTTCTTCGTGGTCGGCGAAGACCAGGCTTCCGGGACCCGCCGTAAGGGGGCTCGCAACGCCTCCCACGTTCGCATCTTCGCCCACCCGTCGCAATTCGGCGCCCAGCGCCTCAGCCACTTCAGACAGTCTCATTTGTTCTTCAGAGTACAGCGGGGAAGGGGAGAAGGGCAGAGCGGCTACTTTTCCCGGGCGACGACAAATTCGGGCATCCACTGCAGCGCCCGCTTGTACTCCGATTCGGGCAGGACGGCCAACGCTGCCTGCGCCGTAGCTGCATAACCAAAAGCTGCCTGCATCGCATAGTGCATCGACTGGTTACGGTTGAGGATGCGCAGGATCTCCTCGTGAGAAACGCGCTCGAAATTTTGATCGTCGAGCACCGTCTGGACGGCGGCGCGCTCTGCCGGGGTGCTGCCGTTTTCGAGGGTATGGATCACGGCCAGGGTGGCCTTGCCTTCGCGCAGATCGCTGGCCACAGGCTTGCCGAGAACCTCTTCGGTGGCCGTCAGGTCGAGCACGTCATCGACAATCTGGAAGGCCAGCCCGAGATTGCGTCCGTACTCGCCCATCGCGTCTTCCGTGGTCTGATCCGCGCCCGCCAGCACTGCGCCCAGGCGCATGGAGACTTCAAACAGGCAGGCGGTCTTGCGATAGATGAGGTCGGTATATTCGACCTCGGAGATGGGTTTGCCCAGTCGCTCCATCTGCAGCAGTTCGCCTTCGACCATCTGCTGGGTCAAACCGATCAGCAGTTCGAGCACACGGAAGCTGCGCTCTTCCAGAGCGACGCGAAAGGCCTGCATATAGAGCCAGTCGCCGGCCAGCACGCATTTGCCATTGCCCCAGGTGCGATTGGTGGAAGGCCGGCCGCGCCGCTTGTCCGCCCCGTCGATGATGTCGTCGTGGACCAGGGTGGCGGTGTGCACCATCTCCACCACCGCACCCAGGCGGATCATGCCGTGGCGGGTGTAACCGAGGCTGCGCGCCGCCAGCAGCAGCAGGGAAGGCCGAATGCGCTTGCCGCCGCCTTCGCGCAGGTAGTCGGAAATTTCGGTGATGGCCTGGACCGACGAGACGGCGTCCGCGCCGAATTCGTGCTCAATGGCCGCAAGGTCGTCGTGGAGCAGTTCGAAGACTTCCCTGGCCGTCGATGTCGTCGCAGTGCTCACTCGGTCGATTCTCCAAACTGCCGGGGCCTGCCGTTCAGTTCGAACGGTAATTCGTGAACTGCATGTCGATGCCCAGTTCGCGGCCGCGCAGCAGCGCAATCACTTCCTGGAGGGCATCGCGGTCTTTGGCGGAGACACGCACCGTGTCTCCCTGGATGGACGCCTGTACCTTTTTCTTTGAGTCTTTGATAATCCTAACGATTTCCTTCGCCTTTTCGCCTGCGATTCCCTGTTGCAGGTTTACCTTCTGGCGAACTGTTGTGCCGGCAGCCGGCTCGATGGTGCCGAAGGTGAGTGCTTTCAGCGAGACGCCGCGCTTCACCAGCTTCTGACGCAGGATCTCAGTGATGGCTTCCAGCTTGTAGTTGTCCACCGAAGACAACTGGATCGCGTCCTCGCCTTCCAGCCGGATCTCCGACTTTGAATCCTTCAGGTCGAAGCGGGTGCGCACTTCCTTCATCGCCTGATCGAGGGCGTTGCGCACCTCCTGCAGATCGACCTTGCTCACGATGTCAAAAGAGTTCTCCGCTGCCATGTCTGCCTCTGTCTCTTTAGATTATCCGCTACCGGGGCAGGTCGGGGGCCGGGGAGACCTTTTCCGTGCCGAAAAAGGCACGGAAGTTATCGGCGGCGGCGATAGCCACCTGTTCCGGATCGAGGCCGCGCAGTGCGCCGATGTGGACCGCGACCTCCTTCACCCAGGCCGGTTCGTTGCGTTTGCCGCGGTTGGGCAGCGGGGCCAGGAACGGGCAATCCGTCTCGATCAGCATGCGATCCATGGGGACAAGCGCCGCCACATCGCGAATCGCCTGGGCTTTGGGAAAAGTCACATTGCCGGCGAAGGAGATCAGAAATCCCAGATCCATGGCGCCCTGCGCGTGCCGCCACTCGCCGGTGAAGCAGTGGAGGATGCCGCCCAGGCCGGTGGGCGCCCACTGTATCCGGAGCATTTTCAGGGTGTCGTCCCAGGCATCGGTGCTGTCATTCGAAGGGCGACAGTGAATGATGATCGGCTTTTTGCGCGCCGCAGAAATTTCCATCTGCCGGGCGAAGACCGTCTTTTGCGTCTCGCGCGGGGAGTGGTCGTAAAAATAGTCGAGACCAATCTCCCCGCAGGCCAGGACTTCGGGTTGCTGGAGCAAGCCGTCGAGTTTGGCGAGGGCCGCCTCGTCCGCCAGACGCGCTTCGTGGGGATGGACGCCCGCGCTGGCCCAGATCTTCGGAAGGCCTGGCCGGCCGGCGTACTTTCGGCTGAGAACCAGTGCCTGATCCATCGTGTCCGGGCCTTCGCCAATGCCGATGGAGAGGATCTCGCGCACTCCGGCGCCCCAGGCTCGCTCCAGCAGGGCATCGCGGTCCTCGTCGTAGCGGGGGCTGTCGAGATGGGCGTGGGAGTCGATCATCGATAGATCTCGCGGCGATCTGCAACCCGAAGAACCAGTACTACGATCTTGTCATCCTGAAGATCGCAGACGATGCGGTAATCTCCCAGTCGATATCTCCAGAAGGCGCCGAGAGTCGATCCCTGGAGCGGCTGACCCATGCTGCGCGGATTGTCGAGGCTGGCCACCCGTTGCAGCAGGAACGCCGTGATGCGCCGGGCCATTTGCGGGTCGAGCCTGGAGAGGTCTTTTTTGGCTCCGGCGTCGAACTCAATGGTCCAGGCCAAGCTCGCGCTCGATTTCTTCCAGGGTATAGGTTCTGCTTCGGCCTTCTTTCAGCGCGCGCAGCCGCTCCTCTGCAATCTGGAGATCTTCCAGCTCTTCAATGTGCCGCAGAATGGCTTCTCGCGCGTACCAGGTCTTCGTGCGGCCGGAGCGTTTCGCCAAACGGTCCAGACGCTTTTCGATGTCTTCCGGCAGGCGAATGGCAAGCACGGGAACCTCCGCTATATAAGTATAGCGCCGGCGGATTGGTGCACTACTTCAGCCGCGCCCCGATCTCCACGTCTTCCAGGAAGCCGGCCAGAACCGGGCGTCCGCCTTCGACCGAGGCTGCCACGATCATGCCGTTGGACTCGTAGCCGCGCAGCTTTCGCGGAGCCAGGTTGGCGACGATGACCACCTTGCGCCCGATCAGCGATTCCGGCGTATACGCCTCGGCAATACCGGCCAGGATCTGCCGCGTTTCGTAGCCGAGATCGACTTCGAGGCGCAGCAGTTTATCGGCTTTGGGCACGCGCTCGGCAACCTTGACCTGGGCGACGCGCAGTTCGACTTTGGAAAAATCATCGATGCTGATTTTCTCGCCGCCGCCTGCCGCGGGAGCCGCAGCAGCGGGCGCCGGGGCCGGGGCGCCCGGACGCGCCGGCGCTCCGAACATCTCGCGCAGGGTCTGCCCGATCGCGTTGTCAAACGCCGTGACAGCGGCCGACTCGCTGGTTGATTCCGCCATGGCCACGGCCAGACCGTCGATCAGAGAGTGCAGCTTTGAAATGCGCACGTCCGGCGGTTTGGCTGCACTGGCGTCCGCGGCCGCCCCATTGTTGTTCTGCTCCAGTTCGCTCATGCGGATAATCGCCTCCTTGTCGGCGCGGGGAAAGAGGGGGGAGGCCTCGCCAAGCTTTGTGCCTGGCAGGAGGCCGCCCCACTCAAGGTTCTTCAAATCTGCTTTGTGAATGTCGCCCAGGCCCAGCTGCGCCCAGACCTTCGCTGCGGCGTCGGGGATAACGGGATAGACCAGCGCGGTAATAATACGGATGGCCTCGGCAGCGATGTAGAGGATTGTCGAGCGGTAGGCCTGCTGCTGCTCCTCGGTTACGTCCTCGTCCTTCTTCCACGGAGCGGTAGCGGTGAGAAACCCGTCGGTCGAAGCGACCAGCGACCAGACGGTCTCGAGTGCGCGCGAAAAGTCGTACGCGTCGAAGTGACGGGCGAAGGCCGCGATGGCTTCGGGGATTTCCTTCCTGAGCTCTCCGGCGCGAGGGATGGCGCCCCCGCCGGTGGAAGGAAAAGGCACGAGGCCATCGAAGTAGCGGCCGATCATAGCCACGGTCCGGCTCACCAGGTTTCCATAGCCATTCGCCAGGTCGGCGTTATACCGCTGCACCAGCGCATCGAAGGAGAAGCTGCCGTCGTGCCCGAAGACCACTTCGCGCAGCAGGAAATAGCGCAGCGCGTCAGCGCCGAGCACGTCGAGAATCGTCTCCGCGCGCACGATATTCCCGCGCGACTTCGACATCTTGCTCTCTTCAAAGAGCAGCCAGCCGTGGCCGACGATGCTCTTCGGCAGAGGGATGCCGGCGGCGATAAGGAATGCCGGCCAGTAAACGCAGTGAAAGCGCGTGATCTCTTTGCCGACGATGTGCAGATCGGCCGGCCAGTACTTCTCAAATTTCGAAGGATCGTCGCTGCCCCAGCCGAGCGCCGTGATGTAGTTGGCCAGCGCGTCCATCCAGACGTAGATCACGTGTTTCTCGTCGCCCGGGACCGGAATGCCCCAGGAGAAGCTGGTGCGGCTGACGGAGAGGTCCTTCAGGCCGGCTTTGACGAAGGCGATGACCTCGTTCCGGCGCGTTTCCGGGCGGATGAACTCCGGATGGGCTTCGTAGTACTCCAGCAACGGGCGCTCGAAGGCGGAGAGCTTGAAGAAGTAGTTCTCCTCGTTGACGGTTTCGGTGATGCGGCCGCAATCCGGGCAGGGCGCGCCAGGGGGCACATCGACATAGGCCTCGTCCGAGACGCAGTACTGCCCGGTGTAGGAGCCCTTGTAGATGAAGCCCTTGTCGCGGAGCAGGGCAAACAGCTTCTGCACAGCCTGCTTGTGGCGCGGCTCCGTGGTGCGGATGAAGTCGTCGTAGGTGAGGCCCATGCGATCCCACAGGGCGCGAAACTGGGCGGAGACGCGATCGGTAAATTCCTGCGGAGTGCAGCCGGCTTTCTCGGCGGAGCGTTCGATCTTCTGGCCGTGCTCGTCGGTGCCGGTGAGGAAGAACGTGTCGACGCCCAGCGCGCGCTTGCGCCGTGCGATGGCGTCGGCCACCACCGTGGTATAGGTAGTGCCGATATGCGGACGCGCGTTGACGTAGTAGATCGGCGTCGTGAGATAGAACGTGTTCGGTTCAGGCATGCAGGATGAAGTCGTGCAGACGGTGCTCTCTTCATCTTAGAGCAAGGGCAGCGCGCGGCGAAGCGGCGGCGCAGCTTCGGCGGCTCGCCGCTGAGGCGCCTGCTAAAATCACAACAAAAACGGCCCTCGCTGTTTCCTCGATTGGTGGTTTTCGCGTGTATTTCGAACAGCAGAAGCAGCTGCAGCAGAGCCTGCGCGCTGTGCTTCACAGCCTCTATCAGATCGACGTCGAGCAGATCGTTCTCGAGCAGCCGCCGGAGCTGGCCTTCGGCGAATACGCCACGCCGCTCGCCTTCGAGCTGGCCCGCAAACTGCGCAAGGCGCCGCGCAGGATCGCCGAGGAGATTGTTGCCGGGCTCGGGTCCGTTCCCGGATTCGCTTCCTTTGAGGTAGCGGGCGCCGGGTATATCAACGCGCGGCTCGATCGTGCTCTGCTGGTCGAGGCTTATGCCGTCCATGCCGAGCTGCCCGCTCCGGCCCAGCGCCTGCATGCCCTGGTCGAGCACACCAGCATCAACCCCAACAAAGCCGCCCACGTTGGACACCTGCGGAATGCCATCCTCGGCGATACCTTTGTCCGCCTGCTGCGCGCCGCCGGCAACCAGGTGGATGTGCAGAACTACATCGACAACACCGGCGTCCAGGTGGCGGATGTGGTGGTCGGGCTGGTGCATCTGGAAGACTTTTCGCTCGGCGGCGTGCAGGAGCTGATGGCGGATCTCACCGCCTCCGGCGAGCGCATCGACTTTTACTGCTGGGACCTGTACGCGCGCGTCTCGCAGTGGTACGAGGCCGATCCAGCGGAGGCTCCGGCCCGCAGGAAGCTCCGCCTCGATACGCTCCACGCCCTTGAAGAAGGTGGCAACGACACGGCGGCGATTGCCGAGCTCGTCTCGACGGCGATTCTGCGCCGCCACCTCGAAACCATGCTCCGGCTCGGCATCGAGTATGACCTGCTGCCGCGTGAGAGTGAGATCCTTCACCTGCATTTCTGGGACCTGGCCTTCGAGCAGCTGAAGGCAAAGGGCGTGCTCTACTTCGAGACCGAGGGCAAGAACAAGGGCTGCTGGGTGATGCAGAGAGCAGGGACTGGCCGTCCAGGCGGACCGCTTCGCGAGCCGGAGGATGATGCTGTGCCGACTGAGGGACCCGACGAGGATGCCAAGGTCATCGTTCGCTCCAACGGCACCGTGACCTACGTCGGCAAAGACATCGCCTACCACCTCTGGAAATTCGGCCTGCTGGGCCGCGACTTCGCCTACCAGCCGTTCTTCCGCTACGCCGACCGCGAATGCTGGATCTCGGCAGAAACGGGGGAGGCGAACCATCCGCACTTTGGCGGCGCGCAGGCCATCTACAACGTAATCGACGCGCGCCAGGCGGATCCGCAGGCCAATGTGATTGAAGCTCTGCGCGGCCTGGGCTACGCCGAGCAGGCCGCACACTACACGCACTTCTCCTATGAAATGGTCGCGCTCACGCCGCGCTGCGCACTCGATCTGGGCTACGACGTTTCCGAAGAAGACCGCGCGCGCCCCTACATCGAGGTTTCCGGGCGGAAGGGCTTCGGCGTCAAGGCCGATGACCTGATCGACAAGCTGATCGCCGCCACGCGCGGGGAGGTTGACAGCCGGCATCCGGAACTGGCTGAGGCCGAACGCGATGCAACCGCTCGGGCGATTGCTGTGGGCGCGCTGCGCTACTTCATGCTGCGCTTCACGCGGAATTCGGTGATCGCCTTTGACTTCAAAGATGCGCTCAGCTTCGAGGGCGAGACGGGTCCGTATCTGCAGTACGCGGTCGTGCGGACGCGGAGCATCTTCCGCAAAGCGGGCAGCACGGCAGAGGAGGCGCTGGCCTCGCTGGCGGGCCTCGATCTTGCTTCGTACCTCAGCGGCGAGGGCGCCGCGGGCATCTGGGAAGTGTGGCTGCGCGCCGCCAAGACCACGTTGCTGCTCGACCAGTGCATCCAGACGGCCGAGCCGGCCTACCTGGCGAAACATGCTTTCCAGCTGGCGCAGGATTTCAGCAATTTCTACCGGCTGCACCACATCCTCAGCGAAGAAGACCCGGCGCGGAAGAAGCTGTTGCTGGCGACCGCCGCGGTTGCCCAGCGAGAGCTGGTTCGGTCGCTGGCGTGGCTGGGCATCAGCGCACCGGAAGTGATGTAGGGCGGGCAACAGGGAATAGGGAACAGGCAATAGGCAATAGGCAACAGGCAATAGGCAATAGGCAATAGGGAAATAGGCAATAGGGAAATGGGGTGCGGATGCAGATTGCGGGACAGTGGCGCTCCGTTCGATGACACAATTCCTGATTCGCCTGGCCGTTCTCGTTGCGTGTATCGGCTGTTGCTTCGCGACACCCGCGTTGGCTGTCGTCTCCATCGCCCCCATTCCCGCTGAGGTTCGCAGCGACTACTTCACGGTCACGATCAATGGGAAAACGAGCCCAGTTGTTGATGCGGTGTCGAGCTACTACCTGCTCAACTTCGACCTCGACGGTCCCGCCACCGTTTCCGTGCGCGCCGCCGATCCGCACTTCTGGGATCGCGGGGTCGAGATTCAGCCCATGCGGTACGGTATCCGGCCAGAGCGGCATGGCGCCGTGATTACCTTCCGGATTCCGGGGCCGGTGAAGCTCTCGATTACGCGGCCCGGCGACCACTTTGCCGACGCCACTATGCTCTTCCTGCTGGGCAGTCCGCCGGCTCATTCCGATGTCACGGCGAGCACGCCGAACGTCCGCTATTACGGTCCCGGCGTTCACCATGAGGAGATCGATGCCCGCTCGGGTGACCGAATCTATCTTGCCCCGGGCGCGGTGGTCTTCGGCTCGCTCAATCTCTGGCAGGTCCACGACGTGCACGTTCAGGGCCGCGGGATGATCATCTACGACGGACCGCAGTCGCCCGCCGGCGATGAAGGCTGGATGCAGAAGCGGGCCTGGCACTGCATCGTGATGAGCGGGGCAGAGAACGTCGAGATCGACGGCATTACCTGTATCGTGCGCAGTCGCACGTGGCAGGTGCAGATGCGCGATTCGCGTCACATTGGTTTCTACAACGTGAACATTATCGGTGGTCATCCGAGCGACGCCAATCAGGACGGGATCGACTGGCTGGGCGGCGGCGATACGACCGTTCGCAACGCCTTCATCCGCGCCTCCGACGACGATTTTGCCTTGCAGGGCAACTGGAACGGCTACTCCGCCGAAGAGATGCGGGTGCCGGGCCACGACGTCACCAACATCACCATCGAAGACAGCGTTGTCTCTACGAGCATTTCGAACACCATGCGAGTCGCGTGGCCGCAGAAGACGTTTCGCAGCGCCCATGTGGCAATGCGCAACCTTGACGTTCTGCATACCGGCTACGGCGCCTGCGTGGTGCCGTTCGCGTTCTTTGAGTTGTGGGACGGCGAGGGCGGGCGGGGAACCCACACTGATTTTCGCTTCAGCGACATTCGGCTGGAAAACTACTACTCGCTGATGCAGGTGCGCTATCCGAACCCAGGGGTGGACGGCGTGGTTTTTTCGAACGTCTCGGCGCTCGACGGGCTTCCGATGGTTCCGTCGGTGCTCGAGGGCAACGTCCGCGGCGTGGCGCTGGACGGCGTGCGAATCAACGGCCGGCTGGTCGCGCGCGATGCCGAGGTTCCCGTCAAAGTCGGGGGCGGCGCGGCCGAGCCGGCTTACGGAACGGGGCTGACGGATGCCTCTTTTTCAATCAGCGGTGGGATCGTTCGGCCAGGGCAGGCGGTGACCTTTCGCGTGCTCAGACCGGTGGCGGGCTGGCGCTATCACTGGCTCTTCGGAGATGGGACGAGCGGCGAAGGCTCGGTCGTTCGCCACGTGTTTCCGGACGCCGATGGGACGCTGCTCGACGGATCGGGGCGATTCCGGGTGCTGGTGCATGCGACGAGGTCACCTCATGATGAGGTTTGGGCCAGCCGGTCGCTGGTGGTCGCGCAGGAGCCGATTCCTGCGCTGGCGCTGCCTATGACGACAAGGCCGGGACTGAGGGTCGTCGCGCATCCGGACGGATCGACGGATGAGGACGGCTGGCTGCGGGTTCCCGACGACGGCGGGTACTCGCTGACGCTGCTGACCAGCCGTCGGGCAACGCTCACGCTCGAGGATCTCCCGCCGGCACGGAGTCCCGAGCTGCGGATCGAGGTCTGCGGCTCGCTGGGCGATGCGGTGCAGCCGATTACGGTGAGCGCGGGACTGCGCGCCGGACTGCACCGGATCCGTATTCATCTCGATGCTGGAATCGAGAACGAGCCGCGGAGGAAAGACGGCGCGCCAATGCTGCTGTGGCAAAGCGCGACCCGGTTGCCGGAGCCGGTTCCCGCAGCGGCGTTTGTGCAGCAGGCCTGGTGAGCTACTGGCGGATAAAGCGATCTTTGGGCTGCTGGCGGGGAGCTGTGGGCGTGCCCTCATCCGCGCCGGGGCTGGGGCGCGCCTGATTGTCATTCGTCGGCTGGCGACCATCGGGTCCGGCGCCCGTCGGCGAATCGGGAACGGGCGGAACGCCGGTCGAGACGGAAGCGTACTGCTCGTGCGGATGGGGTGTGGTGCTGACATCGGTGACAGACTCAAACGACGCGTGGAGCTTGTTCGCACGGCCGGTTTCACATCCGCTGAGCGCACAGACCGCCACACAAAAGAGGCCCGCCGAAATAAACGCCACAACTGAACGCATAGTCCTCCGAAAGCTCCCGTTAATTCGATTGGATGCCGGCAGTTTTGGGGAGCCGGTATCCGCGAAAGGAAATTGTACCGTTCCTCAGGCGTCCGCATCCACGGTGGCGCGGATGGCGGAGAAATAAGGTTCGGGGAGCGAGACCTTCTTCATGTCCTGGTCCACGACGACGTGAACCGTTTCGGCTTCGGCGAGCAGGATCGGTTCGGGCTCGCCAGGCCGGCGGACGAGGAGCCGATAGGCGAACCGGATTACCGAGGCACGCAGGCCGGCGACGCGCGTCTCGATCAGGATCTCTTCGTCATAGCGAGCGGGCGAGCGGTAGCGGCAGGAGGCTTCGACGACCGGCAGGAAGAGCCGGTGGTCGATCTCCATTTGCCGGTACTCGAAACCGAGCTGGCGGAGAAACTCGACGCGGCCGACTTCGCACCAGATGAAGTAGTTGGCGTAATAGGCGACGCCCATCTGGTCGGTTTCGGCGTAGCGAACGCGGATGGTGGTTGATGAGGGCACAGGTGACAGGTTACAGGGCACAGAGCAAAAGAACACAACGTCTGCTCCCGCCCGAAGTGGCTGTGTGCACGGGAGCAGGGCGGCGCAAAGAACACGGATCAGCCTGAAGGCTTGCCCTGCCGGAATTCGTGAGCGATGTGATCCATCACATTCCGTCACCTATACATCTGAAATCTCCATCGGTTAAGCTGCCCTTTCCTTTGTTTCGCGATCAGCAAAGGGGGATCGGGTGAAGCCCGGACCTCCAGGCGGGACAAGGCAGGCAATGGGATTACCGGAAACATCGAAGAGGAAAATTCCGAAGATTGAGCCGGTCGGCGGGGCACCTTCCGTCGACCCTGCGCCGGTGAGCAGCGTTTCGCACCTTAGCCGGATTCTTCGTCTGTTCGGGCCAGGCGTCATTACAGGGGCATCGGATGACGATCCATCAGGGATTGCAACCTATGCAGTGGCGGGCGCCTCCCAGGGATTCCGGACACTGTGGATGGCCCTGCTGACGCTGCCGATGATGGCAGCGGTGCAGTTCATGTGCGCCAAGATAGGCATGGTTTCAGGCCGCGGCCTCGGCGGCGTGCTGAAGCAGCATTACTCCCGCCCCGTTTTGTACGCCTCTGTGTTCGCGCTTGTGGCTGCGAACGCCCTGAACGCCGGCGCGGACATCGGGGCAATTGCCGCAGGCTTCAACCTGCTGTTTCCTGTTTCTGCGCGCCTGCTTATTGTCCCGATCGGCCTGCTCATCATCGTTCTGCAGATATGGGGGTCCTACCGCCTCATTGCGAACATATTCAAATGGCTGTCCCTGGTCCTCTGCACCTACATTTTTGCGGCCTTCTTCGCGAAACCGGATCTCGGGGAGGTCCTGCGGGGAACCCTGCTGCCATCCTTCACCTGGAATCGCGGGTTTCTGACTCTGACCGTTGGCATCCTGGGTACGACCATCTCGCCTTACCTCTTCTTCTGGCAGTCGAATCAGGAAGTCGAGGAGGAAATTGCGGCCGGCAGGACGACTCTGGCCGCCCGCAAGGGCGCCACAAAGGCGGAATTACGCTATGCCCGCATCGACGTCACCCTCGGCATGTTCCTGTCGAATATGGTGATGTACTTCATCATCCTGTCCACCGCGGCTACGCTGTTCAAGGCTGGAAAGACGGACATTCAAACCGCTGCAGACGCGGCTGTAGCGCTGCGCCCCATTGCCGGCCGGGCGGCCGAAATGCTTCTGGCCATCGGCCTGATCGGCACTGGCTTTCTTGCCGTTCCCATTCTGACCGGATCGAGCGCCTACGCCGTGGCCGAGGCCCTCGGCTGGCAGCATGGTCTCGATAAGCGGCCGCGGACTGCGAAGTCGTTTTACGGATTAATCGCAGTGTCGACATTGATTGGCATGGCAATCAATTTCACATCCCTGAGTGCGGTCCGGGCACTTTACTTATCTGCAGTGATCAACGGACTTTTGGCGCCTCCGTTACTCTTCCTCATCCTCCGCATCTGTAATAACCCGAAGATCATGGGAAAGCGCGTCAATGGACGGCTTCTGAACTGGTGTGGATGGGCGACAACCCTGGTCATGACGCTTGCGGCTTCGTTCCTGCTGATCTCATTCTTTCTTTGAGACCGGGCGATGGGGAGCTGTAAATTCGGCCCGTTGTTGCTCGACTGCCCCTCACGCGCCGATCCGGAGCGCAAACGGTCAGGACAAGTCGCAATTATGAAACGGATCGAACCAGCATCGCCACGTCACAAGGCCAGAGCACGCCGCACCGGCGCGATCATCTTCTGCCGGCCGGCGCCGGGAGCGTAGCGGACCACAAAGTTGCTGAGGAAACCGGGATCCTGCGTGGACGGAAAATACGCTTCCATCAGCGGGCGTTCATTCAGCGTAAAGTACCGGGGGTTCTTTACCACGCCAACGACGTCGATGTCGGCGCGATGATCGGGCGTTCTCCAATAGCAAAGCGTTGCCCGATGGGCGAGCCTTTGGGGAAGACGCGGTGTGCCGTGGTTTGATGGATGACGACCAGGGCCTGACACGTTTTCCACAGAAGGACGGGATCGATCGCAAATCTGTTCTCCGTGGCTCTCCGGGGTCCCTGCTGCGCCGGGGCCGCGGATGGTGGTGGATGAGGGCACAGGGTCCAGGGTACCGGAGCTGGGTGCTGGGAGCTGGAAAAGCGGGCTATGGGCATACCCCCCTCCCTGGTGAAAATGGAAGTCGCTGATTCCGGGATGGTTGGAGGGTAATAGGTTTTGGGTATTACCCTGGACGGTAGCCGGTAGCCGGTAGCCGGTAGCCAGTGGCTGGTCGCCGGCTGCTCGGGCTGCGTGGTGAGGGCATGGGCTTGGAGGCGTGGAAAATTATTCGGATTAACTTTGAGTAAGTGCATTTTTTTCAATATGTTGCTGATTTCCAGAGGAGCCCTCTCTATGGAAGTGGCTCGAAAGAGGTCACTTGGGAGGGGGCTCCTCTGGCCCCGCGTTGAGCTGGAGGTTCGAGTTCAAAAGCAAAAGCCCGCGCGCGGCGGGCTTTTTTTCTTTTTCTATCCTAAGTTCAGAATACCAAGTCTGGACGGGTTTACTGCCAGATTTTGGCGGGAATTTTGGCGGGGAAGTGCTTGTGTATCAGCGGTTGTTACTTTCGTCAGGGCGGCCGGGGCTTGACACGTTTTCCACAGACGGCCGGGATGGGTGGTCAACGCCAGGGCAGCCCTTTTTTCCCGGGTCATCGGGACTGGGGAGGAGAACCGTTCTAGTCCTTGCCATACCGGTCCTTTTGCGGACTGTAGGCTTGTGGACTGGCCGCTTCGAATTCGCAATGCGGGGAGTCTGAACTACGGCCCGCGTCAGCTTCTCGAAATTCTCCCCTGCCTGCTTCCCTTCGTGGTATTCGTGTTTCATCTTCCCTTAATTTTCCCCGGAAAAGCTGGTTTCCCGTATGTGGATTGCTGAAACTCTTCGCCAGATTAATAACGCTCTGAACGATCAGGAATCCTCCGTAGACGCCGCTGCAGAAGCCAAGAAAAACGACGGGAGGGATGAACCGCGGACTATTGTTGTGGTTCCCAAAGATGAGAAAGAGAATACTGCCGCATCCGATAAAGCAAAGAGCAGTACCACAGAACGGGTGATGGCGGTGGCAACATCTATTGGGGCTGCTGCGGCTATCGCCGCCGCAATAGGCGCCATCGTCTATGCCAACATAGCCGCCAAGCAACTCCGCGATATGCAGGCGACCTACCGAGAAATTCGCGCCCAAACGAAGGTCGCGGGAATCGCGGCTGGCGCTTCCAGCTCGGAAGCGAAGACGGCCAGCGCGGCTCTGAAAGAGAGT
>DASXFH010000052.1:0-4712 GCA_036489655.1 Acidobacteriaceae bacterium | reverse complement strand
GATCCCGCCGACCCGGCCCCTGAACGCTGTCCGCTGTCCGCTGTCCGCTCGTTCTGGCAGTCTGCCTCCACCCTCGACCCCCTCGACGACCTCCAGTCCGCCATCACCTCCACCCTCGTCCCCGACCCGCCCCTCACCCTGGCCGAAGGTGGAGTCATCGCCCTCGGCATCGACCCCGAACTGGACGACCTCCGCTCCATCGGCTCCTCCGGCCGCGCCTCCATCGCCGCCATCGAAGATCGCGAGCGACGCCGCACCGGCATCGGCTCCCTCAAGGTCCGCTTCAATAACGTCTTCGGCTACTACATCGAGATCACCAAATCCAACCTCGCCAGCGTCCCCGCCGACTACGAGCGCAAGCAGACCCTCGTGAATGCCGAGCGCTTCACCACCCCCGAGCTCAAGGACTACGAAACCAAAGTCCTCACCGCCCAGGAGCGCTCAGTCGAAATTGAAAAGCGTCTCTTCGCCGCCCTCCGCCAGCGCATCGTCGAGAACGCCTCCCGCATCCGCCGTACCAGCGCCGCGGTGGCCGAAATCGACCTCGTCGCCAACTTCGCCCACCTTGCCGCCCTCCGGAATTACACCCGCCCCCGCATCGAATCCTTCCCCCTCCTTGAAATCGTCGCCGGCCGCCATCCGGTTATCGAACGCCTCATGGACGAGTCCGGCGATACCCGCTTCGTCCCCAATGACCTCTACCTCGACGCCTCCGACAACACCTCCGCCCCCAACCTCCTCCTCATCACCGGACCCAACATGGGCGGCAAGTCCACCTGGCTCCGCCAGGCCGCCCTGCTCGTCATCCTTGCCCAGGCCGGCAGCTTCGTCCCCGCCGACCGTATGACCTACGGCTTAGTCGACCGCGTCTACACCCGCATCGGCGCCAGCGACAACCTCGCCCGCGGTCGCTCCACCTTTATGGTCGAAATGACCGAGACCGCCACCATCCTCAATACCGCCACGCCCCGTTCGCTCATCCTTCTCGATGAGATGGGCCGCGGCACTTCGACCTTCGACGGCCTCGCCCTGGCATGGGCCACCCTCGAACATTTGCAGAGCCAGATCGGAGCCCGCGCTCTCTTCGCCACCCATTACCACGAGCTCACCCTCCTGGCGGACGAGTTCCCCCGCCTCAAAAACCTCCATGTCTCTGTCCGGGAAAGCCCCCAGGGCATCGTCTTTTTGCATCGCATAGAGCAGGGCGCTGCAAATCGCAGTTACGGAATCGATGTGGCTCGTCTGGCCGGTCTGCCTCCCGGTGTCATCCAGCGAGCCCGCCAGGTGCTGCAGCAGCACGAGCGCTCGGAGCGGCAGAACGTTGCCCTTGAAACCGAGCCCTCCCTGCAGCTCACCATGTTCACTCCGCTCTCGCAGCGCATCCTCGATCGCCTCGCGGAGATGGATGTCAACAGCCTTACGCCCTTGCAGGCGCTGAATCTTCTGGAAGAATTGAAAACGGAAATACGGGGTTAGGCACGATCCATCACAATCCGAGGAAACGTTCAGGGACGAACCTATGAGCCCCCAGCCCCGAGACATCGCCCCGCCCCCTCCTCCGGCGGTCCGCGGCCCGCGCCGGACCGCCTTCATGCCCCGCCGCCGCAGCGTCGAAGTCGCCGAGCAGGCCGGCCAGCTCCTCATCGTTGGCGTTGCCGGTCCCTCCCTCTCCGAAGCCGAGCGCTCCTGGTTCCAGCAAATTCGCCCCGGCGGCCTCATCCTCTTCCGACGCAATATTGAGGAAGCCGCCCAGACCGGCGCCCTCCTCCGCCAGGCCGATCGCCTCAGCAATACCCCGCTCTTCCGCTGCGTCGATGAGGAAGGCGGCCTCGTCGACCGCCTCCGCGACGTCCTTGCCCCCCTGCCCTCGCCCGCCGCTGTCTTCGCCACCGGCAAGCGCCAGCTCTACCGCCAGCATGGATGGCTCGTCGCCCGCGAAGCCCGCGCCCTGGGCTTCAACACCGTCTTCGCCCCTGTCCTCGACCTCGCCCTTCCGGAATCCGCCTCCATCCTCCGCTCCCGCGCCATCGCCGCCGAACCCTGGCGCGTCATCGACTACGCCCGCGCCTTCCTCTCCGGCCTGCGCCTGGAAGACATCCTCGCCTGCGGCAAACATTTCCCCGGCCTCGGCGGCGGCTCCGTCGACTCACATCAGTCCATGCCCGTCATCCATCGCCAGACCCGCCTCATGTGGCGCACCGATCTTTCCCCCTGGCTCGCCGTCGGCCCCCGCCTGCCCTTCGCCATGGTCGCCCACGCCTCCTACCCATGGCCTGGACGCGATCCCGTCCCCGCCACCGTCTCCCGCTACTGGGTCACCAACGTCCTCCGTCGCCAGGTCCGCTTCAAAGGCATCATCCTCTCCGACGACATGGAGATGGGCGGCATCCTCTCCCAAATGTCCATCGAAGAGGCCGTCGTCCAGGCCCTCCTCGCCGGCATTCAGATGATCGAAATCTGCCGCGACCCCGCCCTCGTCCAGCGCGCCTACGAAGCCATCGTCAGGGAAGCCGAGCGCTCCCGCGCCTTCCGCAACGTCATCGCCAGCGCATGGCGCAAAATCTATCGCTCCAAGAAAAAGTGGCTCCAGCCCACCCGCCGCCAGTCCCCAACAGAAACCCGACTGCAGCGCCTCTGTGAAGACATCCGCAGCTTCGCCCACACCGTCGGCGAAACCCCCGTCCACTCCGCCGATCCCGAACGCTGGCAAGGCCTCGGCCCTTCGTCCTGATCGCTCGGTCCCTACCGCACGACCCGCGCCAGAATCGGCCCCAGCACGGCCATGAGCAGCACGTACGCCGCCGCCAGAGACGCCAGCTGAGGCTCCGCGCTCGCTGCCAGTCCCGCGATCACGATAGAAAACTCTCCGCGCGCCACCAGAGTCAGCCCCGCCCGCAGCCGCGCGCGCCTCTCGATCCCCGTTTTCCGCGCCGCCCCATACCCAGTCAGGATCTTCGTCAGCGTCGTGACGCCCGCCAGAGCCAGAGCCACCAGCAGCACCGACGGCAACGCACGCGGATCGATCTCCAGCCCAAAGAAAAAGAAAAACGTCGCCGCAAACAGGTCGCGCAGCGGCCCCATCAGGCGATGCGCCTGCTCCGCAAGCGGTCCCGAAGCCGCAATCCCCACCAGAAACGCCCCAATCGCGGCTGAAACCTGCAGACGCTGTGCCAGTCCTGCCACCAGAAGCACCGCCCCGAAGACCGTCAGCAGGATCACTTCCTCCGACTGATGCTCCGCAAATTCGCTCATGCTGGCCCCATACCTCGTCGCCAGAAACAGCGCGACCAGAACCGTCACCACCGCGATGCCCACCGAGATCGCAATCCTGCCGGCGCCCCCGCCGGCCAGCAGCACCGCCACCAGCGGCAGATACACCGCCATCACCAGGTCTTCCAGCACCAGAATCGAGAGCACCGTCGGCGTCTCCGGTGCGTCCGTGCGCCGCAGCTCCTGCAGGATGCGCGCCACGATCCCCGAGGAGGAGATGAATGTGATCCCGCCCAGCAGAATCGACGGCAGCCATTTCCACCCCAGCAGCAGTCCCGCAATCACCCCGGGCGGGAAGTTGAGCAGAAAATCAATCGCCGCCCCGCCCATCCCGCTGCGCAGGTTGCGCCGCAGCTGCTCGCCGGAGTACTCCAGCCCCAGCATGAACAGCAGCAGAAGGACGCCGATCTCCGCCCCCACCTGAATGAAGCTTCTCGACAGGTTCAGTGGAACCAGCCCGCCCCGCCCGCACGCCAGGCCGCCCAGCAGAAACAGCGAGATCGAAGAGAAACCCCAGCGGCTGCCCAGGCGCGCCAGCAGCGCCAGCCCGATCGCCACGCCGCCCAGTTCGATAAACAGCCGTGAAAAATCGTGCCCAGTTTCCATCAGGTCGCGTTCACTTTCCCTCTGGCATCTCTTTCAGACATACTCTACCCGCGCCCGGCCCGCGCGCCGCCTGTAAACTGCTCCAGAGAATGCCCCCGTCCCTCATCGTCGCCGGCATCATGAGCGGCACCTCCGCCGACGGCATCGACGTCGCCCTGGTAAAGATCGCTCCGGGCGCCCCGGTCAGGCCAAACCCGGGGGCAAAAGAAGCGAAGGGTGCCCCATCCAGGCGCCCGGGGGGGAAAGAATCTCTGGGTGCCCCATTCAAGCCCGCCGTTGGCTTGAGTGGGGAGAAAGAGAACTCTCCCCGACTCACCCTCCTCGCCCACCGTGCCTTCCCCTTCCCCAAACCTCTCCGCACCGCCATCCTCACCGCCATGGCTGGACAATCCGACGCCCCCAATACCACCACCGCCGATCTCGCCCACCTGAACTGGCGGCTCGGCCTTGCCTATGCCGAAGCCGTCCAGTCCACCATCCGTGACACGAACATCACACCGGCCTTGATCGGATGCCATGGCCAGACCGTCTACCACCAGGGCATGCCCGCCAACTATGCCGGACGCCGCTTCGCCTGCACCTGGCAGCTCGGCGAACCAGCTCTGATCGCAGCCGCCACCGGCATCCCCGTCGTGTCCAACTTCCGCCCCGCCGACATCGCCGCCGGTGGACAAGGAGCGCCCCTCGTCCCCCTCCTCGACTTTGTTCTGTATGCGCACCCGACACGCGCCCGCATCCTGCAAAACATCGGCGGCATCGCCAACCTCTCGGCCATCCCCCCCGGCGCGTCTCAGAGCCAGATCCTCGCCTTCGACACCGGCCCCGGCAACATGATC
>DASXFH010000037.1:0-4770 GCA_036489655.1 Acidobacteriaceae bacterium | reverse complement strand
CCACGAAAAGATCGAGGTGCCCATCGCGGTCGTAGTCGAGAAACGCGCAGCCGGAGTTCCAACGTGTCTTCGTCTGCGTCAGTCCCGCCTTCGCCGTCGCATCGGTAAAGGTGCCGTCGCCGTTGTTGTGAAAGAGCGAGCACTGTCCGTAGTAGCTGACGAACAGGTCATCGTGACCGTCGTTGTCGTAGTCGCCCACGCAGCATCCTTGTCCCCAGCCGCTGCGCGCCAGCCCGGACTTCGCCGTCACATCGGTGAAGGTGCCGTCGCGATTGTTCTTGAACAGGTGGCAGGTCGGTTCCTGGCCCTTGGGAAATCCCTCCAGCCGCCAGCCGTTCACCAGAAAAATATCGATCCATCCGTCCGCGTCGTAGTCGTAAAACGCCACACCGCAGCCCGTCGTCTCCAGTAGATATTTGTTCTTTCCTGTCCCGCCATAGATCGTCTTCGCATTCAATCCGCTCTGCTGCGCCACGTCCACAAAGCTCACACCCAGCGGCGTGCCGGCGATCGGCGAAACCGGGCCCGCCGGCGGCGCTACTGGCTTTGCTTCGTAATCACGTTGCGCGGCAGGTGCCTGTTGACCCTCAGCGCGGGCCCAGGGCGGAATCGCCATGGCCAAAACATCGGCAAATGGAAGCACCAGTGCAGTGCGGCTCAATGAGCCCAGCACACGTCGGCGGGTCCAGCTCAAATCGGAAACCCCCTGAATCTTTCTGGAAGCAAGAGCGCAGCCAGTATAAAGACCGCTCTCATCTGTCCGCCTTCATAGCCACGCAGGACGTGTCATTGTGCTGGCTTCTCCAGCGCGGCGGCCTTCTCGCGTTCCGTGGCGGCTTCCGCTGTTCTCCCCTGGCGTGCCAGCGCCGTCGCCAGCCCGCTATGCGCGTCCGCATAATTCGGATCGCTGTCCACCGCGTCCTGGAACTGCGAAAGCGCATCGGCCACCTGCCCCTTGGCCAACAGCATGTTCCCGGTATTCGTGGCAAAGGTGGCGCGCTGCCGGTTCACCGCCACACGCGTCAAGTCCGCAGCCTGCTTGCGCTCTGCCGCTGCCTCTGTTCTCTGCCCCTGCTCAGCCAGCACGCTTGCCAGAGTGATATGCGGTCCCGGCTGATTCGGCAAGAGGGCAATCGCGCGTCGCAGCGCATCCGCCGCCTCCGGCAGCTTGCTGTCCTGCTTGTACACGCTGCCCAACACCGCCCACGCATCGCCGTTCTGCGGGCGCAGCTCCAGCGTGTGACGCAATTGCGCTTCCGAATCACCGAAGCGCCCTGCCTGCATATAAAGGATGCCCAGCGTGTACGCCGGATCGGGCGAGTTCGGATCCAGCCGCGCCGCCAGTTCCAGTTCCGGTATCGCGTGCGCCGTGTCGTCCTTCAACTTGTAAGCAAGCCCCAGGTTGTAATGCAGTTGCTGGCCATCGCTATCCAGCTTCAGGCCGGCTTCGAACTCGTGGATCGCATCTTCGATGTCGCTCTGCTGCAGATACGCCACGCCGAAATCCTCATATACCACCGGATCGTTGGGCGTCAGCGTAACCGCGCGCGTGTATAGCGGGACCGCCTCCTTGGCGCGTCCCTGCTGCACCAGTGCCAACGCATAGTTAGTGAGCGCACCCGCATTTTCCGGATCGGCCTTCACCACGCGTTGAAACAACGGAGTGGCCTCCCGTTCGCGTCCCAGGCCTTGCAGCGCAATCGCCGCCTGGTAGGCAGCAGCAGTGCTATCCGGCGCCAGCCGCATCGCTTCCTGCGCCAGCGGAAGTGCTTTGTCGTAGCTTCCCTGTGCGGAATAGGCCAGCGCCAGCTCGTTCAGTATTGCTACATCCTGCGGCTGCTCCGCGCGCGCAGTTTCAAGCGTCGCAGCTGCGTCCGCCGGCTGGTTGACCTGTATCAGCACCGTGGCCAGGTGCAGCCGGGCCGCAATCAGCTTCGGATCAAGCTCCACCGCCCGCGCAAACTCCGGCTGCGCCGCTGCCCATTGCTGCTCCTGGGCCAGCAGCGAGCCCAGCGCATCATGCAGCGCCGCGTTGTCTGGAGCCGCCGCCACTGCCGTACGCAAACGGTCGAGCGCCACCGGACGCTGCCCCGCTTGGGTCAAGGCCTGCGCATAGGCAATCTCAACCTCGGGCGGCAACGCATCACCCTGCGCCGATATCTCCTTGAATAGCGGCAGGGCATCGGCTGAGTGTCCCGCCCGCACCTTGGCCAGCGCCAAATTCATCTTCATGTTCGCGTCGCCCGGCTTCAAAGCAAGACCGCGTTTCAGCTCCGCCGCCGCCTCCGACGGCCGCCCCAGACTCAGCAGCACAGACCCCAGCGCCGCGTGTCCCTCCGGAATCTTCGGTTCCAGCCGCACCACCACCGCAAACGAGCGTCGTGCCTTTTCCAGATCTCCGGCATTCGCCGCCGCATAACCTGCATGGAATGCCGCACTGGCCTGCTTCGCCGTTGCCTCGGCGCGCGCACCACGCGTCGCCTGCGCCCCGGCAGTCGCGCCCGGCACCAGCCACAAAGCGTTGGCGACCACCGCGGCCAGAGCCCGTTGTCGTAGGAATCTGCTCCTCATGGTTTCGAGAGCTTCGGTGCGGTCGCGGCCTGCAGCTCGATCGACTTCGCTGTCTCACGCTCGGCATCTTCCGTTCGGCCGGCCGCGCGGTACGCCTGCCCCAGCAGGCTGCGCGTCATGAAGTTGTTGGGATCCATGTTTCGCGCGCGCTCCAGATACATTGTGGCCATGGCGGCGTTGCGTTGCTTCAGCAGTACCTTCCCCAGCAGGATGTACGGGCCGGTCGAGGCCGGCTCCAGCAGCACGGCGCGGTTCAGCGCCTGCTGCGCCTTGTCGTACTCGCCCGCTCGCAGGTAGGCATCGCCCAGCCGGTCGTAAAGCCCCCCATACAGCGGGTTGATCGCCCGCTCCTGCTCGAACTCCGCGATCGCATCCGTACCCCGCGACTGCGCCAGCGCGATCTCGCCCAGCAGCTCGTGAACCAGTGGCATCTTCGGCGCTAGCTCCTGCGCTTTCTGCGCCGCGGCAATTGCAGCCGGCATATATTCCCGCCGGAAGAGCAGCCGCGCCGACAACAGATAGGCCTCTGCGCCATCGGGCGGAAAACCATACTGCGCCGCGAATGCCCGCCGCGCATCGTCGTAGCGGCGCGTATCCATATAGCAAAGCCCCAGAACATAGTTGCCGTCGACGTTCGCCGTGGCCACATTCTGCCCGCGCGAGCGCTCCAGCAGCGGGATCGCATCCGCCGGCCGCCCCAGCCGGAACAGGGTCACGCCCTGCATCTGTGCTGCTTCAATATCCTTCGGATCCTGCGCCGCGGCACGTCCGAATGCGGCCGCCGCATCCTCCAGCTTGCTCTGCTGGTAGAGCGCCATACCGCGCAGTTTCTCGACGCCGGCAGGTTCAGGCGTCTGCATGGCCAGCGCATCCAGGGTGTGCAGCGCCTCCGCCAGGCGGCCTTCCTGCACCAGCTTCTGGGCCGCCGCAATGCTCCCCTCCGAAGACGGAGCACTCGGGGCCGCAGTTACCGCTGTGAGTGGATTGGACTGCGCTAAGGAAGTCAGTGCGCCAGGGAAAGCCGCGAGCAGCAGGACGCCGCATCGGCCCAGTGAATCGGTCCAAAACCTCATGGCTTCGACTCTACCGAAAAAGCAGCGGCGAGGACACGCTGTTCTTCTCCAGCGCTTTTCGCGAGCCTTTGGACGCAACGGCAGGCGGTTTTTTGAGACGACTCGCGGTTCGCACCTGCTCTTCCCTGTCGCTCTCACCGCTCACGTGGCAAGATCAAGGGATGTCCGACATCGGAATCAGGACCACCTGCCTGCTCTTGCCTCTCGCGTTTGCATTACAAACAGCCCATGCCCAAGGAACCATCCCGACATTCACGCGAGCCATTGGCGGCGGCACATATACCCTCGCCGGCCGCGATCCCGCGCAAAGCGGCACCACCGTCATCCCCACCGTGGTGGTTCCTGTCACGCTCACCTTCCCCGGCAAGACCACCCGCATGGACGCATCCACGGACGTTCCGCACATTCTGAAGTCGCCCATCTTCTCCAGATTCGCCTTCTCCGGGTTCGCCTTCTCCGGCGATAAAACGCAGTACGCTGACGCTCTGCTCCGCGCCACCTTTCCCTCAGACACAACGAAGCAAGGACACACTCTGCTCGGCAAGCCGGAGGTAAAGCCAGTCACCATCGCCGTCCCTCCCGGCTACGGCTACCTCCTCTCTTCGAAGAAGAGCGGCACCGGGTTCGCGGTCGTCGATTCCGAATTTCTCCAGAAGGAAATTTTTAAGCAGATTCCCCGGCAGGACGGCAAACTCGTCATCGCCGTCACCCATAACACGACCTATTACGCGGCTGCCGACGCGACGGTCTGCTGTTCCTGGGGAACGCACGGCGTCGATGCCGCCACCGGCAACTCCTTTGTGCTCGGATCGTATCTCGGGGCCACGCCCGCCATCGTCACCGATCGCGACATCCAGCCTCTCACCCAGCAGCTCGCAGAATTCTTTAACGACCCGCTGCACGATCCCCAAATCTATTACCGTACCGACACCGCTTCCGGAAATTACTTCCCGGCCTGGCTGCAACCACTGGCGCCTCCCTCCGATGAGGGGCGGTGCGGCGGCTCCGGCATCGGCACCAACTATTTCCTGCTCGAACCCACCAACACCAATCCCAAAAATAGCTTCCCGGCATCGGCGTCTTTTCCCGCGAGCAGCGGCGCATTCACCTACCACCTGCAGAACGT
>DASXFH010000429.1:0-3417 GCA_036489655.1 Acidobacteriaceae bacterium | reverse complement strand
GTCTCCACGTGGAACAGCCGCTCCCGCACCCAATACTCCGCCCACCGATCCTCAATCGCTCGAGGATCGTACGCCTTCGGCAACTCCCGCCGCCCGCCCTGCGCCGCGGCTGTTTCGGATGCGTTCTCAACCATGTCTTTCGCCTGCTGAGGCATTCCTTTTCACGATAAAGGATTTCGTTCCTCGCCGCAGCCCCGCGCCCTCCCCACAGAATCCTCTGTGGTGAAGTCTCTCCTCCATCGGCGCCACCCTCACCCAAACAGAAAAGGCCGCGCACTCGCGGCCTTCCCCATCCTCAGGATGTGTCCTGTCTACCAGCTACCAGCAGCCGACCCCAGCTCCCAGCTGCCTTCTTCAGCTACCGGCTACCGGCTACAGGCCACCGGCTGCCTTCATCAGCTCCCAGCCCCCAGCTGCCTTCTTCAGCTACAGGCTACCGGCTACAGGCTACAGGCTGCCTCAGAACGGATTCAGCTTGTCCAGCCCCTTCCTCTTCTTATGCTGGCTCGATGACTCTTCCTTCTTATCGTAGGGAGCCTTTTTCGTCTTCTTGCTCGGCTTGCCGCTCACTGTCGCGCCCGTCTTCACCTGGGCGTTCTGCTCATTGGCCGGCACCTCGTTAATCTGTTGCGGAGCCTCGGCCGGCTTATCGATCGCCGGCAGCGCCTTCGTGTCCGTGGGTCCTACCGGCGCCGCCAACGGCTGGCCGCTCCCCACCGCTCCCGCCGGAGCCGCACCGTTCGGATCACCGTTCACCCCACCGTTCCCCGGAGCCTCCGTCGCATCCACCGTTCCGCCGTTCGGCGCCGCTGCCCCTCCGCCCGCCGAAGCATCCGGCACCTCTTCAAACGTCAGCTTCTGCGTCGGAGCCTCGCCCCCGCCACTGCCCGGCTGCGCCTGCCCCACGGAGTAGTTCCCCGCCCCGCCGCCCTGCGCCGCTGACGCCTCCTGCGGCTCCTGCATGCTCCCCGGCGCCGGAATCGGCTTCCCCGCCAGCGCCGCCTTAAATGCCTCCGCGCTCTCTTTGATCACCGCGGGCGCCGTCACCGGCGACGGGTTGTTCAGCGACGGCTCGCCCACCCGCGCCGCCTTAATCGTGTCCGGCCCATGCCCCAGCAAAGCCAGCGTCCGCCTTCCCAGCCTTACGTTCACCCGGCTGTCTTCCTCCGCCTGGCTTTCCGCCAGCGCCTGCGGACTCGCATCCGGAACCGGCCGCCCCATCGCAATCAGACGATCCTTCGCATCTTCCACATGCGGCGACAGCGGATACCGCCTTACCACCAGGCCCCACGCATCGGCCGCCTGGTTGTCGTAGTACCGCACCAGCTCCGTCTTCGCCTTCGCCGGCAGCCTTGACTGCGCCATCTTCTGCGCTTCCACCGCATACGAGTCGCCAATCGTGATCAGCGTCTGGTCCGCCTTGCTGAACAGCGGATAGTCGTCCGCCACCGTCTGCAGCCGCGCAATCCCCGCCGCATAGTTCTCCCGCGACGCATAGTATTCCCCAATCTCAAACTGCCGCTGCGCCAGCACCTCCTGCACCTCCCGCAGCTTCTGCTTCGCCCGCGGTGCCAGCGACGAGTCCGGGAACTGCTCCAGCATCGTCCGGTACTCCTCCTCCGCGTGCACCGCATTCGCAGGATCCCGGTCCGGCTTCTCCATCTGCTGGAAATAAATGTCCCCCACCTTCATCTGCGCCTCGGCCGCCTCCGGCGAGTTGGGGAAGAACGTGATGAAATCCTTGTACTCCGACTCCGCCTGCGACAGCGCCGCCGTCCCCCCTTCCTTGAACCACGTGTCGCCCACCGCCAGCTTCGCCCGCATGTCGTACTCGGAGTCCGGATACGTGTTCAGCAGCGTCTGCAGATCCAGCCGCGCCACATCGTAATGGCCCTTCTTCATCGCCTTCATCGCCTTGTCGAAAAGCAGCTTGTCCGGCTGGCTCGACTGCACGTTCCCCAGCGGATTGGCGCTCAGATCCTCGTTCTTCCTGTGCTTCTGCTTATGCTGCTTCGCATAGGCGCATGGAGAAAGCGCGATCGCCGCACCCAGACAAACTACCGATACTCGAAGGACCAACCGGTTCATAGCACCTCAAAAAGTCGCGGACTCCTGCTCTGGCACTGGCCAGTACTCCAGAGGAAAGCGCCGTCCGCACGACCCTTCCCCAGATTGTCAACCCTCAGTCACGCCGTCTGCAAGGTCGCCCTTTGCGCCGCTTCCAGCAACCGCCGCGCATCCCGCTCCGCATGCCCCTCGCCGAAGACCGCGTTCCCCGCCACCAGCAGCTCCGCGCCCGCTTCCACAACGCTCGCTACCGTGTCGTGCCCTACTCCGCCGTCCACTTCAATCCTGTAATCCAGCCCCATCTCCTGCCGCAGCTCTCGCAGCCGCCGGATCTTCTTCAGCGAGTAGGGAATAAACTTCTGCCCCCCAAACCCGGGATTCACGCTCATCACCAGCACATGGTGCACCATCCCCAGCACGGGGATCAGCAGCTCCTCCGCCGTCGCGGGATTGATCACCACCGCCGGCTCCATCCCGTGCTGCGCAATCAGCTCCAGCGTCCGATGCAAATGCCGGCAGGCCTCGTAGTGAACGCTCACCCAGTTGGCCCCGGCTTCGGCGAACGCCGGGATAAACTCGTCGGGATTCTCGATCATCAGATGGCAGTCCAGCGGCAGCTTCGTATGCTTCCGCAGCGACGCCACGATCGGCGGTCCCACAGTAATGTTGGGCACAAAATGCCCATCCATCACGTCCACGTGGATCGCGCGCCCGCCCCCGCGCTCCGCCGCCGCAATCTCCTCGGCCAAACGCGCAAAATCCGCCGACAATATCGATGGAACCAGTTCCACCACAGTACCCTCAGTGTATCAGCGGCCCCCAGCCAGCCTGACCGAACCGCCGCCCAAAATCCGCCCCCATCGGTTCGGAGCCATCGGGTCAGCATCCCCACCAAATATCAAAAAAACTTCTCCTCCTGAGCGCGCCCTCCGAATTCAGGTGCGAGTCGAACGCGGACCCGCATTTCGCCTCGCATTGAAGCACCAACCCAGGAGTGCTCAGCAAAAGAAACCGCCACCCCCGCTAACCCCTTCAGGACCCTCCCCCCGCGGTAACATCCCCCCGAGTACTGCGCAGCTGTGAATATCGAATCGATCGGGGAATGGCAGCCGGCCCGCCGTCGCGCTACCTTTCCCTTATTCCCGGAGAATCGGAGCCCAGCCGTCGTTCCCATTCCCGATTGGCTCCAGGACTCGGACCCGAGCCCCAGCTGTTCCCTCAGTGAGGCCCACCCGAGAAGGAGGACGCGATGATGGATGCCTGCCTTGAGTTCCTGTTTGGCTGCCGTCACCAGAACCAAACCCGTCCATTCACCCTGAAGAAAAGTTGCTACAAAGTGTGTCTGGACTG
>DASXFH010000370.1:0-29195 GCA_036489655.1 Acidobacteriaceae bacterium | reverse complement strand
AAGGCCCCGCGCTGGCAGCACCTGTCCGGGGCTCGGTTCTCTCGGGTTAAGCTGGAGGGACCTTCTTTAATCCTGGGATGCAGCACGAGAAAGGACTTCTGGCATGAAGCTGACAAAACTTGCGGGTGTGGCTCTGACTCTGGCTGTGGCGGCGCCGCTGGCGATGGCGCAAACTTCCACGTGGAAGGCCGATCCGTACCACAGCGAGGTGACGTTCACCGTGACGCATCTGGGCATCACCAGGGTGCATGGGCGCTTCGGCAAAGTGGATGCGACGATGGAGTGGGATCCGCAGAACGTTGCCAAATCCTCCGTACGCGCGACGATTGATGTGACGGGCGTGGATACCGGCGTGCCTCCGCGGGACAGCGATCTGAAGAGCGATCATTTTTTCGACGTGGCGCACAATCCGACCGCGACGTTTGTGAGCACGAGGGTTGAGAAGACCGGGTCGGGACTCGAGGTGAAAGGCAATCTGACGCTCAAGGGCGTGACGAAGCCGGTGGTTCTCCACGTGGATGGGCCGACGGGGCCGGTAACGGGGATGGACAAGAAACCGCATATGGGCTTCGACGCGAGGACGACGGTGAACCGGGCCGATTTCGGCATCGCAGCGGGGATGCCATCGGCGATGGTGAGCGACGAGGTGCAGCTGGAGATCGATCTGGACTTCGCTAAGCAGTAGAGGGATTAACGTTGAGAGGGGCGGCCAGGGGTCGCCCCATTTCTTTTAGTGGGAAGGGCAGGTGTTGCGGCCGGTGTCCGCGACTGAGGCAATGCGCCAGTCGCCGTTGACGCGCACGAGGCTGAAGAGGTCGGTGCCGCAGTGGTCGACTTTGCCGTCGGTGAGGAACTGGAACGGCGCCCAGACCACGGCGAGGTCATGGTCAATGCGGACGAGAGGATGGTGGATCCGCTCCTCGATGCGGTGTGGCGACGGCTTTGCCACGCGTGAGGCGAAATCGTCAAAGGACATCTGGATGGGCTTGCCGTCGCGCATCAGGGTCAGCGATCCGCCGGGGAGCAGCGGCGCGCGGATGGCGGCTGCGTCGTGGTGGGTCATGCCGGCGAAGAGGGCCTGCACGGGGGCGAGGACGGCCTGGTCTTCGGGGGAGGCGGCGTGGAGGGGCAGAGCGAAGGCAAAGGCCGCCACGAGAACGGCTGATACGAAGCGATGAGCGATCTGCATGGCGGAGATTGTAGCCTGGGGCGTGACTGTGCTGTAGGTTCCCCGCTATGCCGTAGCTGCCTCGGCAAATTTCTCGCAGTGCGCTTTGAGGCTGCGGGCTTCAGTCTTCACGTATTCCGCGATGCGTCTGGCGTACATGCTGCCGAGGATGGCGCCGAACAGTCCTTCGGTGGAGAAGGAAAGCTCGACTTCGGTGGACGCATCGTCGCCAATGAGGCGGTGGTCGGCAATGAGGGTGGCGCCGGGGGCCTTCTGGATCCAGGTAAGGGCCTTGTGCGGGGCGCACTCGGTGACTTCGTAGACAGCGGGGCGCAGTTTGGGCTGGGTGATGCGGTAGCGGGCGCCGAGGCGGAGGCCGTCGGGGGTGAGGGGCTGAACATGCTGGACGGTCGGGGTCCAGGTGGGCCAGCGCTCGACATCGGCGAGCACGCGCCAGATGGCAGCAGGGGTGGCCTGGATGATGACGCGTTCGACGGTCTGCATACGAAACTCCTGGGCGCGGGTGCGCTCAGAAAGGGGATACGCAGGGCGCAGGGGGATGGTTCCCGGGAGGGACAGGTACAGGGGACAGGTTGCAAGGGTACAGATGGGGTGGGAGGTTATTCGCTGCGGGCAAAAGCCGGCAGCGCGCGAAGGACCTCTTCCGGCTCGGGGCGGACGCGGAAGTCGGCATGGCCTTCGGCATAGAGGACTTTGCCATCCGGGTCGAGCACATAAGTGGCCGGGATGGGGAGCTTCCAGCTGTTGTCGCCGTTGATGAAGGGGATGTTCAGGAGGATGCCGCGATAGTAGCGCTGCAGGTAGTCGGGGAGAGCCCATACCAGGCCATAGCGGCCGGCGACCGCGCAGCCGGGGTCGGAGAGGATGGGGAAGGGAATCTGGTGCTGGCTGGCGGTGAAGTCGGACTGGCGCTGGGTTTGCGGCGAGATGCCAATGACCATGGCGCCGCGGTCGCGCAGGGCCGGATACAGGTCGCGCCAGGTTTCAAGCTCGGTGACGCAGTAGGGGCACCAGCGGCCGCGGAAAAAAGTGATGACCAGAGGCCCAAGGGCGAGCAGGTCAGAGGAGCGGACCACTTTGCCGGAGAAGTCGGGCAGCGAGAAGCCGGGGGCCTGGGAGCCGACGGGGAGCAGGCGGCTTTCAATGCCGGAAGCAAAAAGCTCTTCAATGGCCCGTTCGCCGACGGCAAGGCGTTCGGGTTGGACCAGGTTGCGGGTCTGGGCGGTGATCTCGTCGAGCTGGTCCTGGAGGTGTGGCATGGCTTCCTTAGTTTAGATGGAGAAGTGGGAAAAGAAGATGGAGAATTGCATCCGGAGAATTACGATGGTGAGCGAATGAGGGGTACAAAGATGCGGGCGACGCGAATGGGTGGTATTGGGGTGACTGTGGTGCTCTGGCTGGCCGGGGCGATCGGAGCTTACGGGCAGCAGGCCGTGATCCAAAGTCCCGGGGAGACTCCCGCCAGGTTGAACGTGCTGGTGATTGAGGCGGGGCCGGGGGAGCGCGCGGTTTTCACGGCGGCTTCGCTGCGGGAATATCCGCAGACGAAGGTGACGGTTTTCGATCGTCACGCGAAGAAGAACGTGACGTATGCAGGGGTGCCGCTGATGGAACTGCTGGCGCACCTGGGGGTTCCGCACGGGAAGAATCTGATGGGCAAGCCGCTGCAGGAGTATGTGGTGGCGACGGGATCGGATGGGTACTCTACGGTGCTGTCGCTGGGCGAGGTCGATCCTGATTTTCATCCGGGGGTGGTGCTGGTGGCGGATGAGCTGGACGGCAAGCCGCTCGATGCGAAGACGGGGCCGTTTCGTCTGGTGGTGAGCGAGGACAGGAATGCAACGCGGAGCGTGTGGAAACTGGTGAAGATTCAGGTGAAAACAGCCAGTGGAGAGCCGGGAGCGGGCAGCACAGGGAAATGAGCGGAGAGCGGCGGGCTGATGGAGGCGGCGGATCCGCCTCGGTTGCTACTCAAAATTGTTGAGGTCGGTGTCGGGGGCGGGGTGGCCCAGGAGACGACACATGGCTGCGATCTGGCCTTTGTGATGGAAGGCGTGCGTGAGCATGTGGTGCAGGATGAGGGCCGGGGTGCGGACGGCAGTATCGCCATCGGGAAAATGCAGGGTGGCGTTGGTGTTGAGTTGCGGATCGGTGAGGCGGGAGAGGTAGTCGAGGGTTTGCGCGGAGACCCTGCTCTCGAAGGCCCCGGCGTCGGCGACGGTGGGGAAGCGTGAGGGATCCTCATCGGTGTAGGGCTGGCCCTGCAGCACGTGGATCCAGAAGGCTTCGCAATTGATGCAGTGGATGACCTGGGCGCGGAGGTTGGGGGAGCCGAAGCCGGGAACATCCCGGGTGTAGTCGGCGATGGGGATCGTGGCGATGTGATCGAAGGCTCTGTCGAGGCAGAGGTGGGTCCAGCGGTGGAGCTGGCGGATGCCGTCGAGGGTGAACATGGAGGCCATGAGCCACATTATGGAGGAAGTCCGGGGCTAAAAGCCCTATCTCTCTCATCCTTCTTTTCCACGGCCTGAAGGCCGTGGCTTTCTCCGTCGTCCTGCTGCGCAGGACCAAACGTACGGTCAAACAGTTTTGCTTCAAAAATTCCCGAAGTGCGTTTTGGGACCGACCGGGTGATCCTGCGCATTGGGGACAAGATGAGAACAGCACACAAGAAGAAGTCAAAACCCAATAGTATGCCGAGGCCGAGGGGCCTGCGATCGCGCGGTCGTCGTCGGGACAGGGACGGTAGCGGGCGACTCATCGACCGTTAAAGAACAGCGCAGAGTGCCGTTGCCTCGAAGCTAATCGGCGAGGCCGAGCTTTTTCCAGATCGCATCGATGCGGGATTTCGTCGCAGTATCCATGGCAATTTCCTTCGGCCAGGGGCGGGTGAAGCCTTCGGCGGCCCACTTGCGGGTGGCGTCAATGCCCATCTTGCTGCCGTAGTTGGGCAGGCGAGAGGCGTGGTCCAGAGAATCGATCGGGCCCAGGGTGAACTGAGTGTCGCGCTCCGGGTCGATGTTGTTGGCGACGCGGAGAGTGACCTCGGCCAGGTCCTGCACGTCACAGTCCTCGTCGACGACAATGATGCACTTGGTGAACATGGCCTGCCCCATGGCCCAGATGCCGTTCATGACCTTGCGCGCCTGGCCCGCGTAGCTCTTGCGGATGGAGACGATCATGAGGTTGTGAAAGACGGCTTCGACGGGCAGATTGATATCCACGATCTCCGGCAATGTGAGGCGGAAGAGCGGCAGGAAGACACGCTCGACGGCCTTGCCCATCCACGCATCTTCCTGGGGCGGCTTGCCGACGATGGTGGCGGAGTAGATGGGGTCTTTGCGGTGGGTGATGCAGGTGATGTGGAAGACGGGGTAGTCTTCGGCGGCGGTGTAGAAGCCGGTGTGGTCGCCGAAGGGGCCCTCGGAGCGGAGCTCGTCGAGGCGTACGTAGCCTTCGAGGACGATTTCGGCGTGAGCGGGCACTTCGAGGTTGACCGTCTCGCATTTGACGAGCTCAACGGGCTCCTGGCGGAGGAAGCCGGCGATGAGGAACTCCTCGACTTCCGGGGGCGCGGGAACGATGGCGGCAAAGGTGGTGGCGGGATCGGTGCCGATGGCGACGGCGACTTCCAATTTGTCACCGACAATGTTGCCCATGGCGAGGTTGGCGGTGGCGCCGGCGGTTTCAGCCATGGCGTCAACTCGGGACGATGCATCCCCGGCTGCCGTGCGCAGCACATCGCGGAGGTGCTCGGCGGCATTCTTCTGGCGCTGCCAGTGCATGCCGGTGGTCTGGCCGTCGTAGACCTGCATACGGTACATGCCGATGTTGCGTTTGCCGGTGCGCGGATCGCGGGTGACGACGCAGGGGAGGGTAATGAAGCGTCCGCCGTCGAGCGGCCAGCACTGGAGGACAGGAAAGTCGAGGACGGAGAAGTTGTCGCGAAGGATGATGTCTTTGCAGGGAGCGTCTTTGGCGGAGATCGTTTTGGGGAAGACGTTGCCGATGGCCGCCAGCTGGGGAAGCATCCTGAGTTTTTCGAGAAAGCCCTCGGGGGATTTGATTTCCATCAGGGCGCGGATGCGGCCGGCGATTTCGTCCAGCGAACCCTTGTCGGGGTCGAGGCCGAGGGCAAGCTTCATGCGGCGCTCGGAGCCGAACTGGTTCATGAGGACGCGCGCACCGGGGTAGCCCTGGACGTTTTCAAAGAGGAGCGCGGGGCCGCCGGGGGCGTTTTTCGAGGAACGGGAGAAGCCTGATTTGGAGACGCGGTCGGTAATCTCGGCGATCTCAAGCAGAGGCGAGACCTGTTCGCGGATGCGGCGCAGCTCGCCGGCTTTGTCGAGGACTTTGATCCAGTCGCGGAGGTCGTCGCAGGGCATGGCTCCACTATAGAAGGTTGATGGAGGGGGACAAGCCTTCGGAGTTGTCGCTGTGCGTCAGGAGGGCAACAGGGCGTTGAGGACGTCGGCGGCGGTGTAGGTGGTGGCGTTGGCGGGGAGGAAGCGGGCGATCTCGGTGAGGTCGTCGCCGGCGGTGACCAGGGCAGGCTCAATGTGGTGGCCGCAACGGACCTGGGGGTGGCCGATGTTGGCAATAAGGGCGTTGCAGAGGCACTTGCGTCCGGCTGCGTCTTCGGCCTTGCCGCCTTTGGAGAGGTAGAGGGAGAGGGGCTCGGCGGGGCAGCGATGCACGAGGGAGCCGTCTTCGGCGCGAACGATTTCGGAAAGGAAGCCGAGGTCGCAGATGCGGGGGCGGGCGGCGGCGACGGCGTCATCGGAGGCGGTGCCTTCGAGTTGGGCGACTTTGAAGGGGAATCCGGCAGGGGAGGCGAGCGGGTCGGTGAAGACGCGGGCCTCGCCGTGGAGGGCTTTGTCCAGCAGGGCCTGCTTGAGGTCTTCGCGGAGGGCGGATTCGCGGGTGAAGGCGAAGGCGGTGCCGACCTGAACGCCGGTGGCTCCGAGGGCCAGGGCCTCGCGGAGTTTGAGGGCGGAGCCATAGCCGCCGGCCAGCCAGAAGGGAGCGCCGAGGTCGCGGATTTTGGCGAGATCAATGGCGTCGCGCTCACCATAGATGGGCTGGCCATGGGCGTCGAGCTGGAGCTTGCCGCGGGGTGGGGCGTTGTGGCCGCCTGCGGTGCGGGTTTCAATGACGAGGCCGTCGACGCGTCCGTTGGCGCGGCGCAGCATGGTGGTGGCGAGAGTGTTGGAAGACACGATGGCAAGGAAGGCCGGTCGGGTGAGCGGAGCCGGAGCGAGGGCTTGCCAAAAGTCGCGTGGGTCGAAGCGCATCACGACGTCATCGCCGTTTTGAGAGCCGGTGACGTGCAGCAGATATTCAACGGGCTGATGCTCGGCGAGACGATCGAGGACGCCGGGCACGCTGAGGGGAATGCCTGCACCCATGAGGACATAGCCGACGCCGGCAAGCATGGCTCCGTAGAGGGAGGGCAGGAGAGGGATCTGAATCTTCTCGAGGTAATTGATGCCGACGGGATGAGTGTGGCCTTCGCGGGCGAGGAAGACTTCGACAAAGTTGGCGGCGATGCAGAGTTCGGTCAGCTCGCGCGGCTCATCTTTGGTGTGGGCGCAGGTGGTGCGGTAGGGGGCGGTGGAGGGTCTGCCGCCGGGAATGAAGTAGTCGCGGAGGATGCGGCCTGCGGTTTCGGGAAAGGGGAAGGCAGCGAGACCGCGGCGCATGGCTTCGTCGGGATCGCCGTCCTGAAGGCGGCGGATGAGGATCTGATCGAGCGCGGTGCCGGAGACGACACCGAGTTGACCGAGGCAGGAGACAGCCTGAGCGAGGCGCCAGCTGGAGACGCCGGCGCCCATGCCACCCTGAATGACGATGGGGAGTTGTTCCATGCCTGCCGTGATGATTGCACCGCAGACAGGATGGGCAATGTCGCAGAAGTGTAATTTTGCGAATCGGGTGGGGATTCCGGAAACCTTAGTACCGTGCGTGCTTTCGCGCAGCGGGGGCGGCAATGAGCGGGTGGAAAGGGAAGCAAGGGATGATCGGGTCCGATCATCCCTTGTGTGGCGGCTATTACTTCAGGCCGTAGACGTCAATTTCGCCCTTCGGATTCGCGGTGGTCGTCAGGTTCGTTCCGGTCGAAATGTAGACCTTGCCATTAGCCGCCACCGGCGAACTGAACTTAATCCCGTAGCCCGGCTGATCCGCCGAGTTCTGTTTGCTGTCCCACAATTCGTTGGGATAGCTGGCCGCCGAAAATGCCCGGAGAATCGCATTCGTAGGCGTTTGAGTCGTACCCGGGTTGCTGGGATCGTTCTGGGTGTTCTGGAGGGGGAAGCCCTCGTCGATCATCCACACGATGCCGTCATTGGTTCCGTTGGCGGAGATGAAGGGACTGGTGCCGCGGGTGCCCTGATTGATGCCCGGCGTGGTGTCGGCGAACGGAGTCAGGGTCCCGGCGTATTCAAACTGGCGAACGCCACCGGGCGCTGTCGAAGAGGTCGGCGTCACGCCGAGGTAGACATCGCCGTTGAAGTAGGCCGAGGTTCCGAAGATCTCGTACGAAGTGATGCTGGCGGTGTTTTTTCCGGTTGAATCGGTGCAGGAGCTGGAGTAGGTGTTGCCGGCGGTGAGGCCTGCACCCCAGACCTGCTCCTGGACAGCACCCGAGTCGTTAGCGGACTCGTGGCCGAGGTTGTTGCTGTTGACAAGGAACATGGTGCCGGTTTTACCGCCGGCGATGAGGGTTGTGCTGCCAGGGATCAGCATAAGGCCGCCGGCGGCAAGGTCGGAGTCGTTGCAATCCATGTATTGGTAAATGCTGGGCGTGAAGTAGTCGCTGGGCTGCATGGTTCCGTTAGCGCCCGAGGTGGGCGTGGGCGGAAACTTCAGCACGGAGTCGGCCCAGGCATCGGTACCGTCCCACGGACCGTTGCCGGTCGTTATGTAGACGTTGCCCGAGCTGTCGGCTACCGGACCGCCGGAGCCCATCCAGACGCCGCCCGCGCTGGCGTAGGCGCCTTCGCCATCGAGTCTTACGCTGGAATTGAAGACGCCCACCTGTTTCAGGGTCGAGGCACTGTAGGCGACCAGCCAGCCGCTGTGGCAGCTGCCGAAGCCCATGTAGATGTTGCCGTTGGCCAGCAGCAGCGCGGCTCGCTGGATGCAGGAGGTGGTCATGGTCTGTATACCGCCGACCGCATCGCCGTTGGAAGCAGGTACGGAGACGTTGAGAGTAACCGGGCCGCCGAATTTCTGACTGCCACTGGTGATATCGAGGGCGTTCAGGCGGAAGGTTCCGGCGCTGCCGGAGGCGATTTGTGCCGAGACAACGTAGAGGGTGCCGGTATTGGGATCGATGACCGGCGTCGAGGTTACGCCCTCAACCGGCTTGATGGTTGCATTCGTGAGCGCGGTTTCACCGGACTGCAGGAGAGAAACCTTCCACAGCTGGGTTCCGGTGTCGGCGTCGAAGGCGTAGACGCTGTCGTTCTCCGTGGCGACGTAGAGCACGTTGTGCTTCGTGCCGCTGATGGTAACGCCGGAGATCAGAAGCGGCTCGGCGTAGGCATAGCCGTCGATGGACATGGAAAAGAGTTTGCCGAACGACGAGGAATTCACGTTCGATGGAGTGAGCAGGGTCTCATGGTCATTCAGGCCGCTGCGGTTGTTGTCCACGTGCCAGGTGGGGATATTGACGTCAGTGACGGCCGTGCCGGTGATGGTGGCTGTGGTGTGGCCGCTGACGCTGTTCTCGGTGGCGGTGATGGTGCTGGTTCCGGAGGCGAGGCCCGCGGCCAGGCCGGAGCTGTCGATGGTGGTCACAGTGCCATCGGAGCTGGTCCACGCAGCCGTGGTGGTGATGTTGCCGGTGGTGCTGTCGGCATAGGTGGCGGTTGCCGTGAACTGCTGGGTCGATCCTGCAGCGAAGCTCGGATTGGCCGGGGTCACGGCGATCGAGGAGATGGTCTTCACTGCAACCGTGGCCAGGGCGGAGCCGGAGATGGCGCCGGAGGAGGCTGTGATGGTTGACGACCCCGCAGCGACGCCGGTGGCCAGGCCGGAGGCGTTGATCGTAACGGCGGCCATGTTGGAGCTTTTCCAGGTCACCGACGAGGTTATGTTTTTGGTTGAGCTGTCACTGTACGTAGCGGTTGCCGTGAACTGCTGGGTCGCCCCCACGGCAAAACTGGAGTTGGCCGGCGTCACGGCAATGGACGCGAGCGTAGGCGGAGCCGCAGTCGGTACGGTGAGGGTCGCCTTTCCGGAGACGCCACTCAGCGCGGCCGTAATGGTGCTGGATCCCTGAGCGACAGCAGTGGCCAGGCCGGAGGCGTTGATGGTGGCGACAGCGGTCGCGGAGCTGCTCCACGTCACCGTGCTCGTGACATTTTTCGTGGAGCCGTCGCCATAGGTCGCGGTGGCGGTGAATTGCTGGGTCGCACCGGCGTTCACTGTTGAGCTGGCGGGCGTAACCGCGACTGAGGAGACGGTCGGGGCAGACGCGGTGATGCTGAGAGCGCTGCTGCCGCTCATGTCGCCCAGCGCGGCGGTCACGGTGGCCGAACCGGCGGCCACGGCCGTGACCACGCCGCTGGAATTCACTTTGGCGATCGCCGCGGCGCTGCTGGCCCAGCTGGCGGAGTCGGTGACATCAGCAGTCGATCCGTCGCTGTAGGTGGCGGTGGCCTTAAGCTGCTGCGTGGTCCCGACTTTGATGCTGGGATCCCCTGGGGTGACGGCAACGGTGGTGAGCGACTTGGAGGAAAGAGCGGGACCGGAGGTGCCGCCGCATCCGTTGAGAACGGTCAGAAGGGGAAGAGACAACAGAGTCAGAAGGGAGACCAGACAAAGGCGGCGCAGATGCGAGCTCATTCATTCTCCTGGATGAGTATTACGCGGACGTGCATACGAGCGTGGATCACACCAGGGCAGGGCCTTCCCTCAGGTGTTGAAGGGATATACATCAATCAACCGTCGAACTTCTGACGGCCGGCGGGAGACCTGCGGAACCAATAGACCAAAGGCAGTCATGGAAGTGAGCTTGCAATGCCGATTGCGCGGAGCGTGATATGGCCCTGGGTTCGTTCGCTTTTGCTCCTGCAAACCGTTAGTCGAGAGCCAGGCCGCGGTGGTTGTATGGATCTGCTCGGGAGATGTCGCGGCGGCAACTGATCTTTGGTAACACGTTACCACACAGTTACCTGCAAGGGGTCAGGCGGGACACAATTTTCGGCGGAAGACAGCAGGGCTCCTGCAGGTACGAACGAGACCCAGGGTCTTGATTCGACGGAACTAAGCGCGGGCGAGGTAGTAGTAGACGGCAGGCGTGACGATCAGCGACAGCGCCATGGAGATCAGCAGCCCACCGATGACGGCGATGGCCAGCGGCTGGAGCATCTGCGAACCCTGGCCGAGGGCGAACGCGAGAGGCAGCATGCCGGTCATGGCGGCCAGGGCGGTCATGACGATGGGGCGAAGACGGCGGCGGGCTGCCTGGATCATGGCGTCGCGGGGCGAGAGACCGTCGCGGCGAAAACGCTGATCGGCATCGAGCAGAAGGATTCCGTTCTTGGCGACGATGCCGATGACCATGATCAGTCCCATGAACGAGGCGACGTTGAACGTGGTGCGGGTGAGGAGCAGTGCGAAGATGACGCCGGAAGTGGAAAGGACCGAGGAGACGAGGATCGAAGTCGGCGCGGAGAAGTTACGAAATTCCGCGAGCAGGACGCCAAAAACGAGCACCAGCGCGAGCAGAAGCACCTGTAACAGTTCGGCGAACGATTTCTGCTGCTCCTGGTAAGTGCCGCCCCAGGAGATGCGAACGCTGGAGGGCAGGTGGAGATCGCTGACCGCCTTTTTCACGCGTGCGATGGCGGTTCCCAGGTCGGAGCCTTCGAGGCGTCCGGTGACGGCGACCATCTGCTGCAGGTTTTCGCGCTGGATTTCGTTCTGGGGCGGGAGTTGTTCGATACGGGCAAGCGAGCCGAGGGTGGCGAGCTTGCCGGTGGCGCTCACGAAGATGGTGTTCTCGATGGCATCCAGCGAGGCGCGGTGGGATTCGTCCAGCCGCACCCGCACGGTGTAGGGACGGCCGTTCTGGATGAGCGGTTCGGGCGTGGTCAGGCCATCGAGGATGGAGGTAGCGTCAGTGGCTACTTCGGAGGTGGTGAATCCCAGGCGCGCGGCGAGGCCGGGGTCGACTTCGAAGGTAGTGGCCGGCCCGCTGATGGTGTTGTCGATACCGTTCTCCACATCGACGACGCCGGGAACTTTGGAGATGGCGTCGCCGACGCGGGGCGCGATCTGATTCAGCAGATCCTGATTGGAGGAATAGAGCTTGATCTGGACCGGCTCGGGCGCGTTGGTGAGATCGCCCAGCATGTCCTGCAGCACCTGAGTGAACTCGATATCGAGCTCGGGCTCGGCGGCGTGGATGCGCTGGCGAGCGTCCTGCATGACTTCGTCGATGCCGCGGCTGCGATGGTCCGTGAGCAGGACGCTGATATCGCCGGTATTGGCTTCGGTGACGGCGGCGAGGCCCATCTGCAGGCCGGTGCGGCGGCTGGTGGTGGTGACCTCCGGGATCTGGTGGAGGATCTGGTTCACGTGCAGGAGGACGCGGTTGGTCTCCTGCAGAGAGCTGCCGGCGGGCATGATGTAGTCGAGGACAAAGGCGCCCTCATCCATCTCCGGCAGCAGATCGGAGCCCAGACCCCGATAAGCGAAGCAGGTGCCGAGGATCAGGACGCCACAGGCGGCGGCGAGCCAGAGCGGTCGCGCCAGAGCCGCGCGGAGGGCCCGCTCGTGGACGCGAAGAACGGGCGCCATGAGGCCATGATGGTGCTCGGATTCCGCTTCCGCCTGGTCGACTGGGGTACGGCGGGGTTTGCTCCCGCGGAGGAGCCGGAGCGAGAGCCCCGGCGTCCATGTGAGAGCGAGAGCCAGCGAGGTGAGCAGAGCGACGGTCATGGTGAGGGCGAGGGCCCGGAAAAAGGTTCCGGTAACGCCGGTGACCGAGATGAGAGGCAGGAAGACGACGATGGGGGTGATGGTGGAGCCGATGAGGGGATGGCTGATCTCGTGGAGCGCCTTGCGGACGGCTTCAATGCGATCCTCACCGGCTTCGCGATGCAGCGATATGTTTTCCACCACCACGATGGCGTCGTCGATGACGAGGCCGACGGCGGCGGCCAGACCGCCCAGGGTCATCAGATTAAAACTCTCGCCCAGCGCCCAGAGAGCGATAAACGTCACAAGGATGGTGACGGGAATAACGAGGCCGGCGACGATGGAGGCGGACCAGTCGCGCAGGAACAGGACGAGGATGATGGCGGCGAGAACCAGTCCGATGAGGATGGCGTCGCGCACGCTGGCGATGCTGTCGCGCACGAGGTGCGACTGGTCGTAGAAGGGGGCGATCTGAATGCCCGGCGGCAGGGCGTGGCGGAGCTGGGCGATTTCAGCATTCACTTCGTCAGCGACCGCGACGGTGTTGGTGTCGGGCTGGCGAAAGACATTCAGCAGGATTGCCGGCCGGCCATTGGAAGTAACGACGGTGTAGACGGGTTCGGTGGCCGGGACAACCTGAGCGACATCGGAGAGGTGAATGGGAACGCCGCCCGCCGTGGCCTTGACCGAGATATTCGCCAGCTGCTGCAGGTTGGTGGCCTGATCGCCGACCAGGCCCAGAATGAGCTGGTGATGGGCTTCATAGAGGCCAGGCGACGCCACCAGGTTTGTCTGCTGGATGGCGCTGACGATGTCGGATATGGTGAGCGAGGCGGCGATCAGCTTCGCAGTGTTGGGGATGACGTGATACTCAGGGACCTCTCCGCCCTGGACAATGACGGTGGAGACGCCGTCGAGGCGGTTGATGGGGGGCTTCAGTTCATACGTTGCCAGCTCCCAAAGCCGGGTCGGAGAGATGGTCTTCGACGTGATGGCGAAGCCGACGATGGGATCGAGCGTGGCGAAGGTGAGCCGGTTCGTCGTGATTTTGACGGTGGCCGGCAGCTCCTGCTGGACCCGGGCTACGGCCGCATTGACCAGCTGCAGCGTCTGCACCATGTTCACGTTCCAGCTGAAGAAGAGACTCACTTCGGCGGATCCGCGGCTGGTGATGGAGCGGACCGTCTCGAGGCCGGGAACGCTGTTGACCGCGTCTTCAATGGGCCGCGTGATGGTGACTTCCATCTGCTCGACGGGCATCACGCCGTTGTCGACGCCGATGACGACGCGGGGGAAGTCGGTTTGGGGAAAGACGGAGATGGGGATGTGGAAGGCGAGGTAGACCCCCGCCACGGCGAGCACAATGGCGAAAAAGAAGATGGTGCGCGCCCATTGGGGGAGCCAGAAGGATTTTTTCTCGGCGGCTTCGGCAGCGAGCCCGCTCATGGAGCGTCGTCCCCCTTCGCGGGCTGGTCGGAATCGCTGCCGCCGGGTGCGGCGACCTTCACACGGGTGCCGTCGTCCATGGACCCGGCGCCGGTGGTGACGACCTTCTGGCCGGCGGAGAGGCCGGTGACGATCTGGGTCTCGCCATGGTCGCTGATGCCGGTGGTGACGGGTGTCTGATGCGCGACCCCGTCGCTGCCGATGACCATGACGGCGGATTTTCCGGAGCTGGCGACGATTACGGCGGCGGAGGGAACGACCAGCGCTTTGGACGCGGTGCGGCCGGCGACATTGACGTGAACCGCCGTTCCGGGGCGGAACAAACCTTTGGGATTCTCGATGCGAACCCAGATCTCAACCGTGGTGCTGCCGGGGTCAAGCGCCGGACTAATCAGGGTGATCTTGCCGGAGACGGGATTGGGCAAGCCGGGGACCTCAACCGCAGCCGGATCGCCGAGGCTGAGAATCTGTGCCTGGGATTGCGACAGATGGATGACGGCCCGCAAGGCATGTGTATCCATGACCGTGATCAGGGGCGCGCCTGCGGCGGCGGTTTCCCCGGCAAACAGAGGCCGGTCAGTGACCACACCCGCGATGGGGCTGCGGATTTCCGAGTAGCTGAGCTGGGCTTCGGCTCCCTGGTATTTGCCCTGGGCGGATTCAAGCTGGCCCTGCGCGGCTTTGAGGGCGGCGGCGCGGCTGACCTCTTTCATCGAAGCCATGTGCTTTGCCGCCGCATCGTAAGCCGCCTGGGCCTGCACCAGCGCGGCTTTGGCTGTGTCGAGGTCACGGCCGGGGATCGCGCCCTGGGCAAAGAGCTGCTGGCGGCTGGCAACGATGCTCTGGTTGAGGTCGAGATTGGCTCTGGCCTGGGCCAGGTCCAGCTCGGCTTTCTGGTAGTCCTCAGGGACCTGAGCCTTGACCTGGGTCTGGTAGGTGGCCTGGGCCGCGTCGAGTGCGCCCTGATTGTCGGTGACCGCAGCCTTCAGGTCCTGGTTGTCGAGCGTGGCGAGGAGCTGGCCGGCCTTCACGTGGGAACCGCGCTGCACGTAGAACGTTTTCACCGGCGCAGTGATTTTCGGCGAGATGGCCGCCTGGGCGAGTGGGCTCAGGACGGCGTCGGTGGCGACGTGCTCGGTGATGGGCTCGATCTGCGCGGTAGCGGCCTCGACGGAAACGGCACTGGGAGCGGCTTCTTCCTTCTTTGAGCAACCGGCGAGAGAGACGAGCAGACATAAGGCAAGACCGGAAAACAAGCGGCACCGAGCAGGGAGCAAGCGGGTCTTCATCGTCAGAGGACTCCGGTGAGGGTTTGTAGGTTTGCGCGAGCCACCTCGGCCCGCAGGCGCCCGTCAGCGAGGGCTGACTCGGCCTGGGCCAGTGCGTTTTCCGCATCGACCACTTCGAGAGCGAGTGCTTCGCCCGCCGAATAACGCAGACGCGTGAGGCGGAGACTCTCGCGCGCCGTGTCCACGCTGGTCTGAAGAGACGCGACCTGATCGCCGGCAACACGCGCTTCGTTGTAATACTCGTCAAGCTGGGCGATGAGAAGGCGCTGCGTATTGGTGAGTGTCGTCTGAGCGGCTCTCTCGCGACCCTCGCTCTGCCGCACCTTATCCTGGGTAGCGAACCAGTCCCAGAGCGGCACGTTGATCGTCACCGAGGCGGAGTAGCCCAGGTTGCGAATGCCTCCCGGGGCGTTGGCTGCCAGCTCCGGCGCGTTGATGCCGTAGGTGTAGTTGAAGCCGATGGTCGGCAGGTAGGCGAGGCGCGACGCCCAAACTTCACTCTGGGCTGCCTTGAACGCGGAGAGCGCGCTGCGCAGGTCGGGATTGTTGTGTGCGGCTGCCGCCTGCACCGCTTCTTCGTCGGGCAGCGGAGCCGGAATCCGATTCCGATCGGCGAGCGAGTACGGCGTTCGCGGATCGGGAAAAAGCAGGACGCCGAGATCCAGGCGGGCCTTTTCCGCTGCCAGACTGGCGTCGGCGGATTCGCGCTGGCGCTGCTGCAGGCTAAGGTCGGCCTTGACCACGTCAGCGTGCGCCACTTCGCGGCCCTTCTCGAGTTTCTGCGTGAGGTCGGCGAAAGACTGGGCTTCGTTCAGGGCGCGCTGGGCAACCGCGGCCTTCTCCGCGCTGTCGATGACGCCGAAGTACGCGGCGACGACGCGGGCCAGCAGATCGCGGCGGGCGCTTTCCAGATCGGCCGAGGCCTGCCTGGCCACAGCCTGAGACCTGCGCCAGGCGGCGATGTTCGGCAGGCTGATGGTCTGGTTGACCAGCAGCTGCGCCCAGTATTCGTGGACGGAATCGTTGGCGACGAAGGCAGGGAGACGTTGCAGTCCATAGGGAACGCCTGTGTCCACGAACCCGCCGGGCTGCGTATACGTGTAGGTGCCCACGCCGTCGGCATTCGGCAACAGAGCGCTGCGGCTGATCGACGCATCGAGGCGCGCGGAACCCGCTGCGGCGCGAGCCGTGGCGAAGGCCGGATCGTTCTGGAGCGCGAGCGCCATGGCCTGGTGTAGGGTGATCGCCGGGGCGGGATGATTCGCAGCAGCGGCGGAGGCGGTGGGCTGCGGGGCCTGGGGCAGGGAATCGGCGGTCGCCGGTCGAGCGCAAACCATCGCTGCGCCCGCGACGAGACCTGCCGCAAGACATCCCCAGAGGCCCGAAAGAACCATGGCCCTGAGAATATCAACAGCAGCTTAAGGAAGGCTGAAGGGGCGGGCGGGTCGGATCATGGTGCCGTTCTCCGGCTAGTGCAGCTGTTGTTCGCTCATCAACTGGGCAAATTCCGGCGTGGCGCGCACCGAGGCGAGGGTCTGATCCGCGTAGAGCTTGTGACGATCCTCAAAAACCTTCGTCGAGTGCCCGGCGAAGAAAGTCGAGAGCTCTCGTGATCTTGCCGGACTGGGCCAGGGCAAGCGCGGAATCAGCCCGGCGGTACCAAAGCAGGTCTGCCAGGCTTCTTATAATTGAAGTGCATGACGACGATTCGATGGGCGCGGCCCGAAGATGCGGCGCTGATTCTCCAGTTCGTGCGGGAATTGGCCGAATATGAGCGTGAGCCGGATGCGGTGAAGGTGGACGCGGCCGAGCTGCTGCGCGATGGCTTTCCGGCACCCGGCGGCGAGCGTTACTTCGAGTGCCTGATTGCCGAGCAAGAGGGTGAGCCGGCTGGCTTCGCCCTGTTCTTTCCGGTGTATTCGACGTGGCGCGGCCGCTCCATGCACCTGGAAGATTTGTTCGTGCGCCCCCGGTTTCGCGGGCGCGGGATCGGCAAGACTCTGCTGACGAAGGTTGCCGCCGTTGCGGTCGAGCGCGGCTGCGCGCTGCTCTACTGGCACGTGCTGGACTGGAACACTCCGGCCATCGACTTCTACCAATCGCTCGGCGCGGTCCCGATGGACTCCTGGAAGCGCATGCGGCTTGGCGACGAGGCTCTGGCGCGCGTGGCGGTGCTGAGTTCAGCGGATCAGGGCCAGCCATGAGGATTCGCGTCATCGGCGGAGGCCTCGCCGGACCCGAGGCAGCGCTGGTCGCCGCGCGCATGGGCGCGGAGGTGGATCTCTGGGAGATGCGGCCGGTGCGGATGACGCCCGCGCACCGGACCCAGGATTTCGGCGAGCTGGTCTGCAGCAATTCTCTGAAATCCGAAAGCGAGAACACGGCCCCCTGGCTGCTGAAGCAGGAGATGCGTCGCGCCGGGTCGCCTCTGCTGGCCTGCGCCGATGCCAGTGCGGTGCCGGCCGGGCATGCTCTGGCCGTTGACCGGATCGAATTCTCCCGCCTGATAGGGGAAAAGATCGCTGCCGAGCCGCGCATCACCGTCCACCGCGAAGAGGTCACGCGCCTCGATTGCGAAGACGGACTCACCATCATCGCGTCGGGCCCGCTGACCTCCTCGGCTTTGTCCCGGGAAATCGCACGGCTCACAGGGAGCGAGCACCTGGCCTTCTACGATTCCATCAGCCCCATCGTCGACGCGGACTCCATCGATCGGGAGAAGGTCTACCTCGCCGCGCGCTACGACAAGGGAACCGCCGACTACATCAACTGTCCGATGACGAAGGAGGAATATGAGACCTTCGTCGATGCGCTGCTGGCGGCCGAAAGCGTCGAGGCAAAGGAGTGGGAGAAGCTCGACTATTTCGAGGGCTGCCTGCCGATCGAGGAACTGGCGCGGCGCGGACGGGATACGCTCCGCTTCGGGCCGATGAAGCCAGTCGGGCTGCGCGATCCCCGGACGGGCAAGATGCCCTGGGCCGTGGTGCAGCTGCGGGTGGAGAACCTGCGGTCGGACTCATACAACCTGGTCGGATTTCAGAACCACATGAAGTACGGAGAACAGGCGCGCATCTTCCGCATGATCCCGGGACTGGAAAATGCTAAGTTCCTTCGTTATGGGCAGATCCACCGCAATACTTACATCAATGCTCCAGGGGTGTTGAACCGATTTCTGCAGATGAAGACCCATCCGTCGATTTTCTTTGCAGGGCAGATTTCCGGGGTCGAGGGGTACACCGAGTCGATTGCGACCGGGCTGCTGACCGGGTTTTATGCAGCGGCGATCGCCCGCGGCGAAACCCCGGAACCGGTGCCGCGGAGCACGGCGCTGGGGTCGCTGGTGCGGTACGTCACGGAGGCCGACCCGAAGCGCTTTCAGCCGGCGAATATCACCTTCGATCTGCTGGAGCCTCTGGACGATGAGACGCGACGGAAGGTGCGGGACAAGCGGGAGCGGCACCGGATCCAGTGCGAGCGCGCGCTGGCCGAATTCGAACCCTGGCTGGAGGGTATTTCTGCCACCCAGACAAGCCAAAATCGGGCTTGAGCGGGGCACCCGCGGGGTGTGAGGTGGCGGCAGCAGACCTGCTACCCTTGAGACAGACATGAAATTTGGCGTTCTGGTCTTTCCTGGATCGAACTGCGATCACGACACCTATAACGTGGTCGCTGCCATTGCCCACCAGCCGGTGGTCTTCCTGTGGCACGACTCCCCGAGCCTTGAGAATTGCGACGCGATCCTGGTTCCGGGCGGCTTTGCCTACGGCGATTATCTGCGTACCGGGGCAATTGCGCGCTTTTCGCCGGTCATGCAGTCGGTAAAGAAGTTTGCCGCCGACGGCGGCCTGGTTCTCGGTATCTGCAACGGATTCCAGATCCTGTGTGAGGCCGGACTGCTGCCTGGCGCGCTGATGCGCAATGCCGGCCTGCAGTACGTCTGCAAACAGGTGTATCTGCGCACCGAGACCACCGACTCGCCCTTCACGCGTACGCTCACGAAGGGCCAGGTGCTGAAGATCCCCATCGGCCATATGGAAGGGAACTACTTCTGCGACGCGCCGACCCTCGCCGAACTGAAGCGCCAGGACCGAATCGTCTTCCGGTACGCCACGCCGGAGGGGGCGATCACGCCGGAAGCCAATCCCAACGGGTCGCTGGAGAACATCGCGGGCATCCTGAACGAAGGGCGAAACGTGCTGGGGATGATGCCGCACCCGGACCGGTCGAGCGAGTCGCTGCTGGGATCGTCGGATGGGTTTAAGATTTTCGAATCACTGGTGGGAGCGCTGGCACGACAGCCATGATTGATATCCATCACCACCTGCTGTACGCAACCGACGACGGGCCCAAAGACATTGAGAGCTCCGTGGCGCAGGCGGAGGCGGCGGCCGCCGACGGCATCACCCACATCGTGTGCACACCGCACGCCAACGATACCTTCGAGTTCAACCCGGAGAAGAACCGCGAGCGCGTGCAGGCGATCCAGGCGCGCATCGGCAAAGACGTGCAGCTCGGGCTGGGCTGCGATTTCCATCTCTCCTACGAAAACATCGAAGATGCTCTGAAACATCCGGCGAAGTTCACCATCAACCAGGGAAAATTCCTGCTGGTGGAATTCGCGGAGTTTATGATCCCGCAGAACATTGGCGATACCTTTTACGAGTTCTCGGTGCGCGGGATGCGGCCCATCATCACGCACCCGGAGCGGAATCCGATCCTGCAGAAGGAACCGGAACGCATGATCGAATGGATGCGGACCGGCTGCCTGGTGCAGATCACCTCGGCCTCGCTGGGGGGGCGTTTCGGCAAGCGAGCCCAGGCCATGGCGTGGAAGCTGCTGGAGCGGAACTGGGTGCACTTTATCGCCACGGACGCGCACAACCTCGAGGGCCGGCGTCCGGCTCTGCGCCCGGCCTATGCCGGCGTCGAGAAGCGGTTCGGAGCCGAAACAGCGGAGCGCCTCTGCGTCGAAAACCCGAGAGCTGCATTCAACAACCAGCCGCTGCCGCCCCAGCCGGAGCCGGAAGGCGTGTACGTGTATGAAGACGATCCGGGCAGAAAAGGGCTGATGGCGCGGCTGTTCGGCAAGTAGAGTCTGCTGGCCGGAACCCCGCCTCTTCGCCAATCAAACAAGGAGCTCGCCTACAGAACGCCATGCTCGTTCAGGTGATCGGAATAGGCCCGATCCGATTCGCGAATGTGGTGGACCAGCCACTGGCGGATGAAGTTGAGCAGGGATACCGGGCTGGCCGAGCGGCCTTCTTCCAGCGCCCGCTTGTACTGTTCCACGTCGGCCATCAGCTTTCTGTGCAGTTCCCGATGCGGCGCCAGCTCCGGATAACCGGTCTGCCGCATGAGGGCCTCTTCCTGAAGAAAATGCGTTCGGGTATAGACCGCCAGCTGCTCCACCGTGTCGCGGACCACGCCGTCGCCCTTGCCGTCCTTCATGGCTTCGGCCAGCGTGTTAATGATCTCAAACAGTTTCTCGTGCTGCTCGTCCATGGCCCGAATGCGGACGCTGTACGATTCGTTCCAGGCGAAGATCGCCATCGAAGACTCTCCCAATCGGGCGTTGCCAGGGTTATCGGCAGCCACAGGGGGAAGATGAGGAGAGGCGTTTGCCGCGACGATCTAGAGCCCAAGGCCGCCGTCGACGCTGAGGATTTGCCCGGTAATAAAGTGCGGGCCGGTGGCAAAAAATAAAACCGCTGCGGCTACATCCTGCGCGGTACCATTGCGCAGCATGGGCGTCCGGCGAGCGAAGTGCTCGTATTCCTCGCCCACTTCGCCGTTGACGATCATGCCAGGAGCGACGCAGTTCACGCTGATCTCCGGCGCGAAGGCTTTGGACATGGTCTGGGTGAGCATGTGAAGGGCGGCCTTGGAGGTGCAGTAATGCGCGTGGGTGGGCCAGGGATGCAATCCGCCCAGAGAGCCGATGTTGATAATGCGGCCCCGCGCCACTTTCAGATGCGGATACGCCGCCTGGGCGGTAAGGAACGGAGCCCGCGTGTTGGTGGCAAACATCGTATCCCACTGCTCCACGGTGATGTTCTGCAGGGCTGCGGTTTCGTAGCGGCCCGCGTTGTTGATCAGAATGTCGATGCGGCTGAACCGATCGGCCACCGCGTCGATAGTGGCGCGGATCTGAGCGGGATTGCACAGGTCGGCCCGGAACGCAGCCGCCAGCGCCCCAAGCTCGGCCAGTTCGGCCACCGTCTGCTGCGCCTCCGCTTCCGACTCCCGGTAGGTAATGGCCACGTGAGCGCCGGCTTCGGCCAGAGTGAGCGCCAGGGCGCGGCCGATGCGCCTGGCCGCACCGGTTACAATGGCGACCTGGCCGTGGAGAGGCTTCATAGGTTGATTCTAACGGTCAGAAGGGCGCCGGATGCGGCAGGCCGGACAACGAGACGGCGTTCTTCAGGCGTCCAACCGACTGGACAAAGGATCCCCTTCATGCGAAGAGCGCTGGTGTTGGCCGTGTTTGCGGGCTGCACACTTGGCCTCTGCGCGGGCTGTGCGGGAAGCCGCGCAGGGCGTCTGGCACGTGGCGGAGCCAACGCAAACGCGCCTGACGACGGCGCCCTCCATCCCAATCCCAACGCTCCTTACATCCTGGCCGGGGGAAGCCCGCGCCTGATCCCGCGCGCCACCACAGAGGATGCAGCCCACGCCGGTCCGTGCGACCCCGAGGTGCTCTCGGTGGAAGAGATTGCCGGAGACACCAGCGGCATCTTCCGCTCGGTGAAGCTGGCTTTCATGAACCGCGGCCCGGTCGCCTGCCGCCTGGGCGGCTATCCAGCCATAGCGTTGCTGGATTCTGCGGGCGAGCGCATCGGCAACATCGCCGCGCAAAGGGTCAGCTCGACGGAGGTGCTGGCCGAATTCGGAAAACAGATTCCCGCCGGCGCCGGAGTGCCCTCCGCGTCGGTGACGGTCATGCCGCATGCGGTCGCGGCCTTTGAGGTGGTGTGGACCACGGGTTCGGAATGCTCCCGCGTCGCGCGGATCCAGATCACCGTTCCCGGCAGCCTGCGCACCTTTGAGATCGCCCAGCCCATGAAGATCTGCACCGGGCAGATTCAGGTGACGGAGTTGCGGCTGGACGAAGGCGACGTCTAGGAAGCCAGAGTTCAGGGATCAGAGTTCGACCTTCACCGGATCGACGGCAGAACCGGGCCTGCGCGTAAGCGCGACGGCGGCCAGCGCGATCAGAGGCGGAAACCATTCCAGGGTATAGCGCGGCTCCGGAGCCTGCAGGGTCAGGAGCACGGCGCAGCGCAGCAGAACGAAAACGAGAATCGCTCCGCGCAGAGGCGGACGCTTCAAAAATCCCACCAGCGCGGCGACAAAATACGCGAGGTTCAGAGCCGCGTATCCATAGGCAAATTCCGTTTCAGCATTGTGGCGGTCGTATTGCCACCAGCGCAGCTCAATCCACAGCAGCTCGGTTCGGGGACGCAACGCCATGTCGGCCAGGCGCGCCACGGGCAGAGCCACGTAGTACCGGAAGGGGTGGGCGTGGATGTGTTCGGCAGCCAGGGCGCCAAAGGCGGCATCGATAGCCGGCGTGATCGTCGTGATGTTGTTGTATTGGTCCAGCAGCTCGCGGGTCTGCTCGTACTGCTGGGGGGAATCAAAGGCCCGCGCGGGCAGTTTGGCCAGATCGATGGTGTCGGCGTTGGCGTTCCAGTAGATCTCCCAGGTGCACGTCAGGTCGACGCAGACGCTCTTTGCCCAGCGGTTGAACCCTGGATAGGACGGCTCCCCGGGATCGGCGGCGTAGCGAGGCGCCAGCGGCTGAAAGACGTGGAAGGTATGCTCATTGCGAATCGTCCACGCAATGAAAGGAAGGATCGAAATCAGGCCGGAGATCGCCGCCCAGCGCAGCATCGGCGCCAGCCCCCACCGCTTGTACCCATAAAAGACCATGGCCGGGCAAAGCGTCACGGGAAGCAGCGCGCCGTCTGGCCGGAGCAGGGTGGCATAGCTCCAGGCGAAGGCCAGAATCAGAGCCCAGGTCCAGCGCGGCGAGGCCAGAAAACGGATCAGAGCATAGAATCCCAGGGCGATGCAGAAGAGTTCCGGGGTTTCCGTCAGAGGCACGGCGGCGAAATTCGCAGTGAAGGGACAGAGCACGGCCAGCCATAGCGCCCACCACCCGGCGCGGGGGCTCCAGATGCGTCGGGCAAACCCGGCGATCAGCAGGCAGCTGCCCAGATCGAGAGCGGTCTGTGCAAACATGACCGCGTGATAATGTTCCATGCCGAAGAGGCGGAAGCAGAGAATGAGGAAGAGAGGATAACCAGGCAGGCGAATCAGGGTGGGGTCAATGCCGGTAACAAGGGTGGAGGCCGGCGCGCCCGGGGCCGCGGAGGCGCCGCTGGTAAGCCCATAAATGCCATGCAGCATCCAGTTTTTCGCGATGTCCCCGTAAATCAGGGGATCGCCCAGCACCTCCGGGTAAGCGTGGATAAACCAGAGGCGCAGGACGGCTCCGGCGGACAAAGCCAGCGCCAGCAGCATCCATGTTTTCGGGCCCATGCGAGGCATGGGGACTATTAAAGCAGCCTGAGAGCGGTTCGTGGCAGGGGGAAGGTGCTGGCGAAAGGCAAAAGCCCCAACCGGCATCTTCCCGAGTCCACTGTCGTACGATTGGATTTGTCGCTATTTCATGATGAAACAGGTTTTCTACGACCCGCGGCAACGGCGCCGGAAGATTCTCCGGCGGGTCACCGATCTGTCCATTATTGGGCTGACGGTGGTGCTGGTGGTCTTTGCTTTCAGCGTGCTCTCCCGGCAAACGCTGCCGGAGCTGCTGCTGCCCACGCAGAAACGCAACTATAAAGCCCTGAAGGAGCGCCAGCCGGAACTGGCGCGCAGGCTGGCCGCCCGGCCGGCCCGCTCCGCCCGCTCGGCACGCCGCAGAAGCCACCGCCATCCGGTGGATATTGTCCTCAACCAGGACGAAGGCATTCGGGCGGCGTTCTACGAGAACGATGAACCGGATTATTCCTCTCTGAAAGCGCATATTCACGAGATCGACATGCTGTTTCCGGACTGGCTGCATGTGGTCTCCCCGGACGGCAATCTGGTCGCCTCCACCTCGCTCTTCCCGGTGCATCTTTACAACGTCGTCGATGCGGCGGGCGTGCATGGGGTCGACCCGGAAAACCGGGTGAAGAACGTCATCGAAGCAGCGAAGGAAGATACCGACGTTCTGCCGATGTTGAACGACTATAACGTCCTCACCCAGACCTGGAACGGCGACATCATCGGGAAAATGCTGCGGGATCCGACGGCCCGCCAGCGGCTCCACATGCAGCTGGACAAGTTTCTGAACGCCAACCCGAGCTATCGGGGAATCTGTCTCGACTTCGAGCAGGTGCCGGACCAGGACGACACGCTTTACGCTGAGTGGATTGGTGATCTGCACCGCGATCTTGAGGCCAGAAAGTTAAAGGTCTACGTTAATATTCAGGTCTCCGCAGACGGTGCCTTTGTGAAGCAGGTCGCGCAGAACAGCGACGGCATCATCCTGATGAACTACGACCAGCACGAGGAGACCAGCGATCCCGGGCCGGTGGCCGGCGAGCCCTGGTTCGAAGCGAATCTGACCCGCGTGCTCAAGCTGGTGCCGAAAGAGAAAGTCATCTGCGGCATCGGCAATTACGGCTTCGACTGGGCGATACCGCTGCCCGAGAAGGGCAAAAAGCCCTCCCGCAAAGTCGTCGACGTGGACGATTTGACCGTCCAGGATGCATGGCAGCGCGCCGCCGACGCCGGGGCCAGCGTGCACCTGGAGGGCGACGAGCTGAATCCGCACTTTGCTTATGACGACGAGGATGCCCATCTGCGCCATGAGGTGTGGTTTCTGGACGGAGTCACAGCCCTCAATGAGCTGCGGGCGGGCCGGCAGATGGGTCTGCGCACCTTTGCCCTGTGGCGGCTGGGCGAAGAGGATCCGTCATTGTGGCAGATCTGGGACCGCCCCAGCGCGAAGGATGCTCCCGCACAGCTGCGCACCGTTCCCCCCGGCGAGAACGTGGACACCGAAGGAGAGGGCGACATCCTGCGCATCGTGGCTCCGCCGCAAACCGGTGAGCGCACCATCCAGATGGACGCCGACAACTTCACCGTCATCGACGAGGACATGGTCCGCCTGCCGCACTCCTACATGATTCAGCAGTACGGCTACGATCCCCACAAACTGGCTCTCACCTTCGACGACGGCCCGGATCCGGTTTGGACGCCGAAGATTCTCGCCATCCTGAAGCAGTACAACATCCACGCCTCCTTCATGGTCATCGGCGAAGAGGCGCAGAACAACATCGGGCTGCTGAAGGAATACGTGCGCGATGGCCACGAGATTGCCAACCACACCTACACTCACCCCGACATCAGCGATATTCCGCCCTTCGAGCTGCAGGAGGAGCTGAACTGGACCGAGCGCCTGTTTGCGGCCGAACTCGGCGTGCAGCCGCTCTATTTCCGGCCGCCGTATTCCATCGACCAGGAGCCGGACACCAACGACGAGGCCGCGCCCGCCTACCGCATCCAGCAGATGGGCTACACCATCATCGGCGACAAGATCGACACCGACGACTGGAACGAGCACCCGCGGAAGTCGCCCCAGGAGATCACCGACAGCGTCCTGCAGCAGATTGGCGAGATGAAGACTCATCCGTGGATGCGGGGCAGCATCATCCTCATGCACGACGGGGGCGGCAACCGCTCGGCCACCGTCGCCGCCCTGCCTCTGCTGATTACCACGCTCCGCTCGAAGGGCTATCAGTTTGTGCAGGTCTCGGACCTGATGGGGAAGACCAGCGCCGAGGTGATGCCGCCCATTGCCGCGAAGATGCGCTGGCAGGCGCGCATCGATTCGGTGGCGTTCTTCTTTATGGCCTTTTTCGCGCATTTCGTCGTCGACATCTTCTTCATCGGCGACGTGCTGATGAGCGCGCGCCTCGTGCTCATCGGGATCTTTGCTTTAATTGATCGCCTGCGTAAGCGCCGAATTCCTCCCGGCGTCTACCAGCCTCCCGTTGCCGTCCTGATCCCGGCCTACAACGAAGAGAAGGTGATTGTGCGGACCATCCGCTCGGTTCTGCACTCGGATTACCCCCGCGTCCGCGTCATTGTCATCGACGACGGTTCGCTGGACCGGACCTTCGATGCAGCCCGGGATGCTTACCCGAAGGAGATCGCCGAGGGCCGGCTGCTGGTCCTTACCAAACCGAACTCCGGCAAGGCCGAGGCGCTCAACCTCGGCATCGAGCATGTAGACGAGGAGATTTACGTCGGGATCGACGCCGACACGGTGATTGCTCCGGATGCCGTCCGGCGGCTGGTGCGGTATTTTGCCGACAAGCGCGTGGGCGCGGTGGCCGGGAATGCGAAGGTCGGCAATCGCATCAACCTGTGGACCCGCTGGCAGGCTCTCGAATACATCACCAGCCAGAACTTCGAGCGCCGCGCCATGGACCTGTTCAACGTGGTCACGGTGGTCCCCGGCGCAATCGGCGCTTGGCGAACCGCGGCGGTCAGACAGGCGGGCTGCTATCCGGTCAACACGGTGGCCGAAGACGCCGACCTGACCATGAACCTGCTCGAGCACCGTTACAAGGTGATCTACGACGACCGCGCTCTGGCCTTCACCGAGGCCCCGGCCACCGCGCGCAGCCTGATGCGGCAGCGCTTCCGCTGGTCGTTTGGCATTCTGCAGGCGGTCTTCAAACATCGGGCGGCCGCGCGCACCAATCGTGCGATGGGCTTCTTTGCCCTGCCCAACATTCTCATCTTTCAGATCCTGCTGCCGCTGGTGTCCCCCTTCATCGACATCATGTTTACGGCCGGGGTCATTCAGTATCTGGTCGACCGGCACTACCACCCGGAAACGACCAGCGCCGCCAGTTTCGACAAGTTGCTGGTCTACTTCCTGGCATTTCTGGTCATTGATTTCATCACCTCCGTGCTGGCCTTCAGCCTCGAGCCCCGGCATCCCGCCAATAAAGGCGATATCTGGCTGCTGCCGCATGTCTGGCTGCAGCGATTCTCCTACCGCCAGCTCTTTTCCATCGTGCTGTTCCGCACGCTCAAACGCGCTGTGGAGGGCCGGCCCTTCAACTGGGAAAAGATCGAGCGCACCGCGCGCATGTCCCGCCAAACGGAGAAAATCACCGCCGGCCAGTAGCCTTCACTGGCCGAGCAGCCGGTTCACCCGCGCGATCAGCCCCTGCGCGTCAAATGGCGCCCGTACCTTTGCATCGTTATCGAAATAGACATAAACATCCCGTTTTTGGCGCTTCGGTGGAGCCAGAGTCGACGCATACTCGCACGGTGGCACGCCCTCATGTGTGGCACCAGCGGGCGGCTGGTCTCCTCGCGCCCAGGCCGCCACCCGCTCAGCCCACGCATCGAGATCCACATCGTCATAGCCGCTGGCATACAGCTGCCTGGAGCCGTGCAGACGCACATAGACAAAATCCGCGGTGACGTCCATCAGTCGCGGCCAGTCCACCGTATCGGCGCATACCAGGCCGATCCGCTGCCGCCGCAGCAGGCGGATGAACTCCGGCGCGACGCAGCTGGGGTGCCGAATTTCAATGGCGTGGCGCAGCGGTCGCTTCCTGGCCGGCGTCAGGAAGGCTCGGCCCTTCAGCCGAGCATCGTGCTCCGACGCCAGTTCGGCTGCGGCCAGAGTGTCCCGCGGCAACAGACTGAAGAATTCGTCCAGCAGATCGGCGTTGAACTGAAATTGCGGCGCCAACTGCCAGAGAAACGGTCCCAGCTTCGCGTCCAGACGGAGCACTCCGGAGGCAAAGAAGTTCGCCAGAGCCGTCCGCACCCCGCGCAGCTTCTTCATATGGGTGATGAACCGCGAGCCCTTGATGGCGAAGACGAAATTGCCCGGCGTCTCTTCTGCCCATTTGGCAAAACTCGTCGGCCGTTGCAGGGAGTAGAACGTGCCGTTGACTTCGACGGTGGGGAAGGTCCCGGCGGCGAAGGCCAGCTCCCGCTTATGGGGCAGCTTTGCCGGATAGAAAACCCCGCGCCACCCCGGGTAGGTCCACCCGGAGATGCCGATGCGCACAGTGCCATGATCCGTCACGGAAAGATGGACTCCGGGGGGGGCGGCCACGGTTGTCCGGAGGCACTACACCTTGTGGGTAATGCGGCAAAAGGCCGGTGCCGATAGAATCGAGACAGCACTTTCTCTCTCATTCAGGTGGACTTTGACTGCGATTGGTTCTGCATCGAGTGTTCGGGTCGCGACGCAGGCGCTGACCTTTCAGGAATTGCTGCTCCGCCTCCAGAATTTCTGGGCGGAGCGCGGTTGTGTGCTCGCCCAGCCCTATGACGTGGAGGTCGGAGCGGGCACCATGTCCCCCGACACCTTTCTGCGCGTCCTCGGTCCGGACCCCGTCTCCATCGCCTATACCCAGCCCTCGCGGCGCCCCGCCGACGGCCGCTACGGTGAGAACCCCAATCGCCTCTACAAGCACACCCAGCTGCAGGTCATCCTCAAGCCGCCCCCGTCGGATATCCAGGATATCTACCTCGAGTCGCTCGAAGCGATTGGGATTCGCCTGCGCGAGCACGACATCAAGTTCGAGGAAGACAACTGGGAGTGGCCGGTGGGCGGCGCCTGGGGTGTGGGCTGGCAGGTGATGCTGGATGGCCTCGAGATCACGCAGTTCACCTATTTTCAGCAGTGCGGCGGCATGGATCTGGATCCGATCTCGGGTGAGATCACCTACGGCCTCGAGCGCATTGCCGCCTTTCTCCAGGACGTCGATTCCATCTACGACATCGTGTGGGCGCGCGATCCAAAAAGCGGCCGCGCCGTCACCTACGGCGACATCCGCCTGCAGGATGAGCTGCAGCTCTCCGTCTATAGCTTCGAGGCGGCCGACATCGGCAAGCTGTGGGAGCATCTTCGCCTGTACGAAGCCGAATGCCAGGCGCTGCTGGACGCGTTTCACAAAAACTTCCGCACCGGGAAATCCGCCGAGCGCCACGAGAAGATTCACGATCGCCTGGTGCACGATGGCGGCAATCCGACGGCAGACGAGGATATGCGCGCGGCGCTGCAGCGCTTCCCGGTGCTGGGCGCTTATGAGCTGTGCCTGAAGTGCTCGCACCTGTTCAACCTGCTGGATGCCCGGGGAGCGATTTCCGTAACCGAGCGCGTGGCCGTCATGGCGCGCATTCGCAACATGGTCGTCGGCGTCGCCAAAGCGTACGCGGTACAAAAACAGCGAGCGGAGGCCGCGTAGCGGGATCGGAATGGCAGACTTACTGTTTGAAGCAGGGATGGAAGAGATTCCGGCGCG
>DASXFH010000367.1:0-4762 GCA_036489655.1 Acidobacteriaceae bacterium | reverse complement strand
GCGGGAGGGCGGGTATTTGGGGTCGAAGACCTGCGGGTTTTGCTGATAGCCGTGGAAGTAGAGAACCAGGCCGCGATTCCAGTTTTTTGGTATGTCGATGCGGAAGGAGGCACCGTCGAGGCGGCCGGTCTCGGTCTGCACCGGGATGGGCGGCGGGGCAGCGGCGGGTGGAGGCTCCGCGGAACTGCGCGGCGGCGATGAGGCTGCAGAGGGGGAAGTGGGTGCAGGGGCAGGGATGGCGATGGGCGGCGAGGCGTGCCTGGACTGCGCATCGGCTGAGGGAGCGCCACCGACGGGCAAGGGCGCTGCGGAGTGGGCACCTGGTGGCGCGGCTGGGCTCTGGGCGTTTGCAGGCGCGGGGAGAAAAAGGCAGGGCAGGCAAATCAGGGCAGGACAGAGCAGGGTCCGGCAGAGCATGCGCCTGAGATGGCCTCGCAGGGCGAGGGGTTCTCGCTGTGCGAGGATACAGGTAGCCCGAATTGATTTTCGGCGCCCTGGCCGATGACGATGTCTCCTCATTCTCGACGCGGACCTTCCGGAAAAAAGCAGGCCCGGAAGAAGCAGGCTACAAGAAAAGCCGGTGCGGACGCACGTCCGGAAGGAATAGCCCCTGCGGAAAAGCAGGGAGCGGCGGAGCAGTCCAGGGAGCGGCGGACCTCCAAAGGCCCAGGGGAGCCGGCGTTTGGGCCTTCAGTGGCCGGGGCGGTGCGCGTGTCGCGACGGGCTGCGGACCGGCTGCGGGCGGGGCACGTGTGGGTGTATCGGTCAGACGTGGAGCAGTGGCCGGAGGGTGAGCTGACGGCGGGGCTGGTGCCGGTAGCGGACCGGCGCGGCACGCTGCTGGGGACGGCGTTGTATAGTCCGGCGTCGGAGATTGCGCTGCGGGTGGTCTCGGCGGAGCTGATCCCGGACAAGGCAGCGTGGCTGGAGCTTCTGCGACAGCGTCTGCGGGCGGCGATCGCGCGGCGGGCGGGGATGTTCGATGAGCAGAATGACGCTGCCCGGCTGGTCTTCAGCGAAGCGGACGCGCTGCCTGGGATGACCGTGGATCGCTATGCGGGGCTGGCGGTTGTGCAGCTGCGGCACAAAGCCCTGGATACCGATGCGGTGCGGGCGGCAGTGGCGGAGACGCTGCGCGAGGCGGTGAATCCCGAGACGGGCCTCGACACGATTTTGGAGCGGGAGGACCCGCGGATCCGGGAGCTGGAGCAGCTGAGCGTACCGGCGTCGGCGACGCTGTATGCACGGGACGCCGAGCGTCCGGTGACGAGCACGGTGTTTCGGCTGAACGGGCTGCGGTTTCACTTCGACGCGACCAGCGGACAGAAAACGGGGGCGTTTCTCGATCAGAGGGAGAATTACGCGGCCGCGGCGCGGTGGGCGCAGGGCGAGGCGCTGGATGTGTGTACCTACCAGGGCGGGTTTGCGCTGCATCTGGCGCGGGTGTGCGGGCGGGTGACGGGCGTGGATGTTTCGCGGGCGGCGCTGGAGGTGGCGGAGCGGAACCTCCGGGAGAATCGCGAAGCCCTGGGCAGCGCCGAGGTGGACTGGGTGGAGGCGGACGCGTTTGCGCTGCTGCGCGACTGGAGCGATGCGGGGACGCAGTACGGGACCATCGTGCTCGATCCTCCGGCGTTTGCGAAGACGAAGCGCGCGGTGGAAGGTGCGTTGCGCGGGTATCGGGAGCTGAATTTGCGGGCGATGAAGATGCTCGGGCCGGGAGGGCGTCTGGTGACGTGCTCGTGCTCACACCATGTGGGTCTGGGGGATTTTCTGGAGACGTTGCGGGCTGCGGCGGGGGATGCTGGGCGGCGGGTGCGGGTCCTCGAAGTGCGCGGGGCGTCGGCGGATCACCCGGTGGTGCTGAATATTCCGGAGACGGAGTATTTGAAGTGCGTGGTGGTCGAGGCGGAGTAGGGAGAGACGTCGCGGGCCGCTGAGAACCGGCAGGCCGACATCCGGAGCCCAAACAAATCAAAAAAACAAAGGGGAGAGATCTTTCGATCTCTCCCCTTTGGGAATGAAGTGCAGCTTGGGCGAACTAGAAAGTCAGCTTCATGGTGAATTCGAGTTCGCGTGGAGCTCCCTGTTGGAAGGTGCCGGAGCCGTTCGCCACGCGCAGCGAATCGCGCTGGTAAAAGCCTCCGGTGGTGTTGGCGGCCTGGGGTGCCGTGCCCGCGGCCGATTGACCGAGGCTGCTGACGCTTTCCAGCGCGCCAACGCCGTTTCCGTCGAGAGTACTGAAGTACCCGAAATTGAACAGGTTATAGGCGCTGAAGCCTGGTGTGATGTTGAGGCGCTCGCCTATCTTGACGGGATAGGAGAGCTGGGCATCGAAGGTCCGGAGCCAGGCATTGCCGTCCTGGTTGCTGGGTGCGGATTCGATATAGGGAGTGACAGCGCCCAAGGCTTCCAACTGGTTTGAGGTCATCAGGCCGTTGCTCGCCACGATCACGCCGGCCGGAGTAAGGCGTCCTGCCGACTGAGCGTTGTACTGGGTGATCAGGCGGTTGATGCTGTTGCCTTTGACCTGACGCATGAAGGCGCCGGGCATGGTGCCTGGGACTAAGTCGCCCGTGGTGCCGTCGCCGGTGACGTCGGTGCGGAAGATCTCACCAGAGGAGCCGTTGAAGTCGGTTTCCAGGGTGAGATTCGTCGGCAGCGATGAATAGACGTGGGTGATGAAGCTGACCATCGGTCCGTGCTTGATCTGGACGAATCCGCCAGCGGAGAACTGGTGGGTGCGGTCCAGGCCCGAGGGCCCGATGTAGCAGGTAACGCAGTCCTGGTCGTGGACGCCGGGGCTGAAGAACTGGTCAGCACCCGCCGAGCTCACGAATCGGGAGAATGCGTAGGAGGCCTCGAGGCTCGCGCCCTGAATGCCGGGCATGGAGCTGCGGACCTGCTGGCGGTAGTTCATCTGCAGTCCGTTGTAGACCGCGCGGCCTACGGGATAGAAGACCTGCATGTTGCCCCAGAGAGGATTCATGCCAGGGAAGGCAGCGCCGGCAGAGGGGGAGAGCCCGAATGCCGAAGCTGGATAGCCGTTGGCCAAGTAGGCGTTGCCTGAATCCAGGCCATTGCCAGCGTAATCGGCGATGGTGGCGCCTGCCGCAATTGCACAGTCGATTCCGGTGGAATCGGCCGGACAGCCGAAGCCGGTGTTGGTCGCAGCGATCGCCGCTTTTGCAGCGTCCGCGTTGAAGTAACGAGCAGCGCCGACGTGGTTGGCGTCGATGTTTTGCGCGATATGCGTGGTGACGCTGCGCAGATAATCGACACTGAGAACAGCACCGGCCCAGAGTTGCCGCTGCAAGCCAATGTTCATCTGGACGGCGCGCGGCGACTGGTAGTTCGGCGCGTAGATGATATCGCCGAAGTTGTCAGTTAGGTTAGAGGGAATATAACCGGAGTTGGCTGAGGCACCAGCCTGCACGGTGGCCGATTGGTAGTATTTCTGCATTTTGACAAATTCGGGTGCAGATTCTCCGATCGGTTCCGAGCAGAGAGTCGCGATGGAAGTCCCGTCAAAGGTGGTGATGGGGCCCTGGCCGGGAATCTGCAGAGTGGTGCCGTAGTTTCCGCAGAGTACAGCTTCGGCATTGAACAGCCCGGTTTTCAGCTTGCCGGGGCGATCCCACAACGTGTTGTTGAAGATGCTGTTTTCGTAGTAGATTCCGGCGCCGCCACGGATGACGGTCTTACCGCTGCCGGTGAGGTCATAGGCAAAACCGGCCTGCGGTCCGAAGTCTGAGTTCGGCTGGCGAACCCTGGCTCCGAGCCCCGGAACCAGGGAGTCGAAAAGATTGCCGGATGCACAGGGAGCGGCACTTCCAAAAGCAGCCACCGCATCGGAGCAAGGGAGCGGAGCCAGGTCGGAGTCGGTACGGCCGGTGTCACGATCCCAGCGAATGCCATAGTTCACGGTGAGGTCCCGGCTGACTTTCCAGGTGTCGCCGCCATAGATCCCGGAGCGCCAGTCATGCTGGCCGCCGGCCGGCAGGCCAAAGTTCGGCACCTCGGTGTAGTAGCCGAGACCGTTGCCCATCTCGACTACGCTGGGAGCGTATTTGGTGGGATCGGGGTCGTTTGCATCGCCGTTGACATCGGCTCCAGCAATATGGACATAGGGGGAAAGCCCAAAGAAGGAGGCAAATCCACCGCCGTTGATATTGTTGACGCTGGCGCCGAAGCGGATGGTGTGTTTGCCGAAGACCCAGCTTCCGTCGTAGCGCTCCTGGAGATCGCTCTGGTAAGTGGCCTGAGGCGCGAGGTAGTTGGGGCCGGCGTACAGGCCGCCGTTACCGCGGAGGAGAATACCCGGGACGGGGTCGTAGGTTCCGGCGCTGGCATCGGCAATGCGGTTATGAAACTTCAGGTAGCTGATGCGGAAGCTGTGGGTCATGCGGCCCGTGGCAAAATCTACGCCACCGACATACGCCGGGGTGTTATCACGGTTCCCGTAACGAGCAAAGCCAAGGCCGTCGCTGCTGGCCGCCAGATTCGTTTCGTAAGCAATGCGGCCGAAAACGTGCATGCCATGCGGAGCGTTCCAGTCAACACGTCCCGCTGAATAGACGTCACGGAAGGCAGCGTCGTAGCCGCCGCTGAGCCCGGAGAATGCGCCGCCGAGGTCTACCGGTGCGACAGCGTCCTGCTTGATGCGCTCGGAGCTGCCGAAGAAGAACAGCTTGTCCTTGATGATGGGGCCGCCGAGATTGCCGCCCATCTGGTTGCGCTGGAAGGGATCGACGGCGCCGCC
>DASXFH010000053.1:0-10598 GCA_036489655.1 Acidobacteriaceae bacterium | reverse complement strand
ATCGTGATCCAGACCATCGTCTGTCTGCTGGTCGGCCTGCTCTATGGAGCCATGCTGCCCATGCTGCCGCGCCACCCCGTGCTGCTCGGCGGCATCGTCGCCCCTTTCCTCTGGACCGGCCTCATCCACGCCAGCATGGGCATCATCAATCCCGCCCTCGACGCGCATATCTCCTGGCCGTGGTTCCTGGTCTCGCAACTCACTTTCGGCATCGTCGCCGGACTCGTGGTCGCCCGGGAAGGCCGCATCCGCACGGGCGGCCGCGGGCTGCCCTTCATCGCCCGCATGGGCATTGAAGCGCCCGGTCTCATGGAGTCCAATCCCAACGCCGGACCGCCTTTGCCCCAGAATAAGGAGAAGCACTGATGCGGCGCCCCCCGATCATCCCCGCTGCAGTGGCTTTCGCTCTCCTGCTGGGACTCGCCGGATGCGGGCGACTGCCCGGCGCCGCCAGCGCGCAAGACCCCGCTCCCATTCCCCCCAGCCAGAATCTCGACTTCCACACGCTGTATTCGCAGAACTGCCAGGCCTGCCACGGATCGGCCGGCCACAGCGGTCCCGCGATGGACCTGGCCAATCCCGAGTTCCAGGCCATGATCGACGACAATCGACTGCGCGACATCATTTCTCACGGGCTGCCCGGCACGCAGATGCCCGCGTGGGCGCAGTCGGCCGGCGGCATGCTCAGCGATCAGCAGATCGACGCCATCATCACCGGCATGCGGAAGGAATGGGCCCAGCCGAACGCTCTCGCCGGCGCCACGCCTCCGCCGCTGCAACAGCCGTCCGGTGGCGACGCGAAGCGCGGTCAGCAGCTCTACGAGGCGCACTGCGCCATGTGCCACAGCGGACCCACCCGCGAGCAGATCACCAGCCCCGTCTACCTGTCGCTGGTCAGCGACGACGCGCTGCGCAGCATCATCGTCGCCGGACGCCCGGACATCGATCAGCCGGACTGGCGGCACGACAACGCCAAAGACGCGCCGGAAGCGCCCCTGACCGGCCAGCAAGTCACCGACATTGTTGCGTATCTTGGATCGCTGCGGAACCCGGCGGCCGTGTCCGCAGCGTCGATTCCCGTTCCGCCGAGGAGATAAGCCGTGGTTGATATGAGCGACAGTCCCGAAAAGCCCAGCACCGGTCCCGACATCCGCCCGGCGACGGAGCAGGCCAGCGACCAGGAGAGCCCCAGGGTCGTCTCGCGCCGCTGGATGCTGCTCAATGCCGGCCTGGCGCTCAACGGTCTGGTCGGCATCGGGCTGGCGATTCCAATCGTGCGCTACCTCTTCGCGCCCCTCCGGAAAGATTCCACATACAACTCGTGGGTAACGCTGGGCGCCCTGGATCAGTTCCCCGTCGGCCAGACGCGCCTCATCTCCTACAAGCAGCCCTGGACGCGGCCCTGGGATGGAGAGACCGACGATATTCCCTGCTACGTGCGCCGCGAGGGCACCCGGGAATTTAAGGTCTTCGCCATCAACTGCGCCCACCTCGGCTGTCCGGTGCGCTGGTTTCCGCAGTCGCAGCTCTTCATGTGCCCCTGTCATGGCGGCGTCTACTACGCTGACGGATCGCGGGCTTCCGGGCCGCCGGAGCGCGGCTTGTTTACCTACCCGTACAAAGTAGCCGGCGGCCAGCTGCACATTAACGCCGGACAGATGCCCACCCTCTCGAACAACGCGAAGCTGGTGAAAATCGCCCTGCCCGGCCAAAGCGGAGATGACCCATGTCGCGGTTGAAAGCCATCTACGACTGGTTCGAGCGGCGCCTGCAGGTCGAAGGCCCCGTCAAAGACGCGATCCTGCACAAAGTGCCGCGCAACACGGCCAGCTGGTGGTACGTCTTCGGCAGCGCAGCCTTCACTCTGCTGATGCTGCAGGTGATCACCGGCATTCTGCTGGCGCTCATCTATGTGCCGTCGGCGGCGCAGGCCTGGAACAGCCTCCAGATCCTGAATCACCAGGTGCCGCTGGGCTGGTTCATCCGCGCCCTGCATGGGTGGGGCTCCAATTTCATGGTCGCCGTGGTGTTCGTCCACATGGCGCAGGTATTCCTCTTTGGGTCCTACAAGTATCCTCGCGAGCTCACCTGGTCTGTCGGCGTCTTTCTGCTGCTCATGACCGTGGGCATGGCCTTCACCGGCCAAGTGCTGCGCTTCGACCAGGACGCCTACTGGGGCCTGGGCATCGGCGTCTTCATGATGAGCCGGGTGCCGTGGATCGGCGGCGGACTGGTGCACCTTCTGCTGGGCGGACCCGTCATTGCCGGCGCCACGCTGTCGCGTTTCTTCATGCTGCATGTGTTCGTCATCCCCGGGCTGCTGCTGTTTTTGGTCGCAATGCACGTCTGGATGGTCCTGAAGCTGGGCATCAGCGAGTGGCCGATGCCCGGCCGCGTGGTGCGCCGCTCGACCTACACCGCCGAGTACAACAAGCTGGCGCATGACGACGGTATTCCCTTCGTCCCCGGCGCCTTCTGGAAGGACCTGGTGTTTTCGGGTGCCATCCTCGCAGCGGTCGCCATCTGCGCCATGGTCTTTGGTCCCTACGGTCCCGGTGGCCAGCCGAATCCTTCGATCATCCAGACCGTTCCCAAACCCGACTTCCCCTTTCTGTGGATCTTCGCGATCCTCTCGTTCCTGCCTCCTTCCCTGGAGACGCCGTTCATCCTGATCGTGCCCATCCTGATCGTTGCCGGGCTGCTGGCCGTGCCCTTCGTCGCCCCGGAAGGCGAGAAGAGCTGGCATCGCCGCCCGGTGGCTGTGCTGGCTTTGACCACCGTGGCCGTCGCCTGGGGCGTCTTCACGCATCTGGGCACCTATACGCCGTGGAGCCCGCATATGACGGCGTGGAGCGCCGATCCGCTGCCGGTGAAGTACCTGCAGAAGGCAACGCCGCTGGTGCGCCAGGGCGCGGTTATCTTCCAGGCCAAGCAGTGCCGCAACTGCCACTCCATCGGCGGAAGCGGGGGTGAGCGCGGGCCGGCGCTGGACGACGTGGCGACCCGCATGACGCCCGACCAGATGCGATTCAAGGTGGTGACCGGCGGCGGCAATATGCCCGCCTACGGCAAGAACCTGTCTCCGCCCGAGGTGGAGGCTCTGGTCAGCTTCCTCGAGACGCTGCATCCGGCCAATGAGCTGCCTGCCGCGGATCCATCGATCCGGGAGATTGAGGCGAATCCGGCTCCGGCGCCGGCGAGCGGCAGTCAGTAGCCATGGACCCCGATGCGCTGGTGACCCGCTGGGACATTCCCTGGGCCGTAACCGCGGCTCTGGCAATCACGGCGCTCATCTATTTGCGCGGCTGGCTGCAGATTCGGAAGACGCGGCCCGAGCAGTTCCCGGCGTGGCGACTGGCGACGTTTCTGGGCGGGATTCTGGCGCTGTTCGTGGCTGTTTCGTCGCCGCTCGATACCTTCAGCGAATCGCTCCTGTTCATGCACATGGCGCAGCACTTTGTGCTGATGTCGGTAGCGCCGCCGCTGATCGTCTTCGGCGCGCCGGTAGTGCCCATGCTGCGCGGACTGCCCAGGACGCTGATTCGCAGGGTGTTGCGTCCGCTGTTCCAGAGCGGCTTCGTGCCGAAGGTCGGCGGATTTCTGACCCGGCCGAAGGTGGCGTGGCTGGCCTTCACCATCGCCTATATCGGCTGGCATATTCCGCAGGCCTACGAGTTTGCGCTGTCTTCCGAAAACATTCACAACTGCGAGCATGCCTGCTTCTTCCTTACGAGCCTCCTGTTCTGGTGGCCGGTCATTGAGCCGTGGCCGTTCCGTTCGCCCTGGACGCGCAGCCGAAATGGCGATGCCGGACGCTGGCTGCTGCTGCCCTATCTGCTGCTGGCCGATGTCGTGAATACCGGGCTGTCGGCGTTCCTGGTCTTTTCCGGACGGCTGCTCTATCCCAGCTACGCCGCCCAGCCTCGGCTGTTCGGCCTGAGCGCACTGAACGACCAGATTGCTGCCGGCGCGTTCATGTGGGTGATGGGTTCGATGATGTACCTGATCCCGGCCGTGATCATCACGCTGCAGATCCTGTCGCCAAAGCGGCCGCGGGTGGCGAGGGAAGCCGGGCGGCAGCTGGTCGCCGGCAGCGGGTAGTTGCGGGAACCGGGAACCGGGAACCGGGAACCGGGAACCAAAAATAAAATCCTTTCTGATGTGCATGTGTTTAAAAACAGGGCACTTACGAAAATGGCGTTCTGCTAAGTATCTCAAAGCAAAGCAGTTGCCAGGACCATCAAACGCCAAGTGTTTGCAAATAAACGGTTTGGTGTTTCGAGCGAAGGCCGCTCCTCAACGGAAAAAGCCCGCACACGGCGGACTTTTCCTTTTTTTTACCCTATAAGTTCAGAATACCAAGTTCAGCCGGATTTGCCGCCACGATTTTTGGTACGGATCCTATTTGTTTTAAGTAACTTGCACTTTCGTAATGCTTGACAAACCGAATTCTGGAGATTCGCGGCCGGAATCTCCGGGTTTTGGGAGCGTCCTTCGGGTCTGCGCCCCAGAATGGCTGAAAACCATGCCCTGATACGAAGCGAGCCGGCGAAGATGCGGGTTCCCACGCTGTCGTCTCCCGTTCGACTCGGCCGCTGGTGCATCCTTCGCTCAGGGACCGAGGCGACAAGGATGGGGGACCTGGGATTGTTGCGAACTGGAGGGTTATCGCTTCCGGCACAACCCCTTCGGGGTCCAGTTATGGATGACGGTGGTTGCGGGTTTTGAAGACTGATGGAGGATGAGCACGATGGCTCGGCGCTGTTCTGAGCCGGTGGCGGTGAGGTGCATGGCCAGTCCCATCGGGACGATAACGGGAGGGCCGCCGGCTCGACCGATCTGCACGCGGCCGTCGGAGGACTCGAGACAGGTTTCGCCCCCGACGGCGTACCAGGCCTCGGGGCCGGAGTGAAGGTGGGCAGGCGCCGTCATTCCGGGCGTGAAGATGGCTTCCATGAGCTGGGCCGAGTACTTTTCGCCGGGAAGGATGGCGAGCGGGCCGATCTCGTCCACGCGATGGCCGTGGGCGGATCTCCACTTCTCCCCGGCGATGGTCATGAGCCAGGTTTTGCCCATGGACTCGACCACGATGGCCCGCGGCCCCTGGTCGGCGCGGGCGGCGGCGCGGGTGGGGTACTGGTCGAGATGCCAGAAGACGGGTGACTGGGCGAGCGGCCCGAGGGGCTGGTCCGCGAGGATCCAGCAGCCGATCTCCTGGGTTCGCTGACCGACCGGCTGGCAGGGATCGCCGGGAGCTGCAACGCCCTGCGCGGCGAGCCGCGCGCAGGGAAGCAGGAGGAGACAAAGAAGGATCGGAGCAATGCAGCGTGCGGGTCGGATCATCGTTCTGCTTCTTGCGGTTCTTTTGGGTTGGGGTATTCCACGGTTGAGGTCCAGGGCCTCCCACCCTGTCGCGCTAAAAAACCTGCGCGACAAGGATGGGGCACCCGGCGGTTGTTTTCGTTTTTGGGCCTCCCGGAATCTCGCCTGGGCGGATCAGGGTTTGGTGGCGAGGATGAGGGGCGAGGGTCCGGGAGCGGGCAGGCTGCGAACGTTTTTGAAGCCGACCTCCTCGAGCCAGGCGCCAATTTCCTCGAAGGACCAGGTGTTGCCCTCCTGGGTGTTGACGATCATGTTGACGGCGAAGAGGAGACCCTGGACGGTACCGGTGCGCTCTTTGTTGACGAGGAACTCGGCGATGGCAATGGTGCCTCCGCCGGCGAGGGCGTTGTACGTCTTTGCCAGAAGCTCGCGGCTGCGGCGTTCGCCTTCGCTGTGGAGGATGTGGCCGAGTGTGGCGACGTGGTGGCCGGAGCCAAAGTCGGCATCGAGAAGATCGCCTTCGACGTACGACCAGCGATCGGCAAAGCCGAACTTCGTGACGGTCTTCTTCGTGAGAGGAATGACCTCGGGCCAGTCGACGGCGGTGACGTGGACGCGCGGCGAGGACTGCGCCTGGGCGATGCCCCAGACGCCGGAGCCGGCGGCCAGATCGAGAACGCGGACCGGCGAGCCTGCCGAGCCATAGTTCATCTCCACGGACAGAGCCTGCGCGGAAGGGTAGCTCATGGGAAAGATGTCGAGGACGAAGTCGTGGAAGAACGTGCCGCCAGACGCTTCCTGATTGACCGGAGAGACCGGCTTGCCGGTGGCGACAACCTCGTTGAGATGGAGCCAGCGAGGGATGAGCTGCTCGCTGCCATGCTTGATCATGCCGCCCTGAAACCCAGGCTTCGTGCTGACGAGGAATGTGGCGCTTTCCGGAGTGAGAGCGAAGCGTCCCTGCTCGTCTTTGGAGAGGAAGTTGAGGCCGACGAGAGCGTCCATGATGGCGGTGAGGCCGCGGGCGGAGGCGCCGGTGGCGCTCTGGACCTCCCAGATATTGAGGGGACCGCTGTCGAGGACGTCAAAGACGCGGTGGCGGATGGCAGCTTCGAGGATGAGAGGCGGGGCGTAACCCCAGGCCATCTGCATGATGCGCTCGGGGGTGATCTGCGCGTGGGTGGCGGCGGCCGTGGAATGGGCCATGGCTCTCTCCTGTCCGGCAAGGGGAAGGCCGGGATGCTTAGGTTTTGAGGTTCGGTCCGGGAACCGGCATCCCGAACCGCCCGAGTGTAGCAGGTGCGGTGGTGCGCCGGGGAGAGGCGGCGTTTACAGCGGAGCCGGCCCGAGGGGAACGATGTCACAGGACGGCATGATTTTCCGGAACTCCGCGATGAATTCGGGAGTGCCCGGAGTGAGCCGTTTCATCAGAGCGTTGACGGCAGGGAAGAGCTTCTCGAAGCCAGACGGCGTGCCGGAGCCGATGAAATGAACCGGCTTGTCGGAGCGATTGCCCTGCGCGTGAGGTTTGCCATGGGGTAAAACGCCCAGAGTGCCGGGCCCAAGATGGTGCCACTGTTCGCCAAAGTAGACCGACAGAACTCCTTCGAGGACGTAGACGGCTTCGTCGGTGTGGGGATGATAGTGCAGGTTGGTCATGAACCCGGGGTCTTCGCGAAATCGGCCCATCCAGAAGATTCCATTCGTGCTTTCAGTGGTCGCCAGGAGGCGAGCTTCTCCGCCGCCGAACATGTTGTAGACCTGCGCTTCTTCGGGGGTGACGAACATTCCGGGCAGCTCTGACGTGGGCATTGCCATGGCCTCCATGGTGGGTGCGGCGAGGGCCATGAGGGCGGACATCCTGACGAATTGCCTGCGGTCCATCCCGATTTCTCCTGGCGCGAGCCTTTATTGCACAACTGTGCATTTACAGCACACGAGTATAATGGCAGCATCGATGCCCCATGTCAAGAAAGATTCTGTCGCTGCGGGTGACGGCTCCGGGGCGGGGCGAGCGGCCCAGCGCAACCGGACGCGAAGGGCGATTATCGAGGCCGCCATGCGATTGCTGGAGGCGGGGGGGACACCGTCGATGGCCGAGATTGCCCAGGAGGCAGAGGTATCGCGGCGCACGGTTTACATGTATTTCCCCACCCTGGAGCAGCTGCTGATTGACGCGACTTTGGGCGTTCTGAGCGCGAGGAAGATCGATGTGGCGGTGGCGGAGTCGGCGACGAAAGATCCCGTGGAGCGCGTGGAGGAACTGTGCCGCGCGATGAACCAGGACAGCGGCGAAACGATGCATCTGGGACGGGCGCTGATTCGACTGACGGTGGAAGGGGAAGATCCGGCGGCAGGTGGACCTCGCCGGGGATATCGCCGCGTGCGGTGGGTCGAAGAGGCGCTGGGGGGGATACGGGGCCAGCTGAGGGATGAGGATTACGAGCGGCTGGTGTCTGCTTTGTGCGTTCTGCTTGGCTGGGAACCGATGATCGCATTGAAGGATGTTCGCGGCCTTGACCCGGAGGCTGCCGGAGAGGTGCTGGCGTTTGCGGTGCGCGCGGTTGTGGAGAAGGCGCTGCGCGAGGCGGAAGAGCGGGGCAGGCAGGAAGCAGGGGGCTGAGACGGTAGCGATGAGAGGAGCCAGCCAGGTACAATCGGCGGCACGGAGAGCCGAATGGGGTCTTGGGCAGGGGACAAGGACAATCGAAGGTCTCGGGACGCGAACGCAGGCGGAAAGCTGCGGCGACCGGCGGGTCATCCGAAAAGGCCGCCGGGAGCGTATCTCTGCTGTGGGCGAGGCGAGGCGGAGTGACGGCGCCGGGACGACATGCGCCGGATGCGGCTCTGGTGGAGCAGATGACAGCGGGCGATGAGAGCGCGCTGGCAGCGCTCTACGACCGCTATGCCGGCGTGCTGTATGGTCTGCTGTTGCGAATTCTGAAGGACACGCACGCGGCGGAAGAGGTGCTGCAGGATCTTTTCCTGCAGCTGTGGCGGACGGCGAGCCGGTTCGACGCAAGCCGGGGATCGATGACCGCGTGGCTGATGGTGATCGCGCGGAACCGGGCGATCTCGCGCCTGCGCCGGGGGAACCGGCATGCGGTGGTAGACGATCCGGAAGGATTTCTGCTGGAAAGCGCGCCGGACCCCGCGAATCTGGAAGACGAGGCGGAGCGGAGGCAGCTGGCGGGGCGGCTGCGGGCGGCGATGGCGAGCCTGCCGGGGGAACAGCGCGAGGCGCTGGAGCTTGCGTATTTTGAGGGGATGACCCAGACAGAGATTGCCGAGCGGACAGGCGCGCCGCTGGGCACGGTGAAGTCCAGAGTGCGCGCCGCATTGCAGAGTTTGAGACAGCATTTCGATGAACGAACGGCACGTTAACCCGGAAGATCCTGACCTGTACGCCCTGGGGGCGCTCGACGGGGAGGAGAAGCAGGCGTATGAAGCCCACGTGCGCCAGTGCACGGCCTGCGCGCAGGAACTGGCAGCGGCGCGGGAGCGGGTGGCGTTGCTGGGTCTGGCGGCGGAGCCGGAGACGCCGGGGGCGAAGGTGAAGGAACGGCTGATGCAGCGGGTGCGGCAGGAGGCGGCCGGCGGGGTTCCATGGGAGAAGCGGGGCGCCGAGCCGAGAGGGCGCGCGAGCCGGAGGTCTGCGGCGGGATGGGGCTGGCTGACGCCGGCGCTGGCGCTGACGACGGTGCTGTTTGCCGCGGTGGCGGGGTGGCTCGGCATGCAGGATGCGCGGGACATGCAGCGGCTGCACGCGGTGGAGGGGCAGCTGGCCGAGGCGCAGCACCACTCGTTTGAGATTGCGCGAACGGCGACGGAGACAGAGAACCTGCTGGGCATGCCGGGAACGGTTCGCGTGGGCCTGAAGCCGATGACGGGGATGCCGGACGGGCGCGTCGGCGTGCTGTACAACGCGAAGATGGGGATGGTGACGTGCGCCGGGTGGCTTCCGGCTCCTCCGGTGAAGAAGAACTACCAGCTGTGGCTGGTGCCGATGAAGGGGAAGCCGATGAGTTTGCGCGTCTTCAAGGCCGAATGGAACGAGCCGATGATGATGAAGGTTCCGACGGGGATGGAGGCGAAGGAGTTTGCCGTGACCGTGGAGCCGATGGGCGGGATGCCGTGGCCGACCGGGCCGATGGTGATGGAAGGGGCCGGGGAGTGAGGGAGCAGCCGGTAGCCTGTCGCCAGTAGCCGGTAGCAGCCGGGCCGGGAGCCTGGAGCTGGGAGCCGGGAGGAGCAACAGGAGGCCGGTTCGCTGACGCGGACTTCAGTCGGGATGACAGGCTTGCTCCGGTAAACTCAGGGCATATGCCTACGAATGCAAAGCAGTGGACGGGCGCGGAGATTCGCGAGGCGTTCCTGCGCTTTTTTGAGACGAAGGGGCACCGCCGGGTGCACTCGTCGTCGCTGGTGCCGGCCAACGATCCCACGCTGCTGTTCACCAATGCGGGGATGAATCAGTTCAAGGACGTGTTTCTGGGTCTGGAGCGGCGCGACTACGCGCGGGCGACCACCTCGCAGAAGTGCGTGCGCGCGGGCGGGAAGCACAACGACCTGGAGAATGTCGGGTTCACGCGGCGGCACCACACGTTCTTCGAGATGCTGGGGAACTTCAGCTTCGGCGACTACTTCAAGAAGGACGCGATTGCCTACGCGTGGGAGCTGGTGACGTCGCCGGAGTGGTATGGGATTCCGAAGGACCGGCTGTACGCAACGATCTTTAAGGGCGAGAACGGCGTGCCTCGCGATGAAGAAGCGTACAAGCTGTGGCTCGATCATGTGCCGGCGGAGCGGATCTTCGAGTTCGGCATGAAGGACAACTTCTGGCAGATGGGCGATACGGGCCCGTGCGGTCCCTGCTCGGAGATTTTTTACGACATGGGGATGGAGGCCGCGGAGACGCCGGGGGTGGATCTGCCGTTCGGGCAGGACGAGGCGCGGTATGTGGAGATCTGGAATTTGGTGTTTATGCAGTTCGACCGGAACGCTCAGGGGGAATTGAATCTGCTGCCGAAGCCTTCGATCGATACGGGGATGGGGCTGGAGCGGGTGGCTGCGGTGCTGGAGGGGGTGGTCTCGAACTTTGAGACGGATTTGTTTGTGCCGTTGATTGAGAGAGCGTCGGAGCTGGTGGGAAAGTCCACAGTGCACAGTCCACAGTCCACAGAACGCAATGCGGCGAGTTTGCGGATTATTGCGGATCATGCTCGGGCTTCGACGTTTTTGATTTCGGATGGCGTGCTGCCTTCGAATGAGGGGCG
>DASXFH010000351.1:0-14219 GCA_036489655.1 Acidobacteriaceae bacterium | reverse complement strand
ATGCCATCGACCACGCCAGCAAGACCGATAGGCGGCTGCGCGAGGCGGCCGACCTGATGCGAACTTGGGACGGCGTAGTGGGCGTCGATTCGGCTCCGGCGGCGGTGGTGGACGCAGCCAAGAGCGCCTTCTGGCCGATGCTGCTAGGGCCCCGGATCGGAGACGACTGGAAGCTGTATGAGTGGTCAGCGAGCGGCTTTGCGCGCGAGCAGATGATCATGAACGAGCCGGCGGCTTGGCTGCCTGCAGGCTATACGAACTGGGATGACTTTCTGGCGGCCGTGGTTCGCGAAGGCATCAACAGCGAACATAAATTGGGCGATCTGAAGAACTGGAAATATGGCGTGCAGCATCCGGTGGACGTGGAACACCCGCTCTACAGCATGCTGCCGTGGTTCAAGAAGTGGACGGGGACGGGAGCGCAGCCGCAGTCCGGCGACAAGACGACGGTGAAGCAGGTGGGGCGCACCTTCGGCCCCTCGCAGCGCTTCACCATGGACTGGAGCAATCCGGATGCGTCTACCGAGAACATCGTGATGGGCGAATCCGGCGATCCGGTGAGCGCCTACTATCGCGACCAGTGGCCGTACTGGTATGGCGGCAAGACCTTCGCTCTTCCCTTCAGCTCGCAGGCGGTCGCGGCGCAGACGTCGCACACGCTGCAGCTGACGCCGTGAGGATCTCTTTTCGTTTTCTACCTACACCGGCCAGCGAGGAGACGCGGAGGCGGCGACGGCGCTCGCTGATGCTGGCGTCGGTGGGCATCGCGGTGCTGCCGCTGGCGTGGCGCGGAACTTCGTGCGGACACGACTTCGATTTTCACCTCGAATCGTGGATGGAGGTGGTGCGGCAGGGGCGCCAGTTTTTATCCGGCGGAGGAGTGCTCTATCCGCACTGGGCGGCATCGGCCAATTATGGTGCGGGCGAACCGCGCTTCGTCTTCTATCCGCCTGCATCGTGGGTGCTTGGGGCGCTGCTGGGAGTGGTGCTGCCCTGGGCCTGGACACCGCTCGCGTTCACGCTGATTGCCATGCTGGCGATGGCTGCGAGCTTTTTCTGGATGGCCCGGGAGTGGATTTCGGAGGACAACGCCGCGCTTGCCGCGTGCCTTTACGTGCTGAATCCCTACATGCTGTTCGTGGCCTACGAGCGCACAGCGTACGGCGAACTGCTGGCGGCGATCTGGCTGCCGCTGCTGGTGCTCTACGCGCTGCGCAGGTCGCGTGCGCTGCCGCAACTGGCGATTATTATTGCCGCGCTGTGGCTCACGAATGCGCCCGCCGCGGTGATGGGCTGCTATGCGCTGGCCCTGCTGGCGCTGTGGACAGCGCTTGCGGAGAGGCGATGGAAGCTGATTGGCCGCGCGGCCGGCGGGACGGCCCTGGGGCTGGAATTGGCCGCGTTCTACCTGATCCCTGCGATCTGGGAACAGCGATGGGTGGAGATTTCGCGGGCCATCGGCTCTGGCATGCGCGTCGAGGACAGCTTCCTGTTCGAGCATACGGGGCAGGCGTTTCACGACCAGGTGCTGCATACGGCTTCGTGGATCGCGGTTGCACTGCTGGTATTCACTGCGGTTGCGGCATTGCTTTCGTATCGCAGGCGGGAGCGATCTCCAGAGCGATACGGGGTGCGGGGGCCGCTGATCTTTCTGGCGGTGGTGATCGCCTGCCTGCTGCTTCCCTTCACCGATGTGATCTGGCGCCACGCTCCGGAGCTGAAGTTCCTGCAGTTTCCCTGGCGGTGGCTGCTGGTGCTGGGATTGATTGCCGCTTTGCTCGGCGGCCTTTGCCTGCGGGACGAGGCGAAGACGCGGCGGGCTATTTCTGTGCGCGCCGGCTTCATTCTGCTGCTGGCCTGCATCATGGCGGGGCTGGCATGCGTCTATTTCTGGCAGCCCTGCGATGACGAGGACAACGTTCGCGCCCAGCTCTCCACCTTTCGCGCCGACGGCTTTGAAGGCACGGACGAATATACGGCCGCGCCCGCGGACAACGGGGATATCCAGCAGGGACTGCCGGCGATTCGCGTGCTGCGGGAAGCCGACGGCGATGAGGCGGACAGCTCGGTCGCGGAGAATCCCGACTGGCGTGCCAACCCTGCCGATATGCAACCGGCACAGATACATATCGAACTCTGGGATGTGGAGCACATGAGCGCGAGCATCGATACGGCGGTGCCGGGATTCGCGGTGCCGCGATTGATGGACTATCCCGCATGGCGGGTACGCGTGGACGGCAGACGGGTCGATGCGCGGCCGCACCGGGATGACGGGCTGATGGTCATTCCCATCCCCGCCGGACACTCGGAGATCGAAATCAGTTATCGGACGACGCAGGACATGTGGCTGGGACGTGTCTTTTCCCTGATCGCATTCATCCTCCTGGTGTGCCTCCGGGCGGAGGGGCTTTGGCCGCAGCAGCGATCACGGCCCGCCAGCAGGTATCATGAATCGAATGCAAGCTGAAGTTCATTTGAAAGAGATTCTGCAGACGGGCGCGGAGCTGACGGACCGCACGCTCGAACGGTTGCTGCCCCCAGAAGATGCGACGCCAACGTCGATCCATCGCGCCATGCGCCACAGCACCTTTGCCGGAGGCAAGCGGCTGCGGCCGGTCCTGGTGATGGAAGCGTCGCGCATGATCCATGCACGCACGACGCGGCAGGGGGAATTGCCCGCGGGCGTCGAAGAGCTGGGCGCGGCGATCGAGATGCTGCACACCTATTCGCTGATTCACGACGACTTGCCCGCGCTCGACAACGACGACCTGCGCCGGGGCAAGCCGACATGCCATGTAATTTTCGGCGAGGCCATCGCCATCCTGGCCGGCGACGCGCTGCAGACGCTGGCTTACCAGACGCTGGCGGGGCTGCGCTGTCCTGCGCAGGCGACGGTGGAGATTGTGCGACTGGTCGCGGAAGCTACGGGGACTGTCGAAGGCATGATAGGCGGCCAGGTGCTGGACCTGGAGGGTGAACACGCCCGACACACCGCTGAGAGCGTGGACGCGATTCATCGCGCCAAGACCGGCGCACTGCTGCGCGTGAGCCTGGTGAGCGGCGGCGTCTATGCCGGAGGCGACAGCGACGATGTTCGACGGCTCACCGAGTTTGGACGCAAGGCGGGCCTGGCATTCCAGATCGTGGATGACATTCTGGACGTCACGCAGGACTCCGAACAACTGGGCAAGACGGCCGGCAAGGACCTGACCAGCGACAAGGCTACATGGCCTTCGGTCTTCGGCATCGAGGCCTCGCGCGCCGACGCCGACCGGCTCATCGCTGAGGCATTTGCGGTGCTCGCGCCTTATGGAGCGGCTTCGGAGGGTCTGAAGGCGGTCGCGCGGTATCTGGTGGAGCGCACGCATTAGAGTGCCGACCGCGTGATATCCCAGGTCTCGCGTTTGAGACCTGGGGCACCCGCTTTCGCGTCACAGACCTAGGAGCAAGGGATGGCGTTTTCCGAAGAGGACGTGCTCACCGCGCTGCGGGATGTTTACGATCCTGAGCTGCCGGTGAATATCGTCGACCTGGGGTTGGTCTATCGCGTCGATGTGGCGGTCGATGCCGACGCGCCCGGCGCGGGGATTCCGGGCGTGCCGGCGCGGCATCGCGTGGATATCGACGTGACCATGACTTCGCAGGGCTGCCCGGCGCACGAGCTGATCATCGAGAAGGTGAAGAACCGGCTGGCGGGCGTGCAGGAGATCAGCGCGACACAGGTGAACCTGGTGTGGGAGCCGGCGTGGGGTCCGCAGCGGATCAGCACCGAAGCGCGCAAGCAGCTGGGCATCGAGTAGAGGGGATCCCACGTCTGAAAATCCAGACGTGGGGCACCCGGGGATCGGTTGAAGGTTGTCGGTTATCAGCCCCCAGTTGTCAGTCGTCAGCACCGGATGTTTCGCTGAGCGCTGACCACTGAGCGCTGGCTACCTTGTCAGAGCCTGGCGGAATTTCTCACCCTTCTTGGCGACGTCTTCGACAAAGTCTTCGGCGCGGACCAGGAAGTCCTGACCGGCGCGGAGGTAGCCGGGAACCTTGTCCCAGATTTCGCGCACGGTATCGGGATGCTCGAGCACGGCGACGGCGGCTCCGGCAGCGGCTACGGCGATGGCCGCCTTGCGGCGTCCGGCGAAGAGGAGATAGGCGCTGGCAATGAGCGATCCGGCCGCGACGGCGCGGGCCAAGGGAAATTTGCCGGGAAATTCGGTCACGGCTTCGGGGAGCCGGGCGTCGATGCGATAGGGCAGTTTCATTAGGGTCATTCCTGTTTCCTGCGGTCGCTAGGTGAGATGCAGATTTAATCCAGATCGAAGTCGCGGAGCGGCTTGCCCTGATCCGGATTTTCTTTTGCCTTGCGCAGGGCCTCGGCAAATTTCTTTTCGAGCACGTCGGTGCTGTTCTTGTGCGCCTCCACCGATTGGCGGAAGATGCTCTCCTTGCGCTCGTCCTGCTCGCGCATGGCCCTGGCGGCGGTTTCGAAATCCTCGAAGGTGCGCTTGCGCGGCGCGGGAGTATGAGCGATGACCGCACCGGTGGCGACATCGATCTTCATTGTCGAACCGCATTCAGGACAGGCTACTTCCAGTGTCGAATTCTGTTTTGGACTCATGGCACAGCCGCTTTCATTTGCGCTTCGCGGCGGATGCGAAGCGCTTCGCATCCAGTCTACTTCCAGGATGGGCGGATGTCTTGTGCGGGGTTAAACTTCACGGCAAAGGACGCAAAGAAGGCGCAAAGTTCCGCGAAGAATTCACCACGGAGAGCACGGAGAATGAGCGCGAAGTGGTAAAAATTTGCGGCTGCGCCGACGAAAAGCAGGTCCCTCGGCTCGCGTTGCTCGCTCGGGATGACAAATTGGTTATTGTCCTGAGGAATGTGAACGGAGCCACCCGGGGTCTAGAGATAGATGGAGCCTGGGGTTAGAGATAGATGGCCCGGTGGCCGGGGCATTCCTGGGCGGCGTGCTCGATGAGCTGGGGGATGAGACCTTCGCCATAGCGGGCGAGATAGACAGCCGCTCCGACTACGCGTTCCTGCGGGTGCTGGTCGGGGAAGAGCGCGAGGTAGAGCGCGTCGACGTGGCGGCGGAGGCTGCCTTCGATCTGGAGCTGATGATTCGCCGCCAGGCGGCGCAGGCGGTTCATCTGGTAGCGCATCTTGGAAGCGGCGACTTCGGCGGAGCGTCCGAGTCCGGCGTCGAGCGCGGCCATCCACTGGGTGAGGTCCTGCAATTCAGCATCGAGTGCGTTGCCGGCAGCGGCCAGCTTGCGCTTGCCCTCGATGGGCATGGCGCGCGCGCCGAGGCGCTGGGCAAGGTCGTCGGGCCTGGTGCGCAGAATGTCTTCGAGCGAGAGCTCGTGCTGGGCGAGGACGGTGGCGATGGCCGGCTCGATGAGAGTCGCGCTCAGACGGGGCAGCACCGGCGTGGTGCGGCCGAGAATCGCCTCATAGAGCACCTGCGACTGGGCGAAGTAGGCAATCTCCGCCGGTCCACCGATGTAGGCGGCGGTGGGAAGGATGTAATCCTGGAAGACGGGCCGGAGCAGCGCGTTGGGGCTGAGGCGCTCGGGAGCGGTGTCGAGGATGGCGAGCAAATCTGCGGTGGAATAGCTCTTCTTGCCGGCGACCCAGGTCTGGTCCTCGGTTTCGTCCTTGCGGGTTTCGTCCTTGCGGCGCTTCAGAGCCAGGCGCGATCCCTGCTCATCGACCAGGAAGAGCAGGCTGCTGGATGGCGTGACCAAGACCTGCGCTTCGTATCCGCGGGATTCTAGCAGTTTAGTGCGATCGAGGAGCGCGATTTCGAGCTCGGCTGCGTGTTCGATGGCATGGCGGAGCACAGGCGCGCCCAGGGCGTGAAAGCCGTGGTCAGCGGCGTCGATGAGGATCAGGCCCTGGTCGGCGAAGATCGCGGCCAGCAGGCGACCAAAGGCTTCGGCGAAGGTTGCGTCCGGGGTGTAGCTGGCCTGAATCGCGTCAAGGACCGCAGACGGGCCGAGCAGCTCGGCAGCCTGGTCCACAACGGCCTGAATTCCCGAGCCGAGTTTTACGCTGCCTACCGGCTTGCCCGCGTCGGCGGGCTGATGAGGGACGCTGAGGGTGTGCAGCTCGTGGCGCGAGGGCAGGGCGACGTGGTCGGCTTCGGCGAGGTCGTGATCTTCGGTGGCCAGCCAGAAGATGGGGACGGCGTTTGCGTCCTTCGCTTTGCGGATGGAGGTGGCGGCTTTGAGGAGCGTGAAGAGCGGTCCGCCGAAGAGCGTTACCTGCTGGCCGGTGACCACGGCCGGAGCACCAGCGCGGAGTTTTTCGATATTGGCCAGGGTTGCGGGACCGGCGCCGAATTTGCGGTTCTGCCGGTCGAGCAGGTCGGCGATCTGCAACCGAAGCGCGGCGCTCTGGGGCGGGATTTGCTGCGTCCACTGTTGCGAATAGGGACTGGCCGGATAGAACGGGGCTAGCGGCTCGCGGCTTTCGGCGTAGTCGAGAAAGAGCCGGTTGAGCCGGGGCAAGATCGAGATGGGGTAACACTCGCAGTGCACAGCTTCCGCTCTCCCTGAACAGATTCACGCTACCTGATGCGACTTCAGTTTCTCATGAAGACTTGCCGAGGACTTTGGACAGCGCCCTGACGTTCTTTACCGGCAACGATTTCACAGCGTGCTTGGCCAGCGCGCGATAAACGGCCGCGAGAATCGGATGCGCGTCCAGGGTCTTAAGATGCAGACGAATTGTTCCGGCGTCGCCGCGGGCGAAGGGACCGCTGAAGCTCTTCCCTGCTCCGCGGGTGAAAACATTGTGCGCCGTGGGCTCGGCGAGGGACTGAACCCACTGCCGGGCGGTCTTTTCGTCCAGGCCGGCGAGATGCGCAGCCTCCATGGCGGCGGTGAGCGCGGAGACCAGCAGCGGCGACGCCAGCGTGCCGGCCGCGTGGTACATGGCCTTGTCCTGCGAGCGCAGATCGAAGGGCCTCCCGCCCAGCTTGCGCGCCAAAGAGTGAAGAGTGCGGCGCGCGGACAGATTTCCGGCCTCAATGCCGAAGAAGACACTGGCCAGCGGGACAACATCGCGGCTGGGAAAGGTCATGACGGGATGCATCGAGGCCACCAGCGCGCCGGCACGGCGCGCGGCTCCGAGTGCGGCTACGGTGAGCGCACCGCTCGAATGCACGACGATCTGCCCGGCGAGATTGGGGCGGCGCTGGACGATGTCGGCGGCGGTTGCCGCAACCGCCGAGTCGGGCACGCAGAGCCAGAGGACGCGGGCGTCGAGCGCCGCGTTTTTCCATGCAACCGTGGTAACCGCGGGTAATTTCGTGCGGCGGCGTTGGCGCACGATCACTTCGCGCAACGGGACACGCGCCGCGGTGAGTGCGGCGGCGAGAGAGGTTCCCCAGTTTCCCAGCCCTATGATCGAGACATCCAATGTTCGAGCTGCCATCTCACGAATGGTACCGTAAGGAAATCGGCGAGACCGGCGGCGGGGTTGGCTGAGTTCAACGCGCTGGGGGATTACAGGGATGGTGGTTTCCCACGTCCGAACATCCGGACATGGGGCACCCGGCGAGGATGGCGTAATGCGCAGCGAAGGGTCTCAGCAATGCGGGCGTGAATTCATGGCTGAGATTCTTCCTCCCGTTGGTCGTCAGAATGACGGCAAATTACAGTAACTGTGGTACTCCACATCCAGGGCACCCGGGGTCAGGCTGAACGATGAATTGCGGGGAGAGAACGCATGGCTAAGAAGAAAGAGAAGGCGACGGACGCCGTTGTCACGGACGCGGTTATCAGGGTGAAGGGCAAGTTCAAGGTGAAGCCGGGCAAAGCGGCGGAGGTCAGCTCGTCGGAAGTGGCGTATACCGGGCCGCTCTTCAAGGTGATCAAGGAACAGGTGCACGAGCCGGGCGTGAAGCCGGTGGAGCGGGACATCATCCGGCATAACGGCTCGGTGGTGATCCTTGCGGTTGACGACACGAAGAGCAAGAAGGATCCGCTGATCGTGATCGAGCGGCAGTACCGGCACGCAGCGAGCCAGTATTTGTACGAAGTGCCGGCGGGGAAGGTGGACGCGGGCGAGGATCGCCTGGCCGCGGCGAAGCGGGAGCTGATCGAGGAGACGGGCTTCCGTGCCAAAAAGTGGACCAAGCTCACTCGCTACTTCGCCAGCCCGGGCTTTCTTGGTGAGTGGATGCAAGTGTACCTCGCCGAGGGGCTTACGCCGGGCGCGGCGCAGCCCGAGCCCGACGAGCGCATCCAGATCTACCTGGTGCCGCTCTCCGAAGTGCTGCGGCTGATCGATGAGGGAGAGATTCGCGATGGCAAAACTCTTGTCTCGGTAATGCTTTACGCACGCCGCAGGGCCGGGAAAAAGAAGAGGTGAAATTCGGGCGACGCGCGGGCCATCAAATCAAACTTTTGTGTCTTCCAATGAACGTCCGGTGATTTTCAGGGAAAACCAAAGCGGGGCGAATTGCGTCTCTACTGTAGGCAGGTTGGTCAATCCCCAACCGGAATCTGCTGTCAGGAAGGTCAATAGCTCGTGGCTCAACACAAAGGCAAGGTCAAGTGGTTCAACAATGCAAAGGGATACGGTTTTATTGGGCGGGATGACGGACCGGATGTCTTCGTCCACTACAGTGCCATTCAGATTGACGGATATAAAAGCCTGAAAGAAGGAGACGATGTCGAATTCGACATCGTGCAGGGACAGAAAGGCCCGCAGGCAGATCAGGTCATCCGCAGCGAACAGATCGCCTAATCGTTCAGACACTTTCCTTCTCTTCCGACCCGCAGGCTATGCATGTGCATGTGTGCCGAAGCGGCGGAAAATATCTGCGCCCAATGAGACCCGGCCCGTGCGGCTGGGTTTTCTTTTTCTGCGAAAAATAGCCGGCGATAGACGTGCGGGAATGGCCTGTCGATAATGGGCTGTTATGGATAATCGTTCGATCGCCCAGCTTCTCTCTGAAACCGCCGACCTGCTCGAGATCGGCAGCGGAGACCCATTCCGTATCCGATCCTATCGCCGCGCCGCTGAGGCGGTGGAGTCGACCACCGTTCAACTGAGCACGATCGCTGGCGACGCGAAGAAACTGCAGGAGATTCCGGGCATCGGCAAGGGGATGGCCGCGAATATCCAGGAGATCGAGAAGGCCGGGACGCTGCCGCTGCGCGAAGAGCTGCTGCTCAAGTACCGGCCGACGATGCTGGAATTGCTGAAGCTGCCGGGGATGGGTCCGAAGAGCGTGGCGCTTTTCTGGGAGGCGCTGCAGGTGTCTTCAGTCGCGGACCTGGAAGCGGCCATCGCCGCCGGAAAATTGAAAGACCTGCCGCGCTTCGGCGAAAAGCAAATCGAGAAGCTGCGCAAAGGGATCGAGGAATACAAGAAGAACAGCGGCCGCTTCCTGATCGACGAAGCGGAGATTGCGGCGGAGAAGCTGACGGCTTATCTGCGCGCGTTTCCGGGACTCGACACTATCGAGCCGGCTGGATCGCTGCGGCGCGGGCGCGAGACGGTGGGCGATCTCGATATTCTCGTCACCGGGCCGGCGTGCGCCGAGGATAAGGTGCAGGCCGCGGTGGACTACACGGCCGCATATCCGCCGATTTCGAACCTGATTGCGAAGGGACAGAACAAGGTCAGCTTCAACCTGCGCAGCGGGCTGCAGGTGGACGTGCGCCTGCTGCCGAAGGGTTCTTACGGCGCGGCGCTGCAATACTTCTCGGGCTCGAAGATGCACAATGTGGCGATCCGCCAGCGGGCGCTGAAGCGCGGCTACACACTGAGCGAATATGCGCTGGCTCGGGTCGAAGACGGGTCGTTCGTAGCGGGCGCGACGGAGGAGGAAATCTATGCCGCGCTGGGCCTGGACTGGATTCCGCCGGAGCTGCGCGAGAACAACGGCGAGATCGACGCTGCGGAAAAGCACGCGCTTCCCCGCCTGATCGAACAGCGCGACATTCGCGGCGACGTGCATATGCACACGGTCGCCACCGACGGACGCAACAGCATCCGGGAGATGGCCGACGCGGCACTGGAGCACGGCTACGAATACATTGCCATCACCGACCACTCGAAGAACCTGGCCATGACCAACGGCCTGGACGACGCACGCGCGCTCGAACACATCAAGCGAATTCGCGAGGTAGATGCGGAGCTGGAGGGGCGCATCCGCGTCTTTCCGGGAATCGAAGTGGACATCCTGGGCGACGGCGAGCTCGATTTATCGAATGATGTTCTGGCGCAGATGGACGTGGTCATCGCGAGCGTGCACTCGCTCTTCAATCAGCCCGAGGCGCAGATGACGGAGCGGGTGCTGCGGGCGATCGAGAATCCTTACGTGCGGATTCTGGGCCATCCCACGGGACGGCTGCTGCTGCGCCGCGAGGCTTTTCAGATCGATATTGCGAGCGTGATCCGGCGGGCGTCGGAGCTGGGCGTGGCGGTGGAGCACAATGCCTATCCCGACCGGCTCGATCTGTGCGACCGGGACCTGCGGCTGGCGAAGGAGCTGGGCTGCAAGATCAGCATCAATACCGACTCGCACCACACCAGCCACATGGAGAAGATGCGCTACGGCATACGGCAGCTGCGGCGGGCGTGGCTGACCAAGGCGGACGTGCTCAATGCCTTGTCCGCGAATGAATTCCTGGCCGCCCTGCGCTCGCGCCCCTGATGAGGTGGTCCAGCCGGGAGAGCATCGCCGACCTGGGTTGCGGCGAGGCTGCGGCCGAGCTGGAGGCGGCGTCTGCCGCAGGGGAATCTGCTGAGGCAGGGGCGGGCTGGACCGGCTCGGCGGGAATCGATTCATCCGGACTGGGAACGCCTGCGTTCGATGCGGATGGATCGGGCTGCGCTTGAGGATCGGGCTGCGCTTGAACCGTTGTTCCCGCTCCTGGATTTCCACCCCCCGGACTTCCACCCCCTGGATTTCCACCCCCTGGATCTCCACCCCCTGGATCTCCTCCGTCTCCGGGATCGGGCGGCGGTTGGGGCGGGGTTATATCGACCGGGGGTGCGTTGGCCTGCGGCGCGATGACGTTGACCACCGTAGAGTCGGGCGGCGGCAGCGGCGGGGTGACGATGGCCAGGGGAGCCATCGCGCGAGGCGGCTTTTCGCCGGCCAGGCGGATGTTGATGAGCTTGTTTACTGCGTCGAACCAGAAGGGCGCTCCGAGGGAGACGGCGATGCCGGTTAATCCCCAGCCGGCGAGGTGATAGAGCCAGTCGCCGAGCGGCGCAGGCCAGGAGTGCCAGCGCGGGTCGGAGCCCTTCCACTGCTGCCGGCGGGCCCGAATGCCGCTCCAGATGGAACCCCAGTAGGCCCTGAGGCCTTTGCCGTGGTAGCCGACGGGCAGGTAGTTCTCGAGATCGTTGGACATCTTCGCCTGGGCGACTTCGTAGTTGGGGTAGGGGCAGTTGCCGCCATCCTTGCAGGCGTACATCTGCGCGCTGGCGTCGAGTGCGGCGCGGGCGTCGTCGGAGGTCCAGAGCTTTTCGGTGATGGTGAAGAGGTTCGCGTTGCAGATGACGGCGAGGATGACGCCCAGGGTGAGCAGCGTCCACTGGGTGTTCCTCTTGTAGAAGCCGTTGATGCGGTCCATGGTGCCGTCGTACCACAGTTCGATGGCCAGGGCGCAGGCCTGCGCGTTGTCTCCCGCACCGACCACCACTGCCTGCAGCCGCTTCTGGAGGTCGGAGGGAGGGAGTCTGCGAATCAGCTCGGGCAGGGTGACGCCGCCGGTCACGTTGTGGTACTCCGCGAGGGTGGCGAAGAGCACGCGGCTGAACAATACCGACGAAATGTAGGTCGGGCGCGGCTCCTGCGGCGCCTTGCGTCTCCACCATGAGCGCGGAACGGAGAACGAGATGGTCTGGATCAGCGGGTGGTCAAAAAACTTCTTCGCCAGATCCTCGTTGCCGAACATGTTGATGATGGCCTCTTCCAGCGAAGCGGCGCGGCGGGCCGAGAAGGTGGACCACACCTCCTGCAGATGCGACGCAATAATGCTGAGCAGCAGACAGACGACGGCGATTCCGATCGCCACCCCGAGAACACGTTGCATATCCTCTCCCTCGTTCAGCGAGGCCATTTCTCTGAAACGAAAAGACCTTGATCGCTGGCCAGTATCCCTTGTGGAGTTCCCTGTGTCGAGAAAATTCGCAATGGATGGGGCATGGGAGAGCCCAGGGCTAAAGCCCTCGGCCGACTTGCCTTTATCCCCGGACTGAAGTCCGGAGCTTCTATGCGGCGGTGTTTGAAGGGTGTCAGGATAGAATGCGTCTGTACTGCAGAGGCACCTCCCCGATATGGCCGAAGACTCCCGTTCCTCCCACCACGCCTGGCTTACCGTCATTGCCGCATTCGTGATCGTCTGCCTGGCGATCGGCGCTTATGTGTACATCAACCAGAAGCCGCCGGTGAGCGCCGGGCAGGTGCTCGGCGTTGACGTCTATCCGATCCATCGCGATCTCTCGACCGGGCCTTCTACCCAGGGACTGGCGGGGGAGAGCGAGACACTGGACGAGGTCCTGGTCTTTGCCAATGTGCGCCTCGCGAACCAGACGGACATTCCTCTCTTCCCGCTGGACATGTGGGCCATCCTGAATCTTCCCGACGGGCCGCAGCGCAGCACGGCCGCCTCGCCGTCGGACTTCCAGAAGGTATTCATCGCTTATCCGCCGGTGCGGCAGTTCCAGAAGAGCCCGTTCCCACGGGACATCACGCTCTCGCCGGGTCAACAGGTCGAGGGGCTGATGGTCTTCCACTTCGATATCCCCAAAGCGCAGTGGGATGCGCGCAGCGACATGGAAGTCCACATCTCGTTCCAGCACCAGAACTCACTGGTGATCCAGGTGCCGAAGACGGCAGGCAGCTGAAGTCCGGTTAGCGGAAAAGCAACTGCGGAAGAGCCTTATTTCGAACTTTTTCCTTTCATCTTTGCTGGTTACAATCGGCGCATGCCCTTTCTTAAAGTGATTCTCCTTGCCATCGTTCAAGGACTCGCCGAACTTTTGCCCGTATCCAGCTCCGCCCACGTTGTGGTGGCCGAGAAGTTGATGGGGATGGACCCCTCTTCTCCGCAAATGACGCTGCTGCTGGTTATGCTGCACACCGGGACCATGTTCGCGGTGATCGTTTATTTCTGGAAGCAGTGGATGCAGGCGTACTTCGACAGCATGGATCACTTCAAGAAATTTGCCGGGCGGGTCATTGTCGCAACGCTGCTGACCGGCATCATCGGCGAGGCGATCATCAAGGTTCTGGAGAAGACGGTATTCAAGGGCACGCCGCACGCGCAGATCGAGGATTTGTTCGGACACCTGGAAATTGTGGCTCCAGCGCTGGCCGCGGCCGGGATACTGATTCTGATCGCCGGCATCGCGAAGCGGAACGCTTCTCACCTCACGATTACCGAAGCACCCGAGGTCACGATGAGACAAGCCAGCCTGATCGGCGCGGTGCAGGGGCTCTGCCTTCCCTTCCGCGGATTTTCGCGTTCAGGCGCAACGATTTCGACGGGCATGCTGGCCGGGACGGCGCGTTCCCGCGCGGAGGCTTTCAGCTTCGCGCTGGCGGTGGTGCTTACTCCCGCTGTGGTAGGACGCGAAGCGCTGCGGCTGGCGCATGCCGGCGTTGCCGGCGGCGAGGGATCGCCGGTGATGATGAGCCTGCTGGGGATGGTGTTCGCGTTTCTTGCAGGCCTGGTGGCGCTGAAGTGGCTGAGCCAGTGGCTGGAGAGCGGCAAGTGGTACCTGTTCGGGATTTACTGCCTGGCGGCCTCGGTGGTGGTGTTCGTGCTGCATCAGCACGGGTATTGAAGGTCAGCTCCGCAAACGGGCCGTCATTCCGACGACCAAAGGGAGGAAGAATCCCAGCGATGGGTGCTGGCAAACATCGCTGAGGTTCTTCGCTGCGCTCAGAATGACGGGGTTCTGTTGTCGAGCGGATTTCAGCTTTCGGGTTCGACGATTTCCATGCTTGCGATGAGGCCGTTGCGGATCGAATAAATGTGCTGGACGGTGCGGTCGGCGAGAAGGTTGCCGGCCCGGTCGCGAACTACCTGGTGAACATCGACGACGGTGCGGCCGGCTTCGTCCTCAGCGAAGCCTACCGGATCGACGCGGGGATCGAGGATCTCCCATTGACGCCGCCAGTAGCTGCGCACCTCGTCGTGCCCATGCACCCGGCCGCCTTCCATTCCGTTCGGCCAGTCGACATC
>DASXFH010000349.1:0-18124 GCA_036489655.1 Acidobacteriaceae bacterium | reverse complement strand
TGGCCACGAAAGATGATCTTGATTGAACTGGTATTGGCTCTTCCTTTCATGCTGATCTATACATCGATCCACAAGAACTTCCTGCACAGTCTGTGGGACACCCTGGCTTATGCATCCGTAGTGCTGCTGTCCGTCGCGATGGTCATTTATTTGGTTCGACTCATCAGGAACGATCGGCTTGCGTCGAAGCCCGGCCTTTGACTGGTCTCGGGCGCCGGACACTGTGTGACCGAGGACAAGCGGCTGAAAGGCCGGTGGATTTGCGCGGTAAGCGCCTGCCCTCAACGATCACCAACCTTAAGAGGACCGCTCCGAATGGCCCCCGGAAATCGTACCTGGCTGCCTGGTTCGAGAGTGCCTGCGCCCGTCAAAATTCCACTGGGAATTAGTTTCCCTTTCGAATTGCTGCCGTGTTAATGTGTTGTCCGCGTTTGAGAACCGCCCCGAACGAGCCCCGTTTATCAGGCTGTCTCGCTCGCACCCAGTCCGCATCGCGGCTGAAAGGACCAACCATGCGCCATCCCCTGCGACTCTCTTTTGCGGTAAGCCTGATGCTGGCGGCCGGCATTGCTGTGGCCTCCGCACAGAATTCGCCCGATGCATTGAAAAGCGGATTTGAGAATCCACCCGACAGCGCTCGCCCCCGGGTGTGGTGGCACTGGATGAACGGCAACATCACGAAAGAGGGGATCCAGCTGGATCTGGACTGGATGCATCGTGTTGGGATCGCTGGGTTCCAGAACTTCGATGCAGCACTGCAGACACCGCAGGTCGTTCCGAAACGGCTCATCTACATGACGCCGGAATGGAAGGACGCCTTTCGCTACGCGATCGGCATCGGCGACAAGTTCGGTATGGAGATGGCCATCGCCGGATCGCCCGGGTGGAGCGAATCGGGCGGCCCGTGGGTACCGCCCTCGGAGGGCATGAAGAAATATGTCTGGAGCGCGACCGACGTGGAAGGCGGTCAGCCCTTCACCGGCACCCTGGCGCATCCGCCACAGAACACAGGCGCCTTTCAGGACATCGGCATTCACGATTCGCTGGGCGGCGGATCCGGGAGCGGCAAGCCCCTGCCTCAGTATTATGCCGACTCGGTGGTGATCGCGTATCGCCGTCCGGCGAGCGACGTGCCGATCGAGGACCTTCACCCAACCATCACCTCCAGCGCGGGTTCGCCGGATACGGCCCTGCTGACCGACGGCGATCTGGTGAAGACGACGGATCTGCCCATTCCGTCGGAAGGGCAGAAAGCCTGGATCCAGTATGCCTTCGCACAGCCGGAGACGATTCGCGCCGTAACCCTCGTGACGAAGGACCCCAGTAGCCTGATCGAGCTGATCACAGGCATCGGGGCGCCGGAAAAGGCGCTGGAATCCAGCGACGACGGCCAGAGCTGGCGGACGATCGCAAAGCTTGCGGCCGGCGAGTCGCCGGAGTTGACGGTTTCATTCCCGGCTGTGACCGCAAGGTATTTCCGGGTGACCTTCCGGCGGATGCCGCCTCCGCCGCGTCCGGCCTGGGCCGAGGGGCTCGATCCGTCATCGTTTGGATTCAAAATCCCGCCGACTCAGAAGAGCTATGAGATCGCAGAACTGGTCCTGCATCCAGGAGCGAGGGTCAATCACTTCGAAGAAAAAGCGGCGTTTGTCCCCGAGCCAGATCTGTACGGCTTCGCGACACCCCCCGTGGACGCGGACGAGGCCGTGAACAAAGCGGATGTCATCAACCTGACTTCAAAGGTACGGCCGGACGGAACACTGGACTGGACGCCACCCCCCGGACACTGGGTGATTCTGCGCTTCGGCTACAGCCTGCTGGGCATCCAGAACCATCCGGCCACTCCTGAAGCCACGGGCCTCGAAGTGGACAAGCTGAACGGCAAGGACGTCCGGCAGTACATGGAAAAGTACCTGGACAGTTACAAACAGACGGTCGGCGCCGACGAGATGGGCCAGCACGGCATTCGCTACATCATCAACGACAGCTGGGAGGCCGGATCGCAGAACTGGACCGACAATATGATCGCTGAGTTCCAAAAGAGGCGCGGCTACGACCCCACTCCCTGGATGCCGGTGCTGACCGGCGAGATCGTGGAGAGCGCGAAGGCCAGCGACGACTTCCTGTGGGATTTTCGGAAGACCATCGCGGACCTGATTGCTGACGAGCATTACGGTGTGCTGGAACAGGTGATCCACCAGTGGCACATGGGCCACTACGGCGAGTCGCACGAGAGCGGCCGCGCCTTCGTCGCCGATGGCATGGAGGTGAAGAAGTTCAACGAAGTCCCCATGAGCGCCATGTGGACGCAGTCGCCCGGCGTCAACCACGAGCAGTACGGCTATAACGCCGACGATCGCGAATCGGCCTCCGTGGCCCACATCTACGGCCAGAACCTCGCGGCCGCCGAATCGATGACCGCCGCGGCGGCGCCCTGGGCATGGTCGCCGGCGACTCTCAAGCCGACCGCCGACCAGGAATTCCTCAACGGCATCAACCGCTTCTGCATCCACGAATCGGCCCACCAGCCGCTGGTCGACAAGAAGCCTGGCCTCACCCTCGGACCCTTCGGCCAGTGGTTCAATCGCAACGACACCTGGGCGGAAGAAGCGGGGCCATGGGTGAACTATCTCGGCCGCACCAGCTACCTGCTGCAGCAGGGACACTTCGGCGCAGACGTGATCTATTTCTACGGCGAAGACTCAAACCTGACCGCAATCTTCAATGACAAATCGCCGGACATGCCGCCCGGATACGGCTTTGATTATGTCAACGCCGATGCGCTGATCCATGAACTCAGCGTCGATGACGGCCACATCAACACCCCGGGAGGCACGACCTACCGTCTGCTGGTCCTCGATCCGTACAGCCGCCACATGTCGCTGCCGGTGCTGCGAGCCATTGACAAGCTGGTGCACGACGGAGCCTCCGTCGCCGGTCCCAAACCCACTGACGACCCCAGCCTCGCCGACAATCAGGCGGATTTTCACCGTCTCAACGACGAGCTCTTCGGCGATGGCAGCGGCGTTCATTCCGTAGGCCAGGGCAAGGTCTACTCCGGCGACGACGCGGCAGAGGCTCTCAAAGCCATGCAGGTCGCGCCCGATTTCGACTACACCGGCAGCGACAACCGCATTGAGTTCGCTCACCGCAAGCTGGCGAACGGCGATCTCTATTTCGTCGACAACCGCAGCGACAACGGCGCCGACGTGGAAGCCACCTTCCGCGTCAGCGGCAAAGCGCCCGAGCTCTGGTACGCCGAAACCGGCAAAACCAAACCGGTGTCCTTCCGCATCGCTGACGGCCGCACCACCGTGCCGCTCAAGCTCGAGCCGTGGGGCACAGTCTTCGTTGTCTTCCGTCACCCCACCACCGAAACCTCGCACACCGTGCCGGAGCCTGCGGAAACCCGCCTCGCGACCGTCGACGGACCCTGGACCGTCACGTTTCCGCCCAACTGGGGCGCTCCCCCCTCCATCACCCTCAACGGCCTCAGCTCCTGGAGCGATAACTCCGACCCCGGCGTGAAGTACTTCTCCGGAATCGGCACTTATACGAAAACCATTGACGCGCCGGCCTCGTGGTTCAAAAACGGCGCGCATGTCTGGATCGACCTGGGCGACGTGAAGAACCTCGCCAGGGTCACCGTCAACGGCAAATCGCTCGGCATCGTCTGGCACGCGCCGTATCGAGTGGATGCAACCGGCGCTCTGAAACCGGGCGCCAACCACCTGACGGTCGCGGTCACCAACGCCTGGGTCAATCGCCTCATCGGCGATCAGCAGCCTGGCGCGAAGAAATACACCTTCGCCGACGTCAAGCCCTATAAGGCATCGTCGCCCCTTCTCTCGTCGGGCCTTCTGGGTCCCGTCACAGTGTTGCAGAGCAGTTTGCCAAAATAACCGCGCACCTCGGAGCGAAGATGCAGAGAGTGGCTTTTATGCTGCGACTGAAACCGGGAACCGGCCCGGAGTACGACGCAGCACATCGTCAGGTGTGGCCGGAAATGCTGGAGCTCCTGAAGAGATCCGGCGTTTCGGAGTACAGTATCTTTCGACGTGATGAACTCCTCCTCCTGACGATGCAAGTGGACGTAGATTTCGAAACCACATGGACGAAGATCGAGAGCGATCCCGTCAACGCCCGCTGGCAGCAGGCGATGAGCGCTTATTTCGCACCGTTCGATAGCACGCGGCCCGGAGAGCGCTTTCCCATGATGCAGGAAGTGTTCCACCTGCCTTGATTACGATTCCGCGGCCCGCCAGCCCTGACCGGCGGCGCTCGCGAAGAGGAGAACCGGTCATGCGTTCCCGGATTTTGCTGTTGCTGTTGGCGTCGTGTTTTGGATGCGTCGCGATCGCTGCCCAGGAGCCGGCGAAGCCACCGGCGATTGCCATCGACTGGAACAAGACCGTGATTGTCTCCAGGTCTACGCCGACGCTCCAGGTGGTCACCAACCCGATGCTCAATCCCGGGTCGCCGATTCACGACGGCGCCTTTGCCGCCCTGAAGATGCTCGGAGCCGATTACGTGCGCTTCGTTCCGTGGCTTCCCTACCCGAAGATTGCTGTGGCCGAGTTGCAGCCTCCCACATCGAACTCCACATCGTGGGATTTCACCTATATCGATCCCGTGACGAAAGACTTCCTCGCGGCGACAAAAGGCCACTCGACGATCATCAACTTCAGCACCATTCCCGCGTGGATGTTCAAAACCGACAAGCCGGTGACGTATCCGGCCGATCCGAGTCAGGTGTTCTGGAACTACACCCAGGGAACGGAGCTGCGCGATCCCACCGGCAGGGAACTGGGCGACTACTACGCGCGCTTGGTCAGCTGGTTCACGAAAGGGGGCTTTACCGACGAAAACAGCAAGCGGCACGAATCCGGCTACCATTACAAGTTTCCCTACTGGGAAGTGCTCAACGAGGTCGACTTCGAACACCAGACCACGCCAGAGCAATACACTGCGCGCTACGACGCTATCGTCTCAGCGATCCACAAAGTGAGCCCGGAGACGAAATTCGTGGGGCTGGCGCTCGCTGCGCCCAGCGACAACCCGAAATACTTCGAGTATTTTCTGAACCCGAAGAACCACCGGCCAGGCATCCCACTGGATTTCATTTCGTTCCACTTCTACGCGTCGCCTGCTCTCGATGAAGGACCCGACAGCTGGCAGCACACCTTCTTCAATCAGGCGGAAGGGTTTCTCTCCGTCACCCGCTACATCCTCGCCATCCGCGATCGTCTGTCGCCGGAGACAAAAATCGATACCGACGAGCTGGGCGTGATCCTGCCCACCGATGGACTCGAGATCCGGGCTGACAAGGCGCTGCCCGACCACATCCCGCATCGCTACTGGAATGCGGCGGCCGCCCTCTATGCATACCTCTTTTCCGAGCTGTCGCGCATGGGCGTGGACGTGATCGGAGAGTCGCAGCTGGTCGGCTATCCTTCGCAGTTTCCCAGCGTCTCCATGGTCGACTACAACAACGGCAAGCCCAATGCGCGCTGCTGGGTTCTCAAGCTCATCATCGACAATTTCCATCCCGGCGACCGCCTGGTCACCACCCTTCCTTCCTCCAACGAGAACGAAGCCCATCCTTATATACAGGGATTCCTGACCCCCCAGGGGCGCAAAATCCTCCTGGTGAACCAAAGCAACCACGAGGAGACGGCAACCGTCCCCGAGGATTTTTCCAATGCTGAATATGCCACCGTCGATGAGGCGACGGGCGACAATCCCCCGCGCACGGGAACTCTGCAGGGTGGCGAAATCACGCTGGCCCCCTTTGCCGTCACCGTCCTCAAAGCGAAGTAGAATCGGGCGATGACCAGCAGAGGACTCCGCGCAGGGCTGTGCGGCATCGGGCTCGATGCCTACTGGCCACAGTTCGCGGGCCTGCGGGATCGTCTGGAAGGCCATCTGTCGCAGGTGCAAATGCGCCTTCAGGGTTTTGGCGCGACAGTCGAGCCGCTCGGCCTCATCGACTCTCCCCAGCGCAGCCGGGAGGCTGGACATGCCTGCCGGCGCGCGGACCTCGACGTGCTCTTTCTCTACGTCACGACCTATGCGTTGTCCAGCACGGTACTGCCTCTGCTGCAGCGGGCGGGCGTACCGGTGATCGTGCTGAACCTGCAGCCCGACGCCGCCATGGACTACGCAGCCTTCAATCGCCTGCCCGACCGCACGGCCATGACCGGCGCATGGCTCGAGTGGTGCTCGGCCTGCCCGATGCCGGAGATCGCCAACGTCCTGCGGCGCGCGCGCATTCCGTTCCATCAGGTGACCGGCGCCCTGACCGACGAGACCACCTGGCAGGAAATCGAGGAGTGGGTCGCTGCGGCGAGGGTCAGGGCCGCGCTCGCGGAAAATCGCCTGGGCCTGCTGGGCCACTACTATGGCGGCATGCTCGACGTCGCCACCGATATCACGCAGGTAGCCATCACCTTCGGCAGCCACATCGAGATGCTCGAGGCCGACGAGCTGAGCGCACTGCGCGAGGGGTTGACCAACGAAAATATTGCGCATCGCGTGCAGCTGTTTCAGGAGCAGTTCGCCGTGCAGCCGGATTGCCCGCCGGACGAACTGCAGCGCGCGGCACGCACCTCGCTGGCTTTGGACAGGCTCGTCGACAAGCATGACCTGCAGTCTCTCGCTTATTACTGCCAGGGCACGGGTGTGGAAGCGAACGAGGACACGATGAGTTCTATCATCCTCGGCACTTCCCTGCTCACGGCGCGGCATATTCCGGTGGCCGGCGAGTATGAAGTGAAGAACGTAATCGCCATGAAGATCCTCGATTGTCTCGACACAGGCGGCTCCTTCACCGAGTACTATGCGCTCGACCTCAAAGACGACATCGTGCTGATGGGCCATGACGGCCCGGGCCACATTGCCATCGCTGAAGGCAGGACGCGCGTGCGTCCGCTGGACGTTTATCACGGCAAGGTCGGGCGCGGATTGTCCGTCGAGATGTCGGTCCGTCATGGCCCGGTTACGCTGCTCTCCGTGGTCGACGACCGCGAAACGGGTTTTCGCCTGCTCGCAGCCCACGGCGCCTCCGAACCAGGTCCTACGCTGGCCATCGGCAACACCAACAGCCGGTATCGCTTTCCCATCGGCGCGCGGAGCTTCGTCGAGCGGTGGAACGCACAGGGCCCGGCCCATCACTGCGCGGTCGGCGTTGGCCACAGGGCCTCCGCGCTCGACAAGCTGGCGCGTCTGCTGCAGATTCCTTTTGTCCAGATCTGTTAGCGATGGGCCGGTGTTGCATTCCTGTCCAGCCGCTGCGGCGTGACGGCGTCGGCCCCCGGGTTGCGCAGAGTCCCCGGGATCACCTGATGAAGCTTGTTGAAGGCCGCCAGGGCTTTCTCCTGTCCCTCGCGATTACCCACCGCGCGATCGGCCTGCGCCAGCCGCCACCACGCCACTTCGTCGCCCGGCCTCAGCTTCACCGCTCGTTCCAGCAGCGGAGCAGCCTGCGCCGCCTTCTGGTCGGTGAGATCGATGCCGGCCAGCCCCACCAGCGCCTCCTCAAAATCCGGATACATCCGGACGACCCTTTCATATTGCTCTGCCGCCGCCGAAGAGTTCCCGCTCTCAGCCTGAAGGTAGGCCAGTTCATAGGCAGCATTCCCGTTTCGCGGATCATTCGTCAGCTCGGCATTGAATTCCTTCATCGCCGCATCGCGATCCTGCGGACGGCCCCCCTCGCGAAATCGTCCCAGATACACCCGCCCCAGCTGGTAGTGGATTCCAGGCCGGCCAGGGTCAAGCCCCAGAACGTGGTTGAACGCGACAATCGCAGCATCCCAGTTCTTCTCGCTCTCGTTTGCCTCTCCCTGCGCCTGCAGCATCCATACCGATCCCGGAGCGGTGTCGTGCAGCTTCTCCATCGTCTCGTATGCAATATTCCCGTAGATGCGGCCCGTGTGGTACAGAACCTCGGGATCATCCGGATACAGCCTGTTCATGGCCAGCGAGGTCGCAACCGCGTCGGCATCGCGATTCAGATTCGTGTAAGCGCGCAGCAGTTCCAGACCGCACATCCGCCGAACCTCGGGATCGGAGTTCTGCCGGAATCCCTTTTCAAGGTACGGCAACGCCTCTGTGTACTTGTCCTCCTCGCCGAGAGAGAGCCCCAGCAGGGTGTCCAGCCTGGGAATGCCTGGCTTCAGCCGCTGCGCGGTATGAATCTCCCGGATCGCCTTGTCATATTCGCGGCGTTTGAAGCAGATGGCAGCCAGCGTGGCATGGATTTCTGCGATTCCCGGATCCATTTGCTCGAGCTGCTGGAAATCTTCTTCCGCAGTCGCATAATCGCCGTGCAGCATCGCCTGCTGACCGGCTGCCGCCAGCGCTCCTGGATCCGTCCCGTCCCTTTGACCCGCTGCTGTGATCGCCAGGACCAGGCAGAATCCCAGGAACAACGGCCCTGTCATGTGTCGCCGCTTCATGCGGTGAAGTCTATCCCGATTGCAAAAGAGTCCGCCACGCTTTTGAGGCGTGGCGGCGTTAGGAAGCACCCGTTCAGGCGCAAAGTCAGAAGGTAAATTTGCCGCTGAGCTGAATAATGCGGGCCGGAGCCGAGCTTGTTATAAGGCCTGCCGTACTGTCGCCGAGCCCGTTGTCAATGGACGATCCGCCGCCGGAGCCCCCCGTCGCGTACGCGCCGGTATTCAGGTCGTACTGGTGGTGGTTAAACGTATTAAAGGTGTCGAAGCGCAAATCGAAGTTCGCGCGCTCCGTGATCGGGAACGACTTCGTCAGGCCCATATCCCAGTCGTTGATCCCGGGCTGGCGCAGGAAATTCCGTTGCGAGTTTCCGTAGGTGCCGGCCGCAGGCTGCGTGAAGCACGACATATTCAGACGTTGAAACTTCTGCGTCAGGTCCTTTTCCGGATCGCACCCTGACATCAGATTGGCGCGCTGCGATGGAGTGTTGTTCAGACCGTTCACGTCCGTCGCGCCGATGCCGAACGGGAAGCCCGTCTGGAAGGTTGTAATACCGCTGATCTGCCAGCCCCCCACCGCCATATCGGCCGCACGGTTGATGCCACTCGCGAACTTCTTGCCACGACCGAAGGGTAAGTTATAGATGTAGCTGCTTACGAAGCGCTGATTGACATCGAAATCCGAAAGCCCGTAATCCAGTTCCGGGTGATGGTTGTCCATAAAGCCCTGGTAGCCGCCCCCGGTCGCGCCCACTCCGGCAGCCGCCGATTTATCGTCTTTGCTCTGGGCCCAGGTGTAAACCGCGGTCACAGCAAGGTCATGCGCGCGATGCGTCAGGTTAATGTTCATCGCGTTGTAATGGGAATAGCCGTGAAAATCGCTGTCGATGTAGTCATTGATGAAGTTCGGATACGGCAGTCGCGTCGAAATGGGGCACAGATGCGTCGTATCCGTCGGATTTGCCTGGCAGAACGGCACATCGGCAGCAGGCAGATCGTTCGGCTGGGCGATGTTGCGCCGGTCCAGCAGATGGACGGCGTGCGTTCCGATGTAGTTCACCTCCAGCGTCGTGTTGTTGCTGAGCTGCCGTTCCACCGAAGCCGTCCACGACTGCACGTAGGGATCCAGCGGATTCTCCGATTCGATCACAGCGATGAACGACAGCGTCGAAACCGGAAAAGGACCCAGCGAGCCATAGACCGGGAACATGTCGTTGCCGAACTTCGAGAGTGACGAGTTAGAGGTCGGTGTTTCCGATAACCGAATGCTGTAAGGGTAGATATCGGCAGAGTCGTCGATCTCCCGCCCCTCATAGGAATCGAAGAAGATGCCGTAGCCTCCCCGCACCACCGTCTTATCCGTCAGCCGGTAATCGACTCCGAAACGGGGCGCAAAGGGCGTCTTCGAACCTGGATGCGGAACAGATCCACAGTAGCGCAGGATCGGTCCGCCGTTGTAACCCACTCCGGGAGCTACGCCATCGGTTGACAGCGTGGGGTCCGCATAGCAAAGCCCCCCCTGGGAGTTTTTGGTGTCGAGCCAGAAGAAATGGTTATTCTGCTCGTAGGCGGCAGGGCGGTAATCCCAGCGCAACCCGATGTCCAGCGTCAGTCTCTGCGTCGCCTTCCAGCTGTCTTCCGCATACGGGCCAAAATAGCCGAAGACGTGGTTCTGCGGGTTGCCCGCCTGGGTGGTGGGGCTGAGCGGTCCGGGAACAAATCCTCCCACATTGTTGTAGTAACCCAACAGCAGGTCGGCGATCGCGTTGCCGGTGCCGCACAAACGGGTCGGCGCCCCGCCATTCACCGATACCGGAGCATTCGGGCAGTTCGTGCTGTTGTTCTGAATGGTCTGCGCGGAGAAACCCCAGTCGCCGTAGAAGTCGTCATCCAGGTTCCGGATCAGATGCCAGTGCCGGTAATCGAACCCAAATCCGAAATTGTGCTTCCCGTGAACCCACGTGAAAGAATCGGCAAACTCCCACGCCGGGTTATCCGACCCGGTGTACGCGTTGCCCGATCCACCCTGGTTCTGGAACTGCGACATGCTGAGGCCTGGCCAGCTTTCCTGCAGGGCGCCAAATTTCGTAAACGTGCCCGTCTCCCCCAGGGCCGAGACCGCGTCGGCTGGCGGCGCCGGAGCGCCTTCCGGCGCCTCAGCATCGAGATACCCGAAACGGAAATTGTTCACCATGGAACGACCGAAGTTAAGGGTGTGCGATATCTCCCAGTTCTTCTGGGTCTCGTACTGAGTCTCAATGCCGTAGACCAGGTTGTAGCTGTTGTACAGTGAGCTGTTCTGGTAGGTCGAGTAGGTGCCGCGCCCGAAGATTGTTCCCAGCTTTCCAAGGTTCTGGTCGATACGATACGTCTGCTGATTCGTGGTCAGGGGCGTTCCGTAGTTTGCGATGTAGTTAGTGACACCCTCCCCCTGACCGGCCAGCGTCGGAGTTGGAAAATAGTTGTACTTGCGGGCCACCTGCGCTAGCCGATTCGTGATTTCGCCGGTCGGAATCTGGTTTTGCGGAAACGCCGCTCCCGTAGTCGGATCCACCGGCATACAGTTCTGGTTCTCGTTCAGCAGCACCGTGCAGGCTGCCGTTCCGTACAGTGGGAGTGGCTGCCCGGTCACCGTTTTCTCATTGGCGAAGTTCCCCTGCAGCGCCCCGGGATTCGGAACCTGGTCATACAGCTTGCCGCCATTGGTGATCCGCCAGCCCTCATAATTCGCCATCCAGAATGTCCGGTTGTGACCGTTGTAAATCCTGGGGATATATACCGGGCCGTCCGCCACAAAGCCGAACTGATTCTGGCGCAGGACAGGGTTAGTCGTCGCAATGCCGGAGTTATAGTCGTTCACCGTGGGGAAAGGATCGGCGTCGTAAGCATTGTTCCGGTTAAACTCGAAAACGGATCCATGCAGGGAATTTGTGCCGCCCTTGCTGACAATATTGATCTGGCTGGCGCTGAATCCGTATTCCGCTGAATACGTGCCGCTCTCCACCTTAAATTCCTGAATCGCATCCTGCGACAGAATCACGGCTGGTGTGACCAGCGACTGATCCGTATTCACCAGTCCGTCCAGGGTGTAGTTGTTTCCTTCCGGGCGGCCGCCGTTGATGCTCACCGCATTGCCTTCGCCCTGGCGCATCGTACCCTGCTCGCCGCCCACAGTTACCGCGCCCGCGCCCACCAGCAGCAGCTGCATGAAGTTGCGCCCGTTCAGCGGCAGCTGTTCCACCTGGTGCTGGCTCATTAACTGCGACATGGCTGCCGTATCCGTATCCAGGGTTACCGCCTGGCCTGCCACCGAAACCGTCTGCGTCACTTCTCCCGGCTTCAGCGTGACGTTGACGCGCAGGTTCTGATCGACTGTCAGCGTCAGCCCCGTGGTCACCGACTTTTGGAAGCCCTGTATCTGCGCCGTCACCGAATAACTGCCGGGAAGCAGAGAAGGCGCCTGGTAATCCCCGGACGAGCTCGTTCTCGTCACGAAAGGCACGTTGGTTGCCGTATTCGTAACCGTCACTTTTACGTTCGGGACCACTGCCCCTGTGCTGTCGGTCACCGTTCCCAGGATCGTCCCGGTCGCGCCTGCCTGCGCGAAAACAGCCGGCGCCGTCAGCAGGAAGATGAGCCCCAGGGTGATTCGCAGTGCTCGCATCGCTGGTCTCCTAAATGAAAAGCTCTGGTCTGTCTTTTGATCGCGGGACGAAAAGGGGAACGCGTTCTTGTCCCTTTGCTGATTCGGCGGAACAATACGCGTTCCTCTTTCTCAATGTCAAGAGAAACTTTATTTCCTATATGAAATTCGACTGCAAATGCTTCGTCCGCCGCCCCGCCCCAATTTGCCCCTAAATAAGGGGCCGACTCAAACGTTTCAGTCCCGCGAAATGCGCCGCCCGCGCGTTTCTCCGCTGCGCCCCCGTTTCATTACGTAATTCGCTTCTGCAAAACTGGAATCGAGCAGCAGGGGCTGGCTGGGCCCACCCTTGCCGGGTGCCCTCCTGCAGGGAACAGACATCGGGGGATCGAGCCCGGAAAAGTGCCGCTCAGCGCCGCTGCGCGGCAATCCCGCCGCCCCGGCCGGAAAACGGAACAATCCCGGGCTCAGTCCCGGAACCCGATGGTCGTTCTTTCGCGGATCTCATGCATAGGCGGAGAGCTGGACTGTGCTTCGCGCTCCCCGCTCCCGCGAGATCCGCTCCACATAGCCGCTTTCCCGCAGCGCCACCAGAGGATTCCGCGGCAAAGCGCGGCTCACCCGCCACTCTGCAATACTGTCCCTCACGTCCGTCCAGAACGCGGACCGCAGACACTCCTCAGCATCCACAAGTTTGCCCGCTGCCTGGAATTTGGCCAGCTGTCCACGGTCCACCAAAGCCGCTTTCAGGAAAAGTTCCTGAGCCGTCATCACCGTCTGCACCATGGCTTCCATCTTGCCTTTGAGATTGTGGCTCTGATCGATCATGAGCGCGATACCGGTCAATACGTCCTCGCTCGGATCGCTGAGGATCTCATGGAAGATACGAAATACCTGGTAGGGGTCGATCGAACCGATGGTCAGATCGTCGTCTGCGTAACGCCGGTCATTGAGGTGAAAGCCTCCCAGCAAACGCAGATGCAGTAGCCAGGCAACGATCTGCTCGATGTTCTGCGACTGATAGTGATGTCCCGTGTCGACCAGCACTCGGGCCTGCGGCCCCGCTGTCCGCGCCAGTTGGACCGCCATCCCCCAGTCGGCGATGTCGGTATGGTAAAAGGCCGGCTCGAACGGCTTGTATTCGATGAGCAGGCGTTGATCCTTGCCCATTGCCTGGTGCGTCGCGATCAGCGCCTCTTCCATCCACCCAATTCGAGCGCGGACGCTCTGCGATCCGGGATAGTTGGAGCCGTCCGCGACCCACAGGGAAATGTCCTGCGATCCCAGGGCCGTTGCAATTTTCACGGAATCGACCAAATGGTCGATCGCCATCTGCCGTACCGATGAATCGGGATTGCAAATCGAGCCCAGCTTGTATTCCTGATTCTGGAAAAGATTCGGATTTATAGACCCCGCCCGAATTCCGAACCGCGCTTCCAGTTCTTTCACCCCCGGCACATCCTTCATGCCATTCGGCAGATCCCACAGCACGTGCAGGGCAACTTGGGGTGTCGCTCCCGTCAACGCATGAACTTCAGACGCGTCGGCAAACTTCTGCTCCAGAGTTGTGGCGGCTCCCGCCTGCAGAAACTTGCCGAACCGCGTGCCCGTATTCGCGAATCCCCATGAGGGAATCTCGATCAGGAAGTTGTCGAGCTTCTGCAATACCGCATCGGGAACGTATGACTTGTTCATAGACCACCTTCGCAACTCATCAGCAACCACCGAGTCTAGCCGCATCCCAATCGGCATTTCAATACAAATTATGTTTCCTTTTCAAAATTTATATCTTCGCCGATCTTCTCCGCAGGAGTGCCCCCCGCCTGTTCAGACCTCTCGGGCCAGCCTCCGCATCGGTCGTATTCCCAATGGGGAACAATGTGATATAGCTGACATCAAGCGTCTTCGCACTCACTCACCGATTGGTGCGCTCGCTCGGCTCGGGTTCGTACTTATCCTTGACCCGCGTGCGCATCCTTCCCTTTCGATTCACAGGACCGGGCTTCCCGCATGACAAAACGAGCGACCAAGCGCCTTTATCTCATTCCCGTTCTGTCCAAAGCCTTCGACGTCCTCGAATTGCTGCAGAAGGAGCAGCGGCCCATGACGCTGGAGGCCATCTTCCAGCGCACCCGTATTTCAAAAACCACTGTCTATCGCATCCTCAAGACTCTGGTTCATCGTGGATACCTCGCCCAGTCGCAGGACGGCCAGTATCGCGAAATTACTCGCCCTCGGAAGGTCCGCTTTGGCTTCGGCAAACAATCCGGCGAAATGCCCTTCTCCGAAGCAGTCACGGCGAGCCTCATGGATGCAGCCGTGCATGCCGGTGTCGACCTCCTCATCCTCGATAACCGATATGATTCGGCCACCGCGGTTCGGACTGCGGAAGAGTTCGTCCGCAATCAGGTCGACCTGGTCGTCGAATTCCAGATCGATCAGCAGGTCGCTCCCATCATCGCGGACAAAATTTCCGCCGCCAAAATTCCTCTCATCGCCGTTGACATTCCCCACCCCCATGCCACCTACTTCGGAGTCGATAACTACCGGGTCGGATTCGAAGCCGGCGAACTCGTGGCTGATTTCGCAAAAAAACGCTGGAACGGCAAGGTGGAGTGGATCCTCGGCCTCGATATCGAAGAAGCCGGGCCCATCGTGCAGAGTCGCATTACCGGAGCCTTTCAGGGGATCCAGTCCAGGCTCCCGGACCTGCCCGTCGAACTCTTCGTCCGCCTCGACGGTCGCGGGATGCACGACAGAACCGCCAAACTCATTGCGGATTTCCTGAACCGCCATCCCAAAGACCGTCACATTCTGATCGCCGGGGCAACAGACACCAGCGCGTTAGGAGCCCTGGAAGCGGTTCGCGCGCTGAAGCGCGAACGCCATGTGGCTATCGTTGGACAGGACTGCATCCCCGAGGCAATGGAGGAGATGCGCAGACCCGACAGCCCGTGGATCGGGTCCGTTTCCCATGAGGCGGACACTTACGGACCGAGGTTGATCCACTTAGGACTCGCCATCCTCCGCGGCGATACCGTCCCCCCCTATAACTTCGTGGAGCACAAACTGGTCAGGGCAACGGAACTTCGCGAAGCCCAGTCGTCCTGAGGCCCCTGTCGGCAGGAACAGCCCTCGTCGAACAGCAGCACACCGTGCCCCGCTTCTGAACCAGGACCAAATATCCGACTGCGGATTCGCTGGGTCTGTGTCAACCGTCGCCAAATCCCCGCACCACGGTACCCTCCCCTTCGCTGCCCACTCTCGGTACCCGTGTAATTCCCACGCGCCGCTGGGACGGAATTTCCGCCTCCCCGAGAACAATTTGCACATTCCCGGGAAAGGTTGCCTGCGATCCACAAAAATCTGCAAATTCCTTGAAATCGGGGATTTACATCGCGCCGTGCTTCGGTCACGATGACCTCAGCATTCACTGCCACTTTCTCTCCTTCTTCCCTTTGACCGGGGACAGGAAAGACCTGAGCGGCGCTAAACCTGCTCTGGCCTCACGGCCAGCGTGTGTTGATGGCTCTCCGAAGTGGACTCCGGCCCACGCAAGACTCGGAACTGACCCAGACCTGCGGAACCTGCCCGTTGCGGCGAGCGGATTCTGTCAGAGCTCGAAGGCAAGATCCTGAGCACCTGCCAAGGTTGTTGCGTGCGGCACATACCTTCCGGCCCGTAGCTCCAACCGAACGTACTCCACCGCCGAAGGAAAGTCTCTTGAAAATCGCTCACAAGCTGTCACTCTTCAGTTCTCTGCTCGCCCTCACGGCGGTGCCCGCTTTCGCAAACCCCACCATCAGCAGCCCCGGCAACGGTTCTGACGTTTCTTCACCATTCACCCTGTCTGCCGACGCCTCCACCTGCTCCTCGCAGCCGGTCAGCGCCATGGGCTACTCGCTCGACAACAGCAGCGATACGACCATCATTCACAGCACTTCGATCGACGTTAAGGTCTCCTCCGGGTCCGGCTCGCACGTCGTTCACGTCAAATCGTGGGGCAACAAGGGCTCCGTCTGCGTCTCCGACGTCACGGTGAACGTCAGCAGCGTCGCGGCCAGCAGCGCGCTGACCGTCCCATCCGGGGCTTCCGTCGTCAGCAGCCTCGAAGCCCTCACCAGTTGGCAGGCCACCCACGATACCGGCACCAGCGGCACTTCCAGCGGCTCCACCACCCTGGTGACCTCGCCCTCGCACAGCGGAAAATCGCGCAAGTTCCAAACCAGCTTCACAAAGAACGGCGGCGAGCGCTACTGGGTCTCTTTCGGCGACGATGTGAATGCCACCAACTTCGTCTATGACGCCTGGGTCTACATCGGCGGAAGCTCCGCCCACCTCGCCAATCTTGAGATGGATATGAATCAGGTCATCCCCAACGGCGATACCGTCATTTATGGATTCCAGTGCGACGGCTGGAACGGCGTTTGGGATTACACCGAGAACGCCGGAACACCGACCAAACCCGTGGATAAGTGGGTTTCGACCGGCCAGTCGTGCAACCCGCGCAGCTGGAGCATTAACACCTGGCACCACGTGCAGGTCGCCTACTCCCGCAACAGCTCCGGCGTTGCGACTTACAAGTCGGTTGCACTGGACGGCAAGGTGCAGACGATCAACAAGACGGCCGCCTCCGCCTGGGCCGCCGGCTGGGCGCCCACCCTGCTCACTAACTTCCAGGTGGACGGCGACGGCAACGGCTCCGCCACCGTCTATCTCGATGAGGTAAAGGTCTCGCGCTGGTAGTCCCGCAACTACAAAAGAAAAATCCCCGCATCCTACGGAAGCGGGGATTTTTCTTTGCCCCTCACTCCGCCCGCAGCGCCTGGCTGGGATCGACATCTGCAGCCCGCCTCGCGGGTATCCAGCTCGCTGCCAGCGTCACCATCATCAGCAGCCCGGCGGTCACCGCCAGCGTAGGCACATCCCATGACCGCAGTCCATAAAGCTGGCTGGCGATCAGCCGCCCCAGCCCAAGCGCGGCGGCCAGCCCCGCGGCGATTCCGAATACGGTCATCCACACGGCTTCGCTCAGCACCATGCGCAGTACCCGCTCCCGGCGCGCGCCCAGCGCCATGCGAATGCCGATCTCGTTCCTCCGCCGCGCCACCGAGTATGCCATCAGTCCATAGATTCCAATGCAGGCCAGCACCAGCGCCAGTACGCCGAACCCCGACGCCAGATCGGCGAAGATGCGCTCCGTCATCAGCAGCTGATCGATCTGCTCCTGCTGTGTGCGGATATCGATCAGCGGCAAATTCCGGTCCACCGACTGCACCGCCTTGCGCAGCGAGGGTGTGATCGCCGCGCGGTCCGTCCGTGTGCGGACCGCGAAACTCAGGCCCCAGTCGATCTCCGGAGCCTGCCGATAGTTCAGGTAGAAGATCGGCGGCGGTTCCTCGCGCAGGCTGCCGTAGCGTGTGTTCGCGCAGACGCCGACGATTTGATACGTGAGCTTTTCGTTCTTCGACCCCGAAGTGACGAAGCTCTTTCCGAGCGGATTCTCGTGAGGGAAATACTCCCGGACCAGAGCCTGATTCACGACGGCCACATGCGGCGAGGTCTCCGTATCGGTGGGCGCGAAGCCTCGACCCAGGACAATGGGAATGCGGAAGGTCGTGAAGTATTGGTCGCCCACCGTGCTGTTCAGGCTCGCCGTATCCATGCCCGGTCGTTCTTTCTCGCCGACCGGGATAAAGTCATCGTTCTCGTAGTTGCTCGAGAGTGGCGCCACCGTAGTGGGCGTCACCGATTCCACGCCAGGCACTGCGCTAAGCCGCTCCGTAAGCTGCCGGAACAGCACAGTCTGCTTCGCGCCGGAGTACTCCGACAGCGGCGGCCGCATCTCGAACAGGACAACATTCCTGGGGTCGAACCCAGGGTTGATGTCGTTCAGGTTGATCAGCGTCCGCAGAAACACACCCGCCATCGCCACCAGCAGCGTGGAGAGCGCAACCTGAAATCCCACCAGAGCGCGCCCGCTGAGCCCGCGCCGCCGCCGCGTAGTCGTGTGTGCGGCGTCCTT
>DASXFH010000327.1:0-37828 GCA_036489655.1 Acidobacteriaceae bacterium | reverse complement strand
CCGACCCCGGTGTTGTACGCGCAGAAGCTGATCTCGCCTTCCTGCGTCGCGTACGGAATGATGCACTGCTCCGTCCGCCGGAAATCGTAGTTGAACAGGTCCTGGAACCACATGCCCGCGATGAACAGGAAGTTCCACCGGTCGGCGCGCCGCTGCTCGATGTCCTTCATCGTGCGGTCGCCTGTCACCTTGCCGTAGTTCCGTCCCGTCGCGCCAAAGCACTTGTCGAACTTCTGCAGCAGGTCCACGATCCGGAAGTGCGTCGGCGACTTCCGCGGATCGTAGTTCCGCAGCAGCGACAGCGCCGCGCCGATCACCGACAGCGTCCTGCCCCGCGCCGCGTCGTTGATCTTCGCCATGTCCTTGGCCAGACGATCGGCGTTCAGGAACGCCGTCACCGGCACCGCTTCCTTGGTTTCCTTATCGATCATCAGAGCCATGCCGATGCCGCAGTTCGGATGGCATCCGCAGGAGAGCTGTCCCCACTCGTGGTTTGGCCCGTGCACCAGGTCCGCCCAGTCGCTGAACGTGCTCATAAAGCTGATCGGGAACCAGTCCCGCGTCGGCTCGCCCAGGCCCGTCTGGTTCTTCACGTCGTGCGCCATGTGGCTCAGCGTGTAGCGCTGCGCCAGGCGCCGCTCCTCCGTGATGCCTTCGTCGCGCCCCGTAAAGCTCACCGGCTGGAAGCTCAGGAAGTTGATCTTCTTGGGATTGTTCAGCGCGAACTGGATGATGTGACCCACCTGCTCGTTGTTGATGCCGTTGATGATCGTCGTCACCGGCACAATGTCCACGCCCGCTTCGTGCAGGTTGTGGATGGCCTGCAGCTTCACGTCGAACAGATTGCCCACCTTGCGGTGGCTGTTGGCCGCGTTGCCGATGCCGTCGAACTGCAGGTATGCATAGCGCAGACCCGCTTCCGCCGCCGCCCGGCACAGCTCCTTCGACTTGGCGAACTCAATGCCGTTGGTCGCCGCCTGCACCGAGTTGTAGCCCACCTTGCGGGCGTAAGCCACCGCGTCCAGGAAGTAGGGCGAAAGCGTCGGCTCGCCGCCCGAAAACTGCACGCTCATCTGCCGCCGCGGCTTGATCGTGATGGCGTTGTCCAGCATGGTCTTGATCTCGTCCCACGTCAGTTCGTGGACGAAGCCCACCTGGTTGGCGTCCATGAAGCACGGGTCGCACATCATGTTGCAGCGGTTGGTCAGATCGATGGTCAGCACCGAGCCGCGCCCGTGCGTCACCGTCGAGGAGCCGTGGTTGTGCAGCTTGTCGTCGTTGTGCGCGCGAATGTCGCGTCCCGGGAAAACCTCTTCCAGGTGCTTGAAGAATGCGGTGTCGATCGACATCGTGTCTTCGAAATGTCCGTGCTTCGGGCAGTCCTTCACCATCAGGATTTTGCCGTCGCGCTCGATGATCTGCGCCTTGATCTCGCCCACCTTCTCGTTCAGAAGGATCTCGTGCGGCAGTTTCCCGTCGATAATCTGCTGCCGAATCTCCGGCACGCATTTCGGGCACAGCGAATCGGTGGTGCGGGGCCACCCCAGCGGGGGCTTCTCCTTCTGCCACGACTTGAGCAGCGGCTTGTCAGACCATTTCGGCGTAAACGAAGGATTGGGCCGGATGCTGTTGACCTTCTCGAAAACGGTCCAGGCGCCCTGGGCCGCGAGGGTTACCGCTCGCTCGGCATATTTCACTGCTTTGGACATTGCTCAGATCTCCTGATAGGTCAGAACTCGTGTTCCGGAACTTGTGTTGCCAAACCTTATGGGGAAGAAACCCGTGTTGCCGAATCTCCCGCCCGGGTTGCCTGGGAATCAGGTAAGTAACTGTCCCCCAGGGCTTTACCAGTTTCGAGCATAGGTCCCCTGCCACGAAAGGGGAATGCCCTGGGGCTGAATGGTGAAAATCCGCCCCCAGGCGGCGATTTCTCCCGGTAAACGGGGAACCGCCACGGCCAAAACAACTTGCCGTTCCGAGCGAAGCGCGTCCCCCGGCGCCCCCTGTGCTCTCTGTGTCCTCTGGGTTAGAGCTTCTCCCCGTCACTCCGCCCGCAGTGCCTCCACCGCATTCACCCGAGCCGCCCGAGCCGCCGGCACCGCCGAAGCGATCGCGGCGGCCGCAAGAATCACAGCCGCCGAGCCCACGAAGCTCAGCATCCCAGGCAGATGCACCTGTCCTACCCACGCTGCGAGGCCGCGCGCTCCGGCAACACCCAGCACCAGACCGGCCGCCACTCCAATGGCGGCGATGATCAGCCCTTCGCGCAGAACGTCGGTGAGAATGTGCCGCGGCTCCGCTCCCAGCGCCATCCGGATCCCGAATTCCCGCGTGCGTCCGCTGACCGAGAAGGCCAGCACGCCGGCCACCCCGATCACTGAGATCAGCAGCGCGACAGCGGCGAATCCCCCGAAGACGATGGCATTCAGCTTATCGGGCGAGAGCACTTCAGTACGGATGTCCTGCAGCGTGGCGGCTCGCTCGACCGGCTGATCTGCCGCGATCCCCTGAACGGTTTTCACGATCGCGGGCACCAGCGGGTAGGGATTGGCATCCGTGCGGACGAAGAGCCGCCCGCCCCATCCCTCCTGATCCACCGGCTGGTAAATCGTCATCGATGGATTGGGGATGATGTTCTCATCGTCGAAGTCCGGCACCACTCCGACAATGCGCCGGCTGTCGTAGCTGATGCCGATGAACTTCATCACGCCATCGGTCCAGCGCATCGTGCGCCCAATCGCTTCCTGTCCCGGGAAGAGCTTGTCCGCCACGCTCTTGCTGATGATGACCACGCGGTCCGCCCCACTCTTGTCCGTATCGCGGAAATCACGCCCTTCGAGGATCGGCATGCCGAGGGTCGAAAAGAATCCCGGCGAAATGGAGCGGAAATTGGCCCTCATATCCTCGTCGCCGTTCCTGCGCGTTGCCCCCTGCACCGCAAAAGCAAAGCTGATGTTCAGACCCTGGGAGTCGCGCCACGGAACGCTGAAGCCTGTGGCCACGCTTTTCACCCCCGGAAGCGCAGACACGCGTCGAACCACCTCGTGATTGAAATCCTGCTGCTGTTGTGGCGTGCGCCCATAGGTCACCGGGGGAAGATTGATCGCGAGCACCCGCGTGGTGTCGAAGGGGGGCGGCGTCGACTCCAGATCGTAGAGCGTCCGCAGCAGCAGCCCCGCGCCCACCAGCAGCAGGAACGATGCGGTGATCTGCGTGACCGCGAAGATGCGAAGACGGCGATTGGATCCGGTGGCGCTGCGCGTTCCTCCCACGGCCAGTCCCGATGCCGGCGAGGCCTTCGTCGAGGGCAGCCGCGGAATATAGGCGAGGAAAACGGACGCGACCAGTGCCAGGCCTATGCCAAACCACACCAGTGTGGAATCGAGGTGGAGGTCATCGGCCCGAACCGAGAAGCGTGCGGCGTACTTGCCCATAATAGACACCATCGGAGCGGCAATCAGCAGTGCGGCGGCCACCCCCGATCCGCAAAGAACCAGGCTCTCCGCCAGCAGCGATCGCCGCAGCGTCGCGGTGCTGGCCCCCAGGGCCGAACGGATCGCCAGCTCCGACTCCCGGCGCAGCGTCCGCGCCAGCACCAGATTGGCCACATTCGATGAGGCGATGACGAACAGCAGCGCCGACGCCGCAAAAAGCACCCACAGAATCGTATTGGCCCGTGCGTTGATCTGGTCGTGCATCCGCCGCACCGAGATCGTGTAGGCGTCGTCGCGCTTGTAGACCTCCGGGTGGGCCTGCAGCATGGCCGCGTAGTCCGTGCGCAGCTCGGCACGCGCCTGGTCCAGCGTCGCCCCCGGGGCAAGTCGCCCGAACAGTTCGGTCATGCGATGTTCCCGCCCCGTCACCATCGTCGCGGAGAGGTGATGCGGGCTGGTGACCACATTGGCGATGATCTCCGTCGCGACAGGGTAGGGAATCGCCGGCTCCAGCACCCCCACAATCGTTGCCGATCGCGATCCGGCAAAGCTGTCCAGACGGATCGTCTTGCCAATGACGTTGGCCTCCGAGTGCAGCGACTGCGTCCAGAACTTATAGGTGAGCACCACCGCGCCGGGTGCATTGGGACCGTCATCGGCCGGGCCGAGGAGCCGCCCCAGAATCGGCCGCAGCCCCATCACTTCGAAGTAGTGGCCGTCCACCACGCCGGCGGGGATCTCGCGGGGCTGCCCCAGGCCCTGCATCGTGAAGTCAATCTCCGAAAACGTGCCCAGCTCCGAGATCGACTTCAGGTGCTTGCCCAGGTCGTCGATCTCCGGTATCGACCACGCGGCATTGACTTCATGAAGCCCCGGAGCGCTCTGGCGAATGTACAACAGGTGTGCTTCGTCGCGATTGGCCAGCGGCCGCAGCAGCACCGCGCGGACCACGGAGAAGATCGCGGCGTTCGCGCCAATGCCGAGGGCCAGCGTGAGAGCCACGGTGATCCACAACGAAGGAACGCGGGATAAGGATCGGACGGCGATTTTGAGATCGCGAAGGAACGCCATGAGGTTTCTCCGTCTGGGAACGGGATTCGGACGTCGGGGGATTTCCAATTGTCTTACGACTTCGGTCTGTCCGGAAAGCCCGGATCGGCAAACCCTGGGGCTTGACGATCATGGAATATGTTGATATCAACATATCAGCGTGTATGTCAAGCCCTGAGCCGGTCTCTTTTCAGACCACCCTGCGCGTACGCGACTGCTGCCTCTGCCTGCATGTGCAGAGGGCGGCCCGCGCCCTCGCGCGACGCTTCGATCAGGCTCTCCAGCCGCTCGGGCTCACCAACGGCCAGTTCTCTCTGATGATGTCGCTCAACCGCCCGTACGCTCCGGGCATGGGATCGATCGCGGAGCTGCTGGCTGTGGACCGAACCACCTTAACCGCGGCTCTCAAACCGCTGCAGCGCCGCGGCCTGGTCAAGGTCATGGTGGATCCCGAGGATCGGCGCGGCCGGTTGCTGCGATTGACCGCGCAGGGCAAGGATCTTCTGGCCGAGGCCACTCCGGTCTGGGAAAAAACCCATGCGGAAATGGAAGCCACGCTGGGAGCAGGGGAGGCCGATCGCCTGCGGAAGAATCTGAGAGCACTGGAGTAGAGGCAGGCCTCGCACATTACCATCGTTTCGTCCGAACAGCGATTTCGCTTGCCCTCCCTTCCGCACGCCGTCAAACTAATTTCAGAAGCTGATCCAGGAGGACTCGCCCAGGCGAGTCCTTTTCATTTGGGATCAGACGGTCCCAGGACCACGCTCCCTCACGAGCGCCCCGCTCTTTGCCAACCTGCCGACTCTGGAGAACTCCCCAACCGGGGGGAGTCGTGGGTGCCCCATCCCTGTCGCAACGGGTTGGGGGAGGGCTCTCCGGGTGCCCCATCCTTGTCGCCTGCATTTGGCGACAGGGTGGGAAGCCAGGGACCCCAACCTCAGCGACCCCAGATCCTGCCTCCCATCTCCGGGCTTCTGCCACCCAGCTCCCAGCTCCTGCCACCCAGCTATCTTTGGAGCCTCCAATAACTACCGTGTTTCCCTCGCGCACCCTGTACCCTGCACGCTGCCCCCTGGTTTGGAGACTCCAAAAAGTACCCTGTTCACCTGTACATCCCGTTTGGAGCCTCCAAACGAAAACCGTACTTACCGGCAAACAAGGTACTTTGCCCAAAAGCTACCCCCACCCCCCCGGGGGGCAGCCGGCTCCTTCCTGCTGGCTCCTGTCGTCCAGTGGGCGTTTTCCCACGCGACCTTTACTATGGAACTGGAGGTTTTCCGTCCGAATGGTAGTTCGTAAGCTTGCGTGGTTTTGCCTGATGGCGCTTGCCGGATTGCTGCTCAGTCCTGCTGTCCAGGCCCAGAAAGCCCTCACGAACAATGAGATCTCGTTCGATGGGCTCTACCAGTTCACGCCGGACTCCACGGGGAATGGCATCCGTCTCCATTCCACCGATTCAGGAGGATTTGGCGGCACCTTCAGCCACAGCTACCACTGGTGGCTTGGCTACCAGGCTGGATACCACTACGCGCGCTACACCAACTACTACTCAGGCCAGGCCTTCGGTATCCAGACCAACCAGCACCAGTTCAGCGGATCCTATTACGTACACGGTCCTCACACGCTGATGGGCATCCAGCCTTTTGCCCTCGCAGGCGTCAGCGGTCTCCTCTTTGCACCATCCCTGAACGGCGGACAGAACGCAGAGCGTCAGTTTCGTCTCGGCGCCAACTACGGAGTCGGCGTCAACGTTCCTCTGCTGACTTCCTCCTTCGGCCTGCGCCTTGCCTACAGCGGGGTTTTCTACAAGGCTCCGGATTTTGGACGGGCCTATCTCACCACCAATGCCTGGCGCAACACCTCCGAGCCCATGGCCGGACTCTACTTCCACTTCTGATCGGGAAATTGTTGTGGACTGCCTCTTCTGCAAAATCGTTGCCGGCCAGATTCCTTCAAAGAAGGTTTACGAGGACGATGCTGTCTTCGCCTTCCACGACATCGACCCAAAGGCGCCGAAGCACATTCTCGTGATCCCGAAGAAGCACCTGGCCTCGCTCGCCGACGCGCAGCCCGCTGACGAAGCTCTTTTCGGTCACATGCTCATGACAGCTGCTGCGATTGCCCGCGAGCATGGCCTCGGCAAAGGCTATCGAGTCGTCATCAGCACCGGACCTGAAGGCGGCCAGACCGTCGACCACCTGCACCTGCACCTGCTCGGCGGACGCCAGATGCACTGGCCTCCAGGCTAGCCGTTCACCACAACAGCCTGGCAGCCAGCTGGATCTGCCGCGACGTCGTGGAGGTGCTGGTGATCACACCGGCAGTCGGCGAAACTCCCGAAGGCGTAAACACGACCAGATTCGGTGTGTTGAAGTTCGAGTGGTTGAGGATGTTGAAGAACTCCGCCCTCAGCTGCAGACGCATCCGCTCGTGCAGCGTCGTGTCCTTGAACATCGAGTAGTCCCACTCGCCCAGTCCGGGACCGCTCAGCGAATCGCGTCCGAGATTGCCATAGAAGCCGCTGCCCGCAGGCGGCGCCAGAAAAGCGGAAGGGTTGAACCACTCGCCGGGCTTGCCGACGATGACCTTACCCGTAAAACTCGGGTTCGCGAACGGACGCACTGGATTCTTGGTGTCGCCATTGTTCGAAGGGTTGTAGCTGAGCTGCGGGGTGAAGGGAAATCCCGACTGCAGGCTCACAATGGAGTTCGCGGTCCATCCGCCGATCAGGGCGTTCGTCACGCGCCCTGCGCCGCTGAGGAAGCGCTCGTTCCGCCCGAATGGCAGATGGTAGACCGCGTTGATCGTCGCGACGTTACGCACGTCGTAGGTCGCCGGTCCCCAGTCCGATCTGATGTCGAAGGGATTCGAGACCAGACCTGGTGCATTGCCGGCCGCCGTCGCATTCAGCGAGTCGCCGTCGTCCAGCGCCTTCGACCAGGTGTAGACGCCGCGGAACGCGAGATCGTGGCTGAGCCGGTGATTGAGATCTGCTTCAAGTGCGTTGTACGAGCTGGTGCCCATGGAGAACCACGCCCACGCAGCGCCCAGGGCGGGATTCGCCGGTTTCGTTCCGTCCGGAATGTAATACGCGCCGGCCGGAACCGCCGCGCCCGCCAGAGGTGCAGGGAAGTTGCCGGGATAGTTCGCCGGACAAGGCGCCGACGGACACACGGTGGGCGTCGCCTCGTTATCGTCCAGACTCACGATTTCGTGATACCCGTGTGAGCCAACGTAGCCGAGGGTGAACACAGTATTCGGCGACAGCTCCTGCTCCAGTCGCAGGGACCAGGAGATCAGCGTGGGGGTCTTCATATCCGGCTGGACGCCGGCGGGCGCGACTTTCGCCTTTGCGGGTACGGGAGATGGGGACAGCGGCAGGTCGGAGACTGGCAGACTGGCGATGCTGTATGACGGATTGAAGGGCGCGTTCTGGTCCATGCGATAGCCGAGCGCATCCTGCAGATCGTTGTAGAGGCCGAAGCCTGCGCGAATCACGGTTCCTGGCCCGAACGGGCTCCACGCCAGGCCGATGCGCGGCTGCGGCAGGAACTTCGCATGGTTCTGCGTGAAGGCCGAATTGCCGATGTGAGGCGCGGTCTGAATCACGCCATTATTGAAGACGAACGTGGCCGCTCGTCCGTGCGCTTCGTTCCAGCCGGTCGTGAAGCCGTCGCGGAAACCGAGCGACAGCGTCAGCTTCGGCGTGGCGCGGATCACGTCCTGTACGTACCAGGCCCCAAGCAGCGAGCGCCAGTTCATCTCCGTGGGCGTTGGATCGTAGAGGAAGGTTCCGACGGTGCCCTGCAGAAACTGCTGTAATCCCGTGAACGTGGCCTGACCGAACTGCGTCAGCGCCAGGTCCTCGTTGGCCTGGAGCGGCTGTATCCAGATACCGACATTAAGGTCGTGCCGTCCTCGCGTCAGAGCTACCCGATCCTCAAAGGTATCGAGATTGCGGGCAATATGCAGATCGCTGCCTGTGTTGCTCCCTGCCTGGCTGACCTGGGCGGCAGGATTGGCGGCCGCGCTGCCGCCCACGACCACGGTGCCTGTCGGCTTACCGGCGAGAAAGCTGCCGACGCTCGCCGCCGGGGTTCCCGGCGAGGGCTCGCCGGTATAGAAGTATGCCGCTCGCGAGTAGCCGACGCGGGCGACGTTGAGCAGGCTCGGCGAGAAGACGTGCGTTTCCTCCACGCTCAGCACCTGTTCGCGCAGGGTTTCCAGATCGGTGCTGTAGAGATTGGCACTGGTTGGAGTGACGTCGTTGCTGTCGTCGATGGTGTAGACGCCGGTGACTGTATCGTGGCCGGCAAATTCCCGATCGAGCCGCGCCATGCCGAAGTCGTCGCGAAGGGTCTGCAGGGGGCTGTTGAAGACCTCGGCAATGCCGCCGAAATCCGGCGAGTCGCCAGCGGGCAGAGGCCAGAGGTTCAGCAGCGGGGCGACGGATGGAGCCAATCCCACGTCTACCAGTCCCGAAGCTGGGCAAGGATTCGGCGCCGGCGTCACCAGCTTGCAGGGCAGGAGCCCGGCGCGCGCATTCGCGTCCGGAACCAGGGCCACGCCGGCCTGATGCAGGTGCTGCCGGAAGCCTTCATAATTGCCGAAGGCGAAGGTCTTGTTTCGCTGGATGGGGGCGCCGAGCGATGCGCCGAACTGGTTGCGCTGGAACGGGGGCACGCCTGCTTTGTTGAAGTAGTTGCGGGCGTCGAGCGCGCTGTTTCGCAGGAACTCGTAGGCCGATCCGTGCACCTGGTTTGTGCCGCCCTGGGTGACGATCAGCACCTGCGCACCCGGACGCTTGCCATACTCGGCGCCATAGGAGTCGCGCAGAACATTGAACTCCCGGACCGCGTCGACGCCGAGCATCTGCTGGCTGGTTCCACCGGGCTGCATGTTGTTCTCTGCAGCTCCGGTGAATTCAATCCCGTTCAGCAGAAACAGGTTCTGCTGGGGCCGATTGCCGGAGACGGAAAAGTTGTTGCCGACGGTGGAATTGGAGACACCAATGCCACCGGCCTTTTCAGCCGTGAAGTTGACGACTCCGGGATTGAGCGTCAGCAGTTCGTCGTAGCTCCGACCATTCAGGGGCAGATCTTTCACCTGCCGTTCGCCGACGAGCCCCGAGATGTCCCTGGTAGTGAGGTTAACGGCGGCCGCATCCGCATTGACCGTGATCTGCTGCCGCACGCCGGCGAGGGACAGCTGCAGGTTGACTGTGGCTTCCTGCCCAACAGCCAGATGGATGCCAGTGCGCACCTGCTCGGCGAATCCTCCACGGCGGACTGTAATCGTATAGTCGCCCACAGGAAGAGAAAGCACCTGGTACTGACCGTTGGGGTTGGTCACCGCGCTGCGATTCGCGCCGGTGTTCGCCTCCTTTACATCGATGTTCGCGGCGGCAATGGCGGCGCCCGACGGATCCGTTACCACCCCTGACAGGCTGGAGGAACTCTGGGCAGACGCCAGAGGCGCCATCGTGAGCAGAGAGGTCATCAGCACAGTTGCGCTCAGCCAGAGGGTGGGGGCGGGTGCTCGAAGACGTGTCCGTACGCCACCCAGCAACAGGTTCATGATTGCCTCCGATGGGGATGCGGATTCCGGGGAACGGTCCTGCAATCCAATTCGGCCAGGAATAACTACGAGTCAATACATATTGAATCGGTACTCATGGACGAATTTCTATCGTAGCATCGCGCATGTTCTGGGCAAACGCAGTCCCGCGCTTACGATCCGGAGCCGGATTTCGGGAAATCCAGATTCCTGGGCAGCCGTCAGGGGACGGTCTTATGAAGGTGGTGAATTTGACGGGATATTTTGGTGGAGCTAGTCGGGATCGAACCGACGACCTCATCGTTGCGAACGATGCGCTCTCCCAGCTGAGCTATAGCCCCACGGGTCGGGAAGCATTTTTGATTTTACTATGCCGTGGCGCGGCCCACCAGAGAGCGCCGCTGCTCGATGGCTCTGCGCCCTCACGCGGTTTTCGCGGCCGCGCGCACGGCCGCGGCGAGGGAAGCCCGCAGAGCCGGCGCCTGCTCGGCCGGCACTTCTCCCTGGGCGAGATCGGCAGAGCCACCTCCACGCAGGCCGAGTTGGGTGAGGGCTTCCTTCAGAATCCGGCCGCAGTCGAAGTTGAGATCGAGGCTGCGCGCAAAAAAAAGTGAGACGGTCCCGCTGTTTTCCGAGCAGAAAATGGCGACCGAGGAGGGTGCGGCGGTGGTGAGGCGCGTGGCCAGGAGTTTCACATAGCCGGCATCGCGATCCTTCCATGTGCGGTCGACCAGGCGCAGCCCACCGGCAATCTGAACCTCCACGGCGAGGCGAGCAGCGTGATAGTCGGCAAGCTGCTCGCGCAGGTCCATGCGCTCCTTCGCGCTGTTCTTCGCCTCAGCCTTCAGGCGCTCGATGGCGCCAGGAATATCAGCGGCGCCGACCGACAGCGAGGCTGTGGCTTTCGCCAGAACAGCCGCATCGGCGCGGGCGGTCCGGACGGCCCGCAGTCCGCACACAAATTCCACGCGCATGCCACGGCTTACTTTTTCCGTGCCGCGCAGCAGCATGCCGCCGATCTGCCCGGTGGAGCGGAGGTGGGTGCCGCCACAGGCGTTATGTTCGATACCGGCAATTTCAATCAGCCGGATGTCCCCGGAGCGATCCGGCAGCTTGCGGAGGGCTCCGCCGGCCAGCATCGATTCGGCCTCAGCGCGCGACACGTAGTGCACGGAAACGCCACGATCTTCCGCGATGAGCTCGTTGGCCAGTCGTTCGATGCGTTCCAGGCTGTGCTGGGCCAGCGGCGTGCCGGCGAGATCGATGGTGGACGTAGTCTCACCCAGATGAAACGAAACGGTGGGCGCATTCAGCTCGCGGAGAAAAACCGCTGAGAGCAGGTGCTGACCTGTGTGCTGCTGCATATGGTCGAAGCGGCGGTCCCAGGCAATCTCCGCCTCGATATGGGTGCCGGCAGACAGCGGCTTGCGCACCACGTGCCACACCTGTCCGTGCTCGTCCTCTTCGACCGACTCGACTGCGATCTCCAGCGTGACGCCGCCTAGGGATGTCGCGCGGATGAGGCCGGTGTCGCAGGGCTGTCCTCCGCTGTCCGGATAAAAGGCGGTACGGTCGAAGGCGAGTTGCCAGACGGACTCGTCCTGGCTGCTCGCCAGCTGTCGCACATCGGCGACGACGGCGGTGAAGGTCTTCAGGAACGAATCTCTGTAATACAGCCGTTCAGCAACGGACATAAAGGGACTCCTGGCCGGCGCATCCGATCGCGAATCGCCAGATGAATCGGCAGCCGGGGCAGCCTCGCTCTAGTTTAGAGCGGACGCATCCAACTGTCGCATACTGATTACTGCCCAATCTGGACCATGCCCGTCGCTCTGATCTGGATCGTTTCCCTGGCGAGTGTCGCGCTCATGCTGGCGCGCCCGCGGGGTATTCCCGAGTATGTCTGGATCTGCGGCGGCGCGGTGCTGCTGGTCGTTACGCGTCTGTTGCCGCTGAGGACGGCGGGACATGCCATCTTCGACGGCGTGGACGTGTATCTCTTTCTCACCGGGATGATGCTTTTGGCCGAGCTGGCGCGGGAGGAAGGCGTCTTCGACTGGGTAGCCGATCTCGCGGTGCACCACGCGCAGGGGTCTTCGGCGCGGCTTTTTCTGTGGATCTACGGTGCGGGCGTGGTGGTTACGGCGCTGCTCTCGAACGATGCCACTGCGGTGGTGATGACGCCGGCGGTGCTGGCAGCGCTGCGCCGGGCCAAAGTCGACCCCCGCCCGCACCTGCTGGCGTGCGCGCTGATTGCCAACGCCGCCAGCTTTGTTCTGCCCATCTCGAATCCGGCGAATCTGGTGGTGTTTGACCGGCAGCTGCCTCCTTTGGGCCATTGGCTGGGCGTCTTCCTCTTGCCCTCTGTGGCATCGATTGGCGCCACATTTCTGTGCCTGCGCGCGATTTGCCGGAACTCCCTGCGGCAGCGAACGGCCCCGGTCGAAGAACCCTTGCGGCTGCAGGCCGCGGGGTGGCTGGCTTTGGCGGCCATCGGAGTTGCGGCGTTGGTGCTGCTGGTTGCATCGGGCTTCGGCATTCCGCTCGGCGCGCCGACCTGCGCGGTGGGAGTTGCAGCCCTCGCACTGGTGGCGATGCGGGATCGCCGCGCGCCGAAGAATGCGATCCGGAACGTCTCCTGGAGTGTGCTGCCGCTGGTCGCGGGTCTGTTCATGATTGTTGAGGCGTTGAATCGGGCGGGACTCATGCGCCTTACCCGCGCGGGCATTGCCTGGATGGCCACCATGCACGACGGCCTGGGCCGGTTCACCGGCGGATTCGCCACAGGCCTGCTGTCGAATCTGATGAACAACCTGCCCGTTGGTCTGGCGGCGGGTACAGCTCTGCGGCAGACGGGCCACCATGGCCTGCTGGCAGAGGCGGTAATGATCGGCGTGGATCTCGGGCCGAACCTCTCGGTCACGGGATCGCTCGCGACCATTCTGTGGCTGATCGCGCTGCGACGTGAGGGGGCGGAGATGACCGAAGGGTCGTTTCTGAAGGTCGGCGCGATCGTCATGCCGGTGGCGCTGGTGCTGGCCCTGCTCGCGCTGCGATAAGGCTGAGCACGCCGATTTATAATCGGCGCTGCCGCTTATGGAAAACGAAAACTGCATTCTGGAAGGGCGACAGGTGCTCGAGATCGCCGAAATTATGGCCATTCTGCCGCACCGCTATCCCTTTCTCCTGATCGACCGCATTATCGAGATCGAACGAAAGAAGCGCATCGTCGCCCTGAAGAGCGTAACGATCAACGAGCCTTTTTTTCAGGGACATTTCCCGGGTTACCCGATCATGCCCGGCGCTCTGGTGGTCGAAGCGATCGCTCAGGCGGGCGGCGTATTGCTGATGCCGGAGGTACCGGATCGGCACAGCAAGCTGATGGTCTTTACCGGGATTGAGCGGGCGCGGTTCCGCAAACCCGTGGTGCCAGGCGATCAGCTGCGTATTGAGGTGAACGTGCTGAACTGGAAGCCGCGCGTGGCCAAAATGGAAGGCCGCGCCATGGTGGATGGCAAGCTGGCCTGCGAAGCCACCGTCATGTGCGCTCTGGTCCCGCGCACGCCCCAGGCGGCGGGCAGCCCGGGAGCGAACCCGGTACCCGAGCAGGGGACCCAGGAGTGAGCATCCATCCCACGGCCATTGTCGCGCCTGGCGCGATGATTCCCGATTCCTGCACTGTCGGGCCCTGGTGCACCGTGGGCGCTCATGTCGTCCTGGGCGAGGAATGCGAGTTGGTCTCGCATGTAGTGCTGGACGGCCACCTGACGGCTGGCGCCGGAAATCGCTTCTCACCGTTTGCCTGTGTCGGCGTGGCTCCGCAGGATCTGAAGTACCGTGGCGAGCCCACCGGCGTCACTCTGGGCGATGACAATTCGATCCGCGAATGCGTCACGATTTCCCGAGGCACGGCCGGCGGCGGCGGCATGACCACCGTGGGCAGCCATTGCCTCGTCATGGCGTATGCGCACGTGGGGCACGACAGCGTGATCGGCGACCACTGCATTCTGGCCAATAATGCGACGCTGGCGGGGCACGTGGTGGTGGAAGACTATGCCACCATCGGGGCGTTTTCGCCGGTTCACCAGTTTTGCCGCGTGGGGCGGTACGCCTATATCGGCGGGGGCACCGTGGTCACGCAGGATGTGCTCCCCTTTTCCCTGACCTCCGCTACGAGGGAGGCTCATGCCTTCGGGATCAACAAGGTAGGGCTGAAGCGCAGGGGATTCGATGCGGAACGGCTCCGCCGATTGAGCCACGCCTGCCACCTGTTGCTGGCAGGGAAGATGAACATCAGCCAGGCTCTTGAGAAGCTGCGCGGCGAAGCTGCCGAATCAGAGGATGTTCGCTATCTGGTGGATTTCATCGAGCAGTCGCAGAGGGGAATCGTGCGGTAAATGCGGAAGCGTACGGAACTGTCGTTCATCAGGCTTTCATTGCTTTTTGTGGAAAACCCATGGGGTTGCTTACGGGAGATGTTGCCGGGCTAAGGATCGGACCTGGATTGCATAAGTAACTGATAATAAGTCGAATACGTAACACATCACACCCCCGGCGCTCCAAATGGCTAATATTAGCCCAGTGTCCCCCTGCAGAATGGGAAATCTTCCACAGAAATTTCCACAGTTGGGCGAACACAAGAAAGCGGCCTCCTGGGCAACAGGAGGCCGCTTTCTTGTCGAATCCGGGAAAGCCCGATTAGTGCGGGGTGGTACGGGGCATAGTCCGCGAGGGTGCTGTGCCACCGGCGTGTGGAGCGGGTGCGGACGGGACATTGGCTGGAGCTGGAATGCCGGACTTGGCATTGTAAGCTTCGACCACCGCCTTGGTGATTTCCGATTGCGGAGAGGGCCACAGCACGCCGCTGTTCTGCTGGCTGGCGTCAAGCACCAGACCAAATCCCTGCTGCTGCGCGTATGAAACCATCACGTCGTAGACCTTCTGACCCACCTGCTGGAAGGTCTGCTGGCCGTCGGTCTGCTCGTCGTTACGAAGATCTTCGGCCGAGCGCTGCAGGCTCTTGGTTTTGTCGTCGATGCTGCGCAGGCGCTCCTGGCGATCCACGTCGCTGATCTTATCGCCGGCATCCTGAAGCTGCTTTTTCAGGCCTTCGATCGCGGTGTTCTGCTGCTGGAGTGACTGCTCACGCGGTTCGTATTTTTTGCGGAGGTCAGCAAGGTCGCGCTGGAACTCGTTGGTCTGACCGACCGCCTGCTGGAAATTGATAACTGCGATTTTCGTGGCGCCTGTGACCGGGACAGAGGCGGCAGCGGCAGTTGGCTCCGAACTCGGGGGAGCGGCTTGAGCAACGGCTACGACGCCCAGTCCGGACGCGAGCACGCAAACGAGTGACAACGAACGCTTCATGGAATTCACAAACTCCTTAGGTTTCCTGGGTGGCTTGATCCGCATTCCTGCTCTCCCCCATCGCTGTTTCCTGGACTTGCCGGAGCAGTTTCCGAGCCTGGAGTTCCGCTCGGAGGGTAAAGATACGGACAGAGAGATATTCTCAGGAACTTGGGCAAATTATAGGTCCGGGTGCAGGAGCCGTCAATTGAATCTGATGCAAAACAGGGGTTGCCCAGGGAATGGAGCCCCGTTTCGGGCAGCCCCTGTTTTGCGATCAGAACGTTGTCGCCACCGTCAGGCGGAACGTCTTGCTTGGCTCACGCAGGATGTACGTGCCGTTATACACCTGCTCTGCCTGAGCGTAGGAGTAATCCCCCGCACCGCCGGCAGGAAACATGCTGCGAGTAATCAAATCCTGCCGTCTGAAGCTCGTGAACAGCTTCAACGGGTTGACTGCGTAATAGATGCGGAATGGAGCATTGATGATCGGCATCATCACATCGAGCTCGCCGCCAGCCGAGTCACGCGGCACGTAGTTTGTGCCCGAGATCGGATTGATGGTCGGGCTAAAGCGAATCTGCTGGCCGCCCTGGCAGGTTCCATTGATGTAATTCGGGCAGCCATAGAGCGGTGAGTTCAGCGCGTCGACGCCTTCAGGGCTCTGGCGCAGCTGGTCATTACTCAGCGCCATATCCATTCCAAAGTCATCGAAGAGGTTAAAGCCTACGGTGCGCCCGTAAATCGGGATCATGTACTGCAGGTTGCCGGTGAAACTGGCGTCGCCGCCAATGGTCGCGATGCCGTAGACGGGCAGAGGCACCTGGATCGCTCCCAGGCTGGGGTTGGTCGGATCGCGGGGAACCGTTGTGCCGTCGGGATTGGTGAGGGTGAACATCACCCGGGTTGGCACGAAACCGTACGGGGTGATGGTGCGCACGTCAAAGCCACGAATATCCTGCTCGCCACCGGCCGAGGGGCGATCGAAGGGCGGAGCCACGTCGCCGCCGAATCCTCTGATGTAAATAGCCTGCATACGCAGACCGAGGGTATTGCGCCCCTGCTTGTTGAACCAGAACCCCTTCATCGGCGTGAAGCGCTTGTATTCGACCACGGGCTGTACGAACCGGACGCTGCCCCAGATACCGGCAATCTTCACCGAGGCAGCCAGCGACTGGCCACTGTGCGGCAGGTAGTTGCTGTCGATGTTGCTGGAATCGTAGCTGAACAGTGCTGCGCTGGTGACAATGCCCTCCAGCGCGTTCTGCCCCTGGATGCCGCTGCGGAACGCCAGAACCTGGAACAAATTGCTGGACGCCTGACTAAAGGCGCGGACGGTGGAACTGTCCCAGGAATACGTGGCGCCGACGCGCGAGAAGCCGAACAGGCTGAAGTGCCGAATCGGGTAGCTGGCAGAGAGGGTGAACCCTTTCCGCCCCTGGTTGTAGTTCTGCAGCAGCGAGGAAATGGCAGAGCTCTCGTTTGCGCTCGTACCGTTGAGGGAATAGCTCTTGGAGGCGTTGTAGTCTGTTTTGCTGTCGAAAACCTGGAATCCGAGATTGAGCGGCTTGTTTCGCACGTAAGGCTCATTGAATGCGAACAGCAACTGGCGGTTCAGACTGCCGGCATTGGCCTGCACGCTGAGGGTCTCACCCAGTCCGAGAAAATTGTTGGTCTGGTAGTTCAGACCGAGAAAAGCTCCGGAAAGTCCGCTGACGCCACCGTTAAGACCGATGGAATTTTTGCCCTTCTCCTGCACCTTCAGCAGCAGATCCACCGTACCGGCTTCCGTGTTCTGGTGGGTCTCGGAATCCTGATCGACGCGCAGCTCGTTGAAGTACTGCAGCTGGTTCAGGCGCAGCAGGCTCAGCTCCCACAGGTGGCTGTTGTACACCTGACCTTCCTGGAGGAGCAGCTCGCGGCGGATAACGAAATCGCGCGTGACCGTATTGCCCTGGAATTCGATCCGCGAAACGGTGAACTGTTTCCCTTCGTCGCAGTCGATGGTCCAGACCACGGTATGAGCGGCATCGTCAAAGGAGGGCGTCGGGATGGCGCTAAAGTCAATATAGCCGTCCTGGCTGTAAGCTTTGCGCAGGTTCTGGAGACCTTTCTGAAATGCGGTCAGATTAAAGATCGCCCCGTCCCTGACATTGAAGATGGCGCGGAGCGCCTTCGGATTGGCCTGGCCGATATTGCCCGTAAACTTGATCGCCTCCAGACGGTACCGCTCCCCCTCCTCGATGTTCATGTGGATATCGATGCGCTTGCCTTTGCGGGGACGGAACGTGATCATGGAGAGCCCGCCTTCGTTACGAATATGGGTCTGCGGTTCCCCCACCGTTGCGCGCAAATAACCGCGGTCCTGATAGGCGAGTCGAACGCGCTCGGAATCCTCTTCGAGTTTGCTGGCGTCATATGTCCGCGCGAACAAATTCTCAAAAATGATGGAGTGCGGAACCCCAACCGGCCGCAGATTCCGCATCGCATCGCGCAGCGTGCGGGAGGCGACATGGTGATTCCCGCTGAAGTTGATCTTGCCCACCTTGACGGTTGGCCCTTCCTTCACGTTGAAGATCAGCTGGACCGAGGCCGGAGGAATGTCCTTGACCTCGGGGCGAATCGTCGCAAACTGGTGACCGTGCTCGGCCAGCATTTCCCTGATGACAGTGACGGCGTGCGCAATCCGCGCCGGGTCGTACTGGCTCTCGACGGAGAGCCCGACCTTTTCCTTCTTGAAGCGGTCAAGCACATCGGACTGCGTGACGGAATTCAGGCCTTTATAAACGATGTCGCGAATGGTGGGCTTCTCGCGGACGTAGACATCGAGGACAATGCCCTGCGGGGTGTCCTCTCTCTCAATGCGGACGTCCTCGAAATAGCCGGTATTCCAGAGGGAGTTAAAGTCGCGTTCGATCGTCAGAGGATCGAAGGGCTCACCGACGCGGCTGAACATGCGAGCCAGGATGGTTTCCCGGGGAATCCGGCGGGCGCCGATCACACGAATCTCAACAATTTTCTGCTGGCCGGCGGGAGCGGAAGCCCCGGTCTCTCCCTGTTGAGCAAATAGCGGCGCACCCGGCACGACAGGAGCCAGAAGGAGAACCAACATCAGGGAGCGCCCCACGAGCCGGCGGCATTTCCTGCTGAATACGTGCGGGGAGCCAGTGCTCCAGGAGTTCACGGAAAAAATAAGCACACCCTCACTGCTCAAAATCGGGCCAATCTTTGGGAAAAGGCGATTATATCAGCGCAAATCCGAGGCGCGGCGATGCCAATCCCGGACTCGTATGTTGCTCTCCACAGGAAAGCGCGTGGCCGGCTGATTCCTGCGTGCCATCGACGGCAGCATCACTCCACTTCTGTCCCCGTGCAGCGGCGATGGCGTCAGAGACTGCCTGGGGTGAAATTGGCAACAGTTTACCGAAGATCAGGGAACTGCTGCAGGGCGGACTTCGACGAGAACCGAATAAAAGACCGGGCCGCCTCCGAGATCATTGAGGCGCTGCGAGGTGAGGAGGTTGACGTTGTGACCGTTGGCGGAGAGCTTATTCCAGTTCAGGCGCGCGGCCACCACTCCGGGCTGTACGGCGCCGTTGACATGAGCGCGCAACTGAAGGCTGCCGCGATCGTTGAATACGTCGACAATATCTCCCTCCCCGATGCCCCGTTGAGCTGCATCCTGGGTATGGATCTCGAGAACGCCGTTGTAAGCCGATTCCAACTCCCGATGCCCAGGCAGATTGGTGAAGGTCGAATTTATATAGTTGTCCCCTTTGCGGGGAAGGAACTCCAGCGGGTAGCGGTCGTGCGCGGCTGCGTGCCGCGACTCCGGTGCGGGCCGGAAGGCGGGCAGCGGATCGATTCCCTGGCCAGCCAGTGCTTCCGAATACAATTCGATTTTTCCGCTCGGCGTGTCGAACGGACCTTCGGCAAATGGCGAGAAGCGCCGGTCATCAGGGTCCTCGCAGAAGCGAAGCCGCTGCATGCCGCCCGCGCCGGCGAGCGTCCCGGCCGTAATGCCGGCCAGCCAGGGGTGCTGCTGATCGGGTTCTGAGGCCCGCAGCGCCTGCGCAATCAAATCGTCGGGGGTATCGCTGAAGCAATCTTCAGGAAAGCCCATCCGCTGGGCCAGTTGCGAAAAGAGCCAGACATTGGAGCGCGCTTCGCCCAGAGGGGCGATGGACTGCTCTGAGAGCTGGACGTAGTAATGGCCGTAGGCGCCCTGAATGTCCTTGTGCTCCAGGAAGGTGGTCGCCGGCAGCACGATATCGGCATAGTCCGCAGTGTCGGTGAAAAACTGCTCGTGAACGACGGTGAAGAGATCCGGACGCGACAGCCCGCGTAAAACCGATGCCTGATCGGGAGCCACTGCAGCGGGATTGGAGTTGTAGACAAAAAGCGCGTGGACAGCCGGATTGCGCAGTTCGGTGAGCGCTTGGCCGAGCGTCGACATGTTTACCACCCGCGCCGTACGCCCGAGGGGGCTCGCCATCATCAGGTCGGGGCGCTCCAGGGCTTCCCGGTCCCAGCCAAAAGCTCCGCTGGTGGAGAGCTGCAGTCCGCCGCCATCGTGCTTCCAGGCGCCGGTCAGCGCGGGCAGCATGGCGATTGCGCGGACCGCCGCGCCGCCATTGTCGCTGCGCTGGACTCCATAGTTCAGGCGAATCACCGCGGGCGCCGTAGTCCCATAGAGGTGGGTGAGCCGCTCCACGTCTTCGACTGCGATGCCGGTGATTGCCGCAACCCGCTCCGGAGGATAAGCCGCCACGCGCTCCCGCAATTGCTCGAACCCCGAGGTCCAGCGAGCGACATAGTCCTCGTCATAAAGGCGGTCGCGGATCAGGATGTGCATCATGCCGAGCGCCAGAGCGGAATCCGTGCCGGGCCGGATGGGGATGTGCCAGTCGGCCGCGCGTGCGGTGCGGGTGGCATATGGGTCGATGACCACAAGCTGCGCGCCGTTGCGGCGAGCCTCTTCGACAAAGGGCCAGAGATGAATGTTGTTGCCGTGTATGTTGGCGGCCCAGGCCAGGATCAGCTTTGCGTGCCGGAAGGCCTCGGTATCGGTGCCGAGCTTCTGCCCATAGACAGATTTCAGCGCCTGTCCGCCGGTTTCCGAGCAAATCGTACGCGCCAGTTGCGAGGCCCCCAGACGGTGAAAGAAGCGCCGGTCCATCGATCCGTAGCCGAGCACACCAATCGTGCCGGCATAGGAGTAGGGCAGGATCGACTCCGGGCCAAACTCGCGCGCAATGGACGCAAGTCGAGTCGCCAACGTGTCCAGGGCCTCGTCCCAGGAGATGTGCTCGAAGGACTCCGCTTCTCCTCGCCATGGCAGAGGGCCTTTGTGAACGCCGGCGCGGCGCCGCATGGGATAGAGCAGACGGTCCGGAGAGTAGACCCGGTCCAGGTATTTGGCGACTTTACCGCACAGAAACCCGCGTGTGACCGGATGTGCCGGGTCGCCACGCATGCGGGTGGCGCGACCGGCGTCGTCAATGGTGACCAGCACGCCGCAGGAGTCGGGGCAGTCATGGGAACAGACGGCATGAACGGTCCTTGCGGGCATGCTTCATTGTAGTGGGAATCGGCGGTCTCAGCGGGATTCGGCTTTGTCAGCCGGCTCTTCAATGCCTGCGACCGGCTCGACGGGCCGCGGCAATGTGAAGAAAAACGTTGCTCCGGCGCCCAGCTCGCTCTCGACGCGGATCGTCCCGCGATGCGCGAGCACAATGTGCTTGACGATCGCCAGACCCAGGCCCGTGCCGCCCGACTCGCGGGATCGCGCCTTATCGACGCGATAGAACCGCTCAAAAATGCGGTCCAGATGCTCGGATGCCATGCCCTGGCCGAAATCCTGCACGTAAAACTCCACCGCGTTCTCCACCGGTCGCGCGCCCACGACCACACGGCCACCGGAGGCGCCATACTTCAGGGCATTCTCGATCAAATTGCCAAACACCTGGGTCATGGTGTCGACATCGGCCAGCACAAGCCTGTCTGTCTCTTCTCCGGCTTCGAGCACGACCCCGGAATCGACCGTCATACCGGCCAGCGATTCGATCGCGTCGTGCACCAAAGCCGATGCGCGAACCGGCTGCACCTTCGGTTTGTGTTCGCCGGATTCCACCTGGGCAAGAGCCAGCAGATCCTCCGTCAGCCGGTTCACGCGTCGCGCATTCTTCATGATGATTGCCATGAATTCGCGAGCGTTGTCCGGCAGGTCCATCCCGTCTTCGAGGAGCGTTTCCACATAGCCGGAGATCGAAGTCAGGGGGGTGCGGAGCTCGTGAGAGACGTTGGCGATGAAATCGCGGCGCATCTTCTCCGCACGCTCGATTTCGGTCACGTCGTGCAGGACGGCAACAGCTCCTCCATCCGGAGTTGGGGCTGCGCTTACCTCGTAGGCGCGGCCGGGTACCACGGAAATGGCTCGTCCGGAGGCAAGGCGGCGCTCGCGCAGAGCCTCTTCCACACAATGCAGGATTTCCGGATCGCGCACGCTGACCACCAGCGCTTTACCGGTCCGCACCGCCCCTGGCGCGATTCGCTGCATGACCGCATTGGACCAGCTCACCTGTCCGGCGCCGTTCACAGCGACGACAGCCTCCTGCATAGAATCCAGCAAAGCCGTCAGTTCGCGCTGCTTGCTCTGCAGGGCCTGAAAGGACTGTTCCAGGCGGCCTGCTGTAGCGTCGAGCGCCAGGGCCACCTCGCCGATCTCATCGGTGGCTTCCTCCTCGATGCGCGCGGTGAAGTCTCCAGCCGCGATCCGGTTCGAAAACGCGACGATGCGCCGCAGACGAACGGCGATCCGTTTCGCAAAGAAAGCCGAGACCAGGGTCGCCACCACCAGGGAAATCAGAGACGCGACCAGCAGATCGCGCCGCAGAAGGTGCAGAGCCGCCGCCTGCTGCATGGTGCCGAGCGATACGACGCGAGCCTGCTGGCGCAGAGAGTGTTCAACGATGTTGCGGAAGGAAAAATCAAGGATGGCGGTTCCGATGCACAGCACCAGAACAAAGGAGAAGAGCAGTTTGGAGAAGATTCTGCCGGTCACGCAGCCATCCGGGTTGCGGTCATTGTTGCGTTCATTATCGCCTGCCTCGGGCCTGCAGAGCGATGCGGTCGGAATCAGGCTGCGTCGTCCGCCGATGGGCCGTACATCCCGGGGACCGGGACCTCCAGCAATCGCAGGTACACACTCAGCTGTCCGCGATGGTGAATCAGGTGGTTCAGAAAGACCCTGCGGAGCGCCATTGCGCGGGGCAGCGCTGCCATGGTTCGTTCGCCGAACTTCAGGGTCCAGATGGCAGAGAGCTGATCTTCGCGCAAATCGCTCAAAGTGGCTTTGGCGGCAGCGGCTGCGTCATCGAAATGGGCCAACAGTTCGGGCCCGGATCCGGCCTGGAAGGGAGCGGTTCCGGGGTTGCGAGTGAAGACTTCGGTCGTGGCAATGGTCACGCAGCGATTGGGCAGGTCTGCCAGGTGCGAGGCGAGGCGGCCGAGGGTCATGGATTTTGCGTGAGGCTTCCACGGGAAGCTGGATGGAGGCACGCGCTCGAGAATGCGCCGGGTGCTGGCGCTCTCTTCGGAAAACTCCTGTTGCAGCAGCTCCGGAATCGTCATACCGCAATGTTAGCTGGCGGCTCGTTCGGCCGCCTTGGGAATCTCGAATCGGTATCCGGCACCGCGAACCGTCTTCAGATAACGAGGATTTTCAGGATCGGTCTCGATCTTTTCCCGGATGCGGCGTACGTACACGTCGACCGACCGTGGCGTAACGAAACGCGCATCCCCCCACACGGCATCAAGCAGGTGATCGCGGCTGAACACGCGTCCGGGATGTCGGGCCAGGTAGTCCAGCAGGCGGAATTCCGTCGCGGTCGTGGTGGTCAGATTGCCCCGTACCTTCAGCTGCATGGCGCTGGCATCGATCTCCACGTCTTCAAAGGCGATGGCCGAGGGTGTGGAGGGGCGTTCGAAGCGCCGCAGCACCGCCTTGACACGAGCGAGCAGCTCGCGGGGAGCAAAGGGCTTGGTGATATAGTCGTCCGCGCCCAATTCCAGGCCCAGGACGCGGTCGTTCTCTCCGGCGCGCGCCGTTACAAAGATGATGGGCACGGCGCTCAGAGCGGGGTGGTTCCGCAGCCGGCGGCACACGTCCAGCCCATCGCCCCCGGGAACCATAATGTCCAGCAGAAACAGCGCCGGCGCCTGGCGCTCGGCATCGGGGATCAGGCTGGAGGGACTCGAATAAATCCGGGCCGCAAAGCCGGCCGCTTCCAGGTGATGCTGCATCAGCCGGGCAATATCCGCGTCATCTTCCAGTACAAAGACGGTCTGGCTCATCGGGCGAGAAGGTCCTTTCCTGATCGAACTCAGGCTATCGCAGCCGGGCAAAGAGAATGCAAAACTTCTGTTAATTTCACAGAAGCGGCCGCGACTCTCCTGAAGTGCCCCGCAGCCAGTCTCATCCGGGGTCTTGACCTTTTGTGTCTATCGTTTGGAGCCTTTCGAAGTGCTATACTCCCGCCATTGATGTTCCAGTAAATACCAGCGGTCCCGTTTCAACGACCATGCCGTTTGTGTCCGGGCCCGGCAGGTGATCAGGATTTTTGCACGTGCCGACCATCCTCTGTATTGATGACGAAGCTCTGGGACTGCAGATCCGAAGGGCAGTGCTGGAGCGCGCAGGCTATCAGGTGCTCATCGCCATCGATGGGCCAGCCGGTTTGGCGCTTTTTCGCAGGGAGCCGGTTGACGGTGTCGTGCTCGACTATTACATGCCAGAGATGGACGGCGCTGAGGTTGCGCAAACCATGCGCCGGGAGCGTCCCGGCGTTCCCATTATGCTGCTCTCCGCTTATATCAATCTGCCGACGGAGGTGGTGCAGCTGGTCGACATGACGCTGCTGAAGGGTGAGGGTCCCCTTGAGCTTCTCGAAAAGCTCCGCTTGATGCTGCGATCCGCCGGGTTGCCGGCCGCGGGACGACCATCATGAAGGCGCTCGCCTTTAGTCGAACGCTCCGACAACTCGTTGCGCTCCCAATTTTGCTGCTTCTGATCCTGGGAAGCTTCCTCCTCTGGCAGATTCAGGCCACCGCGCGCGCTCAGCGCGAACTGGATCACAGCGATCAGATCACGGCGGAGCTGCAGGAGCTGCAGAACCTGTTTGTCGACCAGGAGACCGGCCTCCGCGGCTTCCAGTTGACCGGCGATCCCGTTATGCTGGCGCCCTGGAGAGCCGCCGCCGGCCCCATTCAGCGCCGTTTTGGCGATTTGCAGCAGATGTTCGCCGCCAACCCTGCTCAGATCGGGCGATTGACGACGTTGGGCAGTCAGTACAGTCAATGGCGCGGTTTTGCCGATGCCGTTCTCCATCAGAACGCGGCCGCGCTCAACGCCTCGGGCATGAACCAGCGCGGTAAAGCGATGATGGACGCGATTCGCGCAACGGTCAGGGCGATGCAGCTGCATGAAACGAATCTGCGTGAGGCGCAGTACCGTCACGCACGCTCTCTGCAGCGCAGCGAGCTGCTTTCCCTGCTTTTGTCGTTTCTTATCGTGGGCACGACCCTGGCATTTTTTACCCGCCATCACGTCCGCGCCATCTCCGCCAGCTATCTGCGCCGGATTGCCGAGATCACCAGGCGCTCAGAGGAACTCTCCAACAGCCAGCAATGGTTCCAGACCACACTGGAATCCATCGGAGACGCCGTCATCGCCTGCGACATGGATGGGCTGGTGACATTCATGAACGCGGTTGCCGAAAAGCTGACCGGCTGGGCTCCGGGCGATGCCCAGGGTCAGCCGCTGGAGAGCGTTTTCCGCATCGTTCACGAACAAACCCGGCAGACGGTCGAAAATCCCGTGGCCCAGGTGCGCCGACTGCGCAAAGTCATTGGGCTGGCCAACCACACCATGTTGATTGCGCGCCATGGCGGTGAATCGGTCATCGATGATAGTGCGGCGCCGATCGTCAGCGGGGCGGGAAAGATAATTGGCGTGGTGCTCGTCTTCCGCGACGTGACCGAAGAGCGGCAGATGCAGTCGGCACTGGTCGCGTCCGAGAAGCTGGCCGTCGCCGGTCGGCTCGCGGCGAGCATCGCCCACGAGATCCATAATCCGCTGGATTCGGTCGCCAGCCTGCATTACCTGCTCGATTCGGAGACCGATGCTGAAAAGCGAGCTGAGTACCTGCGCCTCGCTCAGCAGGAGCTGGGACGCACGATGCAGATCAGCCGCACCATGCTCAGCCTGTACCGCGAGCCCAAAGCACCCATCGAGATCCAGTTGCGCGAGCTGGTCGACGGTGTGCTGCTCCTGCTCGACCGGCGGCTGCAGCATCAGGGTGTCCGCGTTGAAACCGAGATTGCCGACTCTCTCAGCGTGGAAGGCTTCCCCGCCGAGCTGCGCCAGGTCTTCACGAACCTGATTGTGAATGCGATGGATGCCTCAGGGCCGAAGGGGCACATTCGTATTCGTGTGCAGCGCGCGGAGGCCAGAGAATTCAGAGGAGTCGGGGCTCTCATCGAGATTGCCGACAGCGGGCCTGGCGTACCCCCGGAAACCGTGTCGCGGCTTTTTCAGCCCTTCGTCACCACCAAGGGAGCAAATGGCACCGGTCTGGGACTCTGGGTCAGCATGGGGATTGTGCAGAAACACGGAGGCTCGATCCACATCGCGCAGAGTGATGATCCGGAGCTTTCCGGCGCCTGCATTCGCGTATTCCTGCCCGCCCGTACCTTCGCCGGCGCACCGGCCTCCGCCTGAGTTCTGGCTCTATCCGTAGAAATTCTGGAACAGACTGCGCACCGTGCCATAGCATTCGCAGGCGGCGGCCTTCAGTCTCGCGTGATCGAGGATATGAATTTGACCGCGTCGATAGGAAATCAACCTTCGCCGGCGAAGAACTCCGGCCGCCAGCGTGACCGTGGTGCGACGTGCGCCCAGAATGTCTGCCAGATAGCCCTGGCTGAGAGAAAGATGATCCGTCCCGGTGAGATCGTGGGCGGTGAGCAGCCACCGGGCCATTCGCTGCTCGGCATCGTGCAGCCGGTTGCAGGCGGCTATCTGCGACAGGATTAAGCTGCGGCGGTGCGCGCAGCGGAGCACGAGATCGCGGAGCGCTTCACAGCGCTGGAACTCCCGCTGCAACTCAGGAAATGGAATCCGCCAGGCCTTGATCTCCATTTGCGCCACGCAGCGCACCGGCCCCCGGGGCATGCCGCCCAGCAAGTGATAGCACGGCAGCACGCCGTCGCGTCCCCACAGTCCGATCTCTGCACTGCGACCGTCGGACATAGAAACCATTTTTGAAGCGACTCCCGAAACGATGAACCAGGCATACCGGGGAATCTGTTCTGCCTCATAAAGCACCGTTCCAGGGGGGACAACCACTTCCTCGAGCCGGGAGCAGATGGAAGATCGGTAAGGCTGGGGTAACGCCTCCAGAAGAAGATTATCGAGTTGTCTTTGGCCCATGGTTCTTCCTGCCCTTCCGAGCGCAAAACCAGAAGCAGACTGTCACGAGGGAAGCCTCTGCCGCCGAAAGAAAAGCTGGGGACTAATCTGCGGATTATATGAAGTTGAGCCGAATTTTTATGTTCGCTATCAGACACATGGGGTCGGTATTAGACTGCCATCCGGGCTCCAACCTGCCTTCGCTCCGCAAAATCTCCTGCCATTTTTTTCACGCATTCAAAGGGCCGAACTCCGGTTTCTTATGGGAGCAAGGGTCGGTTCAAACGCATATGGCGGTATATGGCGTTAAGAGCGCACGAAATGCCAGCCGCAGAGCCCCCGGGCGGCCGTGAAAGATGCAGGAGTGGGCGGCCATATTCCGCCATTTGTCCCAGCCTCGGCCCTGGCTATTGCGCGTTTGGCGCTTTCAGGCGGATTTCTTCCTGCCTGCCATGGAATTCTTCCCTGACGTCCGGCATCAGGATTTCCGATATCGAGGCAACCCGAGCGGCTGTTAATGCCGGTGGCCGTGAGAATGGGGATGTGCCTCAGACTCTTCCACTGCCATGAGGCAGCCGTGTGCCACTTCACAAATCACGTGTTCGAACTGCAGGGTCGTGTGATGGATCTGAAACCGGTCCCGCAACACGAGATTGATCTCGGCCAGAATCCGGGTGCTCTCGGAGGGGGGGATATCGGCAATGGTGACATGGCTCGAGAGTGCATGGGTATTGGAACCCAGACTCCAGACGTGCAGATCGTGCACATCTTCCACGCCCCCGATCGCCATCAGCGTGGCGCGGATGTCCACCAGAGAGATGCCGCGCGGCGCTCCTTCCAGAAGGATGTTGAGGGTCTCGCGCACGATGGCGAACGAGGACCACAAAATCAGCGCCGCAATCCCCAGCGACAGCGCGGGGTCTATCCAGCTGTGCCCCGTGGCCAGAATCACCGCGCCCCCCACGATCACCGCCGCGGTCGAAAGCGTATCGCCCAGCATATGGATGAACACGCTGCGGATGTTGATATCGTGGCTAACCCGCCATAACAGGGTTGCAATGATGCCGTTCATGAGCACGCCGACGGCAGCGACGTACATCATCAGGTGTGGCTGGACCTGTGCCTCGCCGCGGAAGCGGTGCAGCGCCTCGTAAACAATCCAGCCTGAGATGACGACCAGGGCAATGGCGTTGAGGAAAGCTGCCAGAACGCCGGCCCGCTGATAGCCATAGGTCTTGCGGTCGGTCGCGGGCCGGGTCTGGAACCAGACAGCCACAAACGACAGGACCAGCGCCAGCGCGTCGGAGGCATTGTGCCCCGCTTCGGAAATCAGAGCCAGAGAGTGGGCGCGCAGCCCGGCGAACAGTGCGAGCAGCACATACGCGATGGTGGCGAACAGCGAAATGCGCAGCACCTTCTGCGTGGCTCGGGTGTTTGCGCCGTGAACGTGCATTACCACTTAGTTTAGATGGTTTGTCTGGGCGGTTGCGTGGGCCGGGCCGGTGCTGTGCTGCGAGATCGGCTTCCGATCGCAGGCCGCGTGGGTACCGACTGCGCCGTGTTACGGAGCCCACTCCAGTTTTCGGCCACCACAACGCTGTTTTCGGGCCTGTGGATATCGTAGCGGACCGAACAGGGGAATCCGAGCCGGACTTCTGCCGGATTTACAAGGTCGCGCAGGGCGGACACATCCTGAGAGGATTCGTAAGCCACGCCGCCAATTTCGTACTTGTAAAGGATGTAGTGGATCTCGGCACGCTGGTCCGGCGCCGGGGCCGCCTCCCCCTCGAACTCCGAGATATCGAGAATCGTTCCATCAATAATGCGTCCCGAACGCACCAGTTCCGCCCGGCGATCACGCTCGATCTCCTCTGCGGTGGGGCGCCGCCGCAGGACCAGGTAGGTCACCGCGCCCCCGATGCCAACAACCACAGCCGCAACTGTCCCGATCACGTGGGGATCGCGCAGCGAAAGGGGAAACATCCCGGGACTCCGAACAGGAAAGGAATGAGGTGCTGATTAAGTGCAGGATAGCTCAGAATTCCACGATTGGCGGCCCTCCATCGCGGTATTGCGCAGCCAGGCAGTTACTGGTAGCTGCGCTATACTCAGAAAAGACATGGCGAATCGCAGGATTACAGAAACGGCCGCTTCGGGCGGTCGTTTTTCCGTCAGAACACATTCTTCTTCCGGTCGGGCCGCCCGCGGTCCCCGGATTCGGTCCACCACAGTCATCTGCGTCCGGCGCGGCAGCAGCGTGGTCATGGCTGCGGACGGCCAGGTGACCATGGGCGAAGCCGTATTCAAGCACAGCGCGCGGAAAATCCGGCGTCTCTACCAGGACAAGATCCTGGCGGGATTCGCCGGTTCCACCGCGGACGCCTTCTCCCTTTTTAGCCGCTTTGAGAACAAGCTGGAACAGTACGCGGGTAATCTGGGCCGAGCCGCGGTCGAGCTCGCCAAAGACTGGCGCACCGACAAGATGCTTCGCAGTCTGGAGGCCCTGCTCGTGGTCGCAGACCTGAACCAGACCTTTCTGATCAGCGGCTCCGGCGATGTGATCGAGCCGGACGAAGGCATCGCCGCCATCGGCAGCGGCGGCTCGTATGCCCTGGCTGCTGCGCGCGCGTTGATGGAAAACACCGAGCTCTCCGCTCACGATGTCGCCGAAAAGGCCCTGCGCATTGCCGGCCAAATCTGCATTTACACCAACGACCACATCACCATAGAAGAACTGCAGGCATAAGGCGAATCATGGCCATTTATCTCCCCGGAACCGCGGAAGACCAGGAACTCTCGCTCGATGAACTCACCCCGCGCGAAATCGTCGCCGAGCTGGACAAATATGTCGTCGGCCAGAAAGCCGCCAAGCGCGCGGTCGCCGTTGCCTTGCGCAACCGCATGCGCCGCCAGAAGCTCTCGCCCGAGCTGGCCGACGAAATCATGCCCAAGAACATCATCATGATCGGCCCCACCGGGGTGGGCAAAACCGAAATTGCCCGCCGCCTGGCCAAGCTGACCAACTCCCCTTTCCTCAAAATCGAAGCCTCGAAATTCACCGAAGTCGGCTACGTCGGCCGCGACGTCGATTCCATCGTGCGCGATCTGGTCGAGATCGCCATCGATATGGTGCGCGAGGAGAAGCTGGAAGAAGTCGAAGATCGCGCCGAGATGAATGCTGAGGAGCGCCTGCTCGATGTGCTGTTGCCGCCCCCCGCCCAACAACCGGCGGCCGCGGGCCAGGCCACCCCCAACACCCCTGGATTTGCCCCTCAGGTCGATGGCAACACAATCACCCTGCCCCCTCCCGGCGGCGACTCGCACCACCGCACCCGCGAAAAGCTCCGCCAGCAGTTCCGCGAAGGCAAACTCGACGACCGCATGGTCGAAATTGATGTCCGCGAGCGCAATTCGCCCTCCTTCGAGATCATCTCCAACCAGGGTGTCGAGGAAATGGACGTCAACCTCAAGGACATGCTGCCCAACATCTTCGGCCAGCGCACCCGCAAGCGGAAGATGAAGGTTTCCGATGCCTTTGAATACCTGGTCCAGGAAGAAGAGGGCCGCCTGATCGACATGGATCAGGTCACCCGCCTGGCCGTCGAGCGCGTGGAAACCTCAGGCATCGTTTTCCTCGACGAGATCGACAAGATCGCCGGCCGGGAAGGCGGCCATGGCCCCGACGTCTCCCGCGAAGGTGTGCAGCGCGACATCCTCCCCATCGTCGAAGGCACCACCGTGAATACTCGTTACGGAATGGTCCGTACCGACTTCATCCTCTTCATCGCTGCCGGCGCCTTCCACGTCTCCAAACCGAGCGACCTCATTCCTGAGCTGCAGGGCCGCTTCCCCATCCGCGTCGAACTGCAGTCGCTGACCGTCGAGGATTTCGTCAGGATCCTGACCGAGCCAAAGTCTTCGCTCGTCCGCCAGTACACCGCGCTGCTGGAAACCGAGGGGCTGAAGCTGGAGTTCACTCCGGAATCGATCGAAGAGATGGCTCAGTTCGCCTTTCGCGTCAACGAAGGCACCGAAAATATCGGTGCCCGCCGCCTCCACACCATCATGGAGAAGGTCCTGGACGAAATCAGCTTCCTCGCTCCCGACCTGACCCGCGCCCAGCAGAAAGGCGAAGCGAAGGAGGGTGGAACCGTCGTCGAGCTGGCCGCCGTTGGCGAAGGCATCACTGCGCCTCTGCCCGTCATCGAGCGCCAGACAGCCAATGGCACCGAGAAAGTCATGGTGATCGATCCCGAGTACGTCCGCCAGATGGTCGCCAGCATCGTCAAGAACCAGGATTTGTCCCGCTATATCCTGTAGCGATGCCCACGACCGTCCGCTCGTTCTGCAAAGTCAACCTGGGGCTGGCGATCGGTCCGCCCCGCGCGGACGGCTTCCACGCCCTGGCCACCTGCTACCAGACCCTCGCAGCGCACGACCTTCTCACCGTCGAGGCGCAACCGGCCGCCACCTCGATCCACATCACCAGCAACCATGAAGGCGTCCCCACCGGCGCGACGAATACCGTTTGGAAGATGATCGAGCGGGCCCTGGCCGCCCTGAATACCACCGCCGCCGTCCATGTTCATATCGACAAGCGCCTTCCCGTCCAGGGCGGCATCGGCGCCGGTTCAGCCAATGCTGTCGCGGCCTTGCTGGGCCTTGAGCGGGAGTTGGCCCGTTACGGCGTCGCTCCCCTGTCGGATCCCGACAAGCTCCGCATCGCCGCCGAAGTCGGGTCCGACGTGCCCCTCTTCCTCATCGGCGGAACCGTCCTCGGCGCTGGCCGCGGCGAGCAGGTTTCCCCTCTGGCCGATCTGCCGTCCACCCCATGTGTATTAGCACTGCCAACCAACGGCGTCTCCACGCCCCAGGCCTACCGCGACTGGGACGCCCTCCATCCTGCGAATCCCGCTCCCTCCGACGCCTCTGCATTGACCCCCCTGCCCGCCTCCGATAAACTATTGACGTTGAGTCGAGCTCTTGCCTCGGCATTTTCGCCGAGGCCTCCGGAGGCGCAATCCACCGGGGATGGCACGCACTCCTCCGGTGTCTCCGCGCAGGCTTCTTTCCGGCGCGAAGGCCTGGCCGGGAAGTCGGAAACCAGTCCGCTTCTTGCGCTTGTCCGAACCGGGATCGAAAACGACTTCGAAGAGGTCGTCTTCCGGCAGTATCCCTCTCTCGGAACAATCAAGCGCATTCTTGCGGGATCCGGCAACCCTGAGGAGGCAGCCTTGTACGCGGCGCTCTCCGGCTCGGGGTCGGCCCTTTTCGGGCTGTACGGCTCCGATGCCGCTGCCGCCGCTGCGGAGCAAAGGCTCAGCGAGGCCGGTATTCGATCGTTGCGGACCTGGACGCTGCCGCGGAGCGAATACTGGCAAACGATGTTTGAGCAGTAGGGCGCTGGATTCAGAGTGCAGGATCGATCAGGGAAGGTTTTGAGTACTGGGCGATCGACTAATGGTAGGTCAAGTGCCTTTGGAGCACTTTGTCCAGGTTCGAATCCTGGTCGCCCAGCCAGAATTTTGAACGCGGGCCACGCAGGAAGCAGGATGCCATGCAAACCAGCTGGAGGATCTTGTGAAGACGGACACGATTGAGACGGTGGGGGTCGCGCCTGCAACGGCTGCGGCTCAGGCAGACGGAAGCAAGACCAAACCGCAGGCGCGGCGTTCGCGCGTATCGAATGAAGACAGGCGCTTTAAAATCTTTTCCGGCACAGCCAATCGCGAACTGGCAGAGGACATCTGCAAACACATTGGCGTCACCCTCGGGGAGACGCGCATGCAGCGCTTTGCCGACGGCGAAGTCTATTTCCAGCTCCTTGAAAATGTCCGCGGCGCCGACGTCTTCGTCGTCCAGCCCACTTGCTATCCGGTGGATCAGCACCTGGTGGAGCTGCTGATCATGGTCGATGCCCTCAAGCGTGCATCCGCCGGCCGCATCACGGTTTGCGTCCCGTATTACGGCTACGCGCGACAGGACCGCAAGGATCGCCCTCGTGTGGCGATCTCCTCCAAGCTGGTTGCCGACCTCATGACCACCGCCGGCGCCCACCGTGCTCTCTTCATGGATCTGCACGCTGCGCAGATTCAGGGCTTCTTCAACATCCCGGTGGATCACGTCTTCGCCAGCCCGGTCATGATCAGCTATTTCAATTCGCTCAACCTCCCCAACCTCGCCGTCGTCTCTCCGGATGCCGGCGGCGTGGAGAGGGCCCGCCACTTCGCCACAAAAATGGGCGTTCCCATGGCCATCGTGGACAAGCGCCGTACCGATATCAACGTCACTGAAGTGATGCACGTCATCGGCGACGTGCGGGGACGCACCTGCCTCATCGTGGACGACATTATCGATACCGCCGGCACTCTGGTGAAGACGGTGGATGCTCTGCTGGAACAGGGCGCCTCTCGCGTCTATGCGGCCGCCTCCCATCCCGTGCTCTCCGGGGAAGCGGTTCAGCGCATCGCCAGCTCCAGGCTGGAACAGGTCATCGTTACGGATTCCATTCCTCTGCGCCCGGAAGCGCAGGAGCTGAGAAATTCCGAAAAGATCAAAACGCTTTCGGTTGCGGGGCTTCTGGGCGCCGCGATCCTCAACATTCACATGGAGACCAGCGTTAGCTCGCTGTTCAGTTAGCCGCAGCTTTTCGCCGGCGGATTTTTGGCTGCCGGCGGCTCAGGTTGCACAACCATAATTGGCGGTTCGCGCTGCAGCGGGCCGTACAGAAGGGAGCGGATAAGACAGCGACACGCGGTTCGCCATCGGCTACAGGCCACCCGCTACCGGCTGTTCATCCGTGCCCGAAGGAAAAGGACAATGATTACTCAGGAAACCGTCAATGCCGTCGCCCGTGAGGGCAAGTTCAACAAGAATGCCGCCCGCCGCGTCCGCGTCAGAGGCAAAGTGCCCGCCGTGGTCTATGGTGCGGCCCAGCCCGCGGTCGCCGTGGAGGTCGATCCCAAGCAGATCACGAAGATCCTGCATTCAGCGGCCGGACACAACTCGATCTTCGACCTGGCGGTTGCCGGATCAACCGCGAAAGTGATGATCGTCGACTGGCAGTATGAGCCGATCAAGGGCAATCTGATCCACATCGACTTCAAGCGAATCGCGCTCGATAAGCCGATCCGGGTCGAAGTACCGGTTCAGCTTACCGGCATTGCCATTGGGGTGAAGACGCAGGGCGGCATCATGGACCAGATGTTGCGCGAGGTCGAGATCGAGTGCCTCCCGGGCGACATCCCGGAGAGCATTGGCGTCGACGTGACGAATCTCACGTTCGGTATGGTGCTGCGCGTCTCCGATCTGCCGCACTCGGAAAGCCTTCGTTTTCTGACGCCGGAAGAGACGCCGGTAGCGCACGTGGTTTCGATCAAGGAAGAAGTGGTTGCGGCGCCGGAGGCCGAAGCGGCAGCTGCGGCAGCGGGTCCTGCCGAGCCGGAAGTGGCGAAGAAGGGCAAGCAGGAAACGGCGGAGGGTGCGGCAGCTGCCGCGCCGGCCGCGGAGAAAGGCGGCAAGAAGTAAGTGCCGTCAGAAGGTGGCGCGTTCCTGGTGGTGGGGCTCGGCAATCCGGGCATCGAATACCAGTTCACGCCGCACAATGCCGGGTTTCTGGCGATCGATCGCATCGCCGGTGAGCTAAACGCGGAAGTGGTCAATCGCCGCTGCCGCGCCCTTACTGCGAAGGTTCGGATCGCCGGCCGGGAAGTGATCCTGGCCAAGCCGGAGACCTGGATGAATCTGAGCGGGCTGGCGGTCGGGGCCCTGGTCGACGAGCTCGACATCGACCCTGCCGGCAACCTGCTGGTGTTGTACGACGAACTGGATTTGCCTCTCGGAACGATGCGAGTGCGCGAGAGAGGGAGTCCGGCGGGCCATAACGGCGCGCGTTCCGTTGCCGGCGCATTGGGAACGGACGAGTGGCGGCGGATCCGGATTGGGGTAGGCCCCGAGCCGGGTGTTCGCGAAGAAGCTTTTCGGCGCGGCAAAGATTATCTGCTCACGCCGATGAGCAAACGGGATCTGGCGGCGATCGATCCGGTTCTGGACCGGGTGGCGCGCGCCGTCGAAAAAGTAGTAGTGGAAGGCATTTCCTCTGCTATGAACGAATTCAACCGTCGGGACGATTCCCAGAATGGCCCCGCGGCGCAATAGAGAGAACGACGGAAGCGAATTTGGATTTGCCGGCCGGTGCTGCAGAGTCCGGTCGGAGGGAAAGAGAAACAAACGATGCAACGTTTCTACGAAGTGATGTTTATCGTGCGGCCGGATGTGGCCGACGAAGACCAGGACAAGCTGATTGCCGGCCTCGAGCAGACCGTCACCAACGGGGGCGGCGCCGTGCGTTCCACTGAAAAGCTGGGGCGCCGCAAGCTCGCCTACATGGTGCGCAGGTTCAACGACGGCAACTACGTGTTGCTCACCATTGACGCCGACGGTGCGCTGATTGCCGAACTGGAGCGCCGTTTGCGCGTCTCTGAGCCGGTGATCAAGTTCATCACCGTGCGCATGGATGAGGAAGAGAAGCGACTGGCGAAAGTTCGCGCCATCCGCGCCTCACGCAAAAAGCTGAGCGCCATCCCGGTGGAAGCGCCGGAAGCGCCCGCTCCAGCGGCGCCTGCCCCGGCAACGGCGACGCCGGAGTCCGCAACCCCCGCCAGCGCGTAAACACGCCCAGGCCACGACGAAATTTTGAGCAATGGCCCGCGCCCTTCGCGGCGGCTGGCCGGAGGAACCAACATGGCTGACGAAAATACATCTCCAACTCCACGCTCCGAAGCACCCGCAGGACGCCCCTCGGGTCCCGGCGGACGCGGTCCCGGCGGCCCCGGCGGACGCAAGTTCTTCCGTCGCAAGAAGGTCTGCAAGTTCTGCACCGAGAAGATCGACGCCATCTCGTATCGCGATGTGCGGCTGCTCCAGGGCTTTGTCGCCGAGCGCGGCAAGATTGTGCCCCGCCGCCTCACCGGCGTCTGCACCACCCATCAGCGGCGGCTCTCGAAGGCCATCAAGCAGGCTCGCAATATCGCCCTGCTGCCCTTCGCGGCGCGGTTCTAGCCTTCACCAGGACGGCGACGTCCGCCACTGCCGACTGTGGCCGAACGCTGCCGCTCCTGCGCTCTGAGCCCTGGGCTCTGAGTTCTGCTTTTCAGGAGATTGCAATGGAAGTCATCCTCAGAGAAGATATCTCGAACCTCGGCCACCGGGGCGACGTCGTGAAGGTCGCCAACGGCTATGGCCGCAACTTTCTGCTGCCCAAAAACCTCGCCATGGAAGCCACTCCGGCCAATAAAGCCGTCATCGAGCAGATGAAGGCCTCTGCCGTACGGCGCTCCGCGAAAGAGAAGGCCGAGGCCGAGCAGCTCGTCACTCAGCTCAATGCCGTCTCTATCGCCTTCACCCGCAGAGTGGGCGAAAACGACCATCTCTTCGGCTCCGTCACCTCCGGGGACATTGCCCAGGAGCTCGCGGCAAAGGGGTTCAACATCGATCGCCGCAAGGTCCAGCTCGAGGAGCCGCTCAAGTCCACCGGCGAGTTCCATGTTCCGGTCAAGCTGCACCGCGAGGTCACCGCTCACATTGCTGTTACGGTGAAGGGTGAAGAAGCCGCAGCCGAGTAGTTTGCAATCAGTCGGAAGGAGGGGCGACGCGCATCGGCTCTGCCCCTCGGGACCGTCCTGCATGCGGTGAGAAAATAGAAGCAGGGAATCCCTCTTCCATGCTGAAAGCCATTTCGACTCACGTCTTTCTCACACAACGCCTGCATCCTGGCCTCCTCGACATCTTTGCTCGCGCCGGAGCCCAGGGAGTGGAACTGTTCGCGGCCCGGCAGCATTTCGACTACACCAGCCGCCCCCACGTGCGCGAAATGGCGGAATGGTTCCGCGCCAATTCTGTCGAGCCCTTCTCTATGCACGCGCCTCTGTTTCCCGACCTTGAGATGGGCCGCGGCGGAGCTCCAGCTGTCAACGTCATCCATCCCGAGAAGAGTCGCCGCATCGATGCGATGGACGAGATTAAGCGCGCTCTCGAAGTTGCCGAACAGATCCCCTTCCGCTTTCTCGTCCTGCACCTCGGCGAACGCGAGGATGCCTGGAGCCCGCGTGCTCTGGAGCATTCCATCACCGCGCTCGAACACCTGCGTGCGTTTGCCAATCCCCTCGGCGTGAAAATCCTCGTCGAAAATCTTCAGGGGGACGTCACCCGCCCTGCGAACCTGGTCGAAATTCTCACCACCGGCCACTTTCAGGACATTGGCGTCTGCCTCGACACCGGCCATGCGCACCTGGGTGACGGCGTCAGCGCGGCTATTGGCGAACTTCACAGCTACGTCCGCTCCTCGCACCTGCACGACAACAAGGGCGACAGGGATGCCCACCTCTGGCCCGGCGATGGCGCCATTGCCTGGGAGGAAACGCTCGGCGAGCTGAAGGCCGCTCCGCAATCGCCCGCCGGTGTGCTCGAAATTCATTACCAGCTGGCAGAGACGCCCGAAATCGTCGCAGAAAAGGCAAGACGCGCCTTCGACCGGATGGACGCGGCAGAGAAGAAGAACTGAAGAGAGAAAGACAGGCTCGGATCATGGCAGACACACCCACAGACGCAACCGCAACCACGCCGCCAGAAGCGCCCCTTTCCACCATCGCCCGCATCGGCGAGCACGACGGCCAGGCCGTCACCCTGCACGGCTGGCTCTACAATCTGCGCGAGAGCGGCAAGCTGCTCTTTCCCATCTTTCGCGACGGCACCGGCACCATCCAGGGCATCGTTCCCAAAGCCGCCGTTCCGCCCGAGGTCTTCGAGACCGTCAAAGGTCTCACCCATGAGTCCTCTGTCATCGTTACCGGCAAAGTTCGCGCCGATAAGCGCGCACCTGGCGGATACGAACTCGATGTCGAGAACGTTCAGGTCCTCCAGCGCGTCCCGGAAGACGATCCCTACCCCATCTCTCTCAAGGAACATGGCACCG
>DASXFH010000246.1:0-8976 GCA_036489655.1 Acidobacteriaceae bacterium | reverse complement strand
GGTTCACCAGAATTCTCGTCAGACTCTCCTCGGAAAGCTGCAGCCGTCCCGGGCAGGGAAGCGTCGCAATCTGCAGCTCCACCACCGGTCCCGCAATCGCCGAAAGCAGATTCCCCAGCTGCCGTACGGAATCCGCCACGTCCTCCACCGGCGCCTCCGCCGTCTCCGCCAGCGGCGCAGCCTTTTCCACCTGCGTCAGCGCCGCCAGCCGCCGCACCAGCCGTCCCGAAGCCTCGGCCAGCGATCGAATCTCCGTCGCAAAATGCCCGTGCGCCGGCGACAGCACCCCCGGCTCGCTGACCAGCTCGGCGCACAGCCCCAGCGCCGTCACCAGATTCCGCGCATCGTGTGCGAGTCCCGCCAGCGCCAGCGGCCGCTCCTCCCGCCCATCCGCCGCCATTGGCAGCGTTCCCGCAACCCCGCCCGGTAACCCCTGCAGCAAGCTGCCCTTCTTCATCGGACCCATCAAAGCGCTTTGTTCCACGGCACGTTCCTCTCTCGGCTGGAAGGGAAGCCATCGCGCTCTGGAGGTCGCTCCGGCTTCCCAACCGCTTCACGACTGCCCCGAAATAGAACACGTCGAGGGCCAAACCGGTTCTGCCGCTCCCATCTCCTTCCATCCACATCACTTCACTCTGAGTCCGCATCTCCTCCTCTTCCGGAACCCACTTCGCCTCTTTCCCAAATCGGCACGCGCCTGCCCCGCTTCCGCGTCCAACCCCAGCCTCTTCAGCGATTTCCCCGGCCCTCCCATTCCGGCACCCGATCGCTCCGTTTCCCTCTTTGGAACCGCTCGAAACCGTACAATGAGCCGATGACTCAACCCGCTTTTTTCCGCAGCGAAGGCCGCCAGCCCCACCAGATGCGCCCCGTCCGCCTCACCCCCGGCTACGTCCAGGTGGCCGAGGGCTCCGTCCTCATCGAGTGCGGACAGACCCGCGTCCTCTGCAACGCCACCGTCGAACAGGGCGTCCCCGCCTGGCTCCGCAACTCCGGCCGCGGATGGGTCACCGCCGAATACGGCATGCTCCCCCGCTCCACCCTCACCCGCACCGCGCGCGAGTCCGAAAAAGGCAAAGTCGGCGGACGCACCCACGAAATCCAGCGCCTCATCGGCCGCTCTCTCCGCGCCGTCGTCGACATGAAAGCCCTCGGCGAGCGCACCGTCGTCCTCGACTGCGACGTCCTCCAGGCCGACGGAGGCACCCGCACCGCCGCCATCACCGGAGCCTGTGCCGCCCTGGCCATCGCCTTCAACCGCATGGTGTCTACAGGAGCGCTCAAGGTCTCGCCCCTCCGCCAGCTGGTCGCCGCCACCAGTGTCGGCATCGTCGAGGGCACGGTTCTCCTCGACCTCGCCTACGAAGAAGACTCCCAGGCCGAAGTCGACATGAATTTAGTCATGACCCAGGACGGCAACTGCGTAGAAATCCAGGCGACAGCGGAGAAGCACGCCTTCCCCCGCCCCCGCCTCCTCGAGATGATGGACTTAGCCGAAGCCGGTATCCGCGACCTGCACAAGCTCCAGCGCGAAGCCATCGCCTCCGCCGCGTGACCGACGAAAACCCGGATCGCCATTTTGCGAAATCAAGCCGCCGATGCTACTCTGCATTCGTGCTGATGCTCCACAAAACAGGTTGTTGCAGCCGCTGGAATGCTCCGGCGGGCATCAATCCGCGTTTCTGTTGTTGAGCCCGCACCGCCCCGCATCAATTCAGCCGTGACTGGGTCCCCGCCAGAGGCGGTGTACCTGCGGACCTTCCGGACCAGCGACCCGAAACGAAGCACCATGCGAAGCACAGGACGAAGTCAAATGCGACTGAACCCGAAAATTGTTCTGCATGCCGCCGCCCGGCGCGCCTGTTGTCGCCTCTAAGCCCCGTTCCTGTCCCATCCATCGCTTGCACAACTCCCGCTCGCCCTGAACGCGCTTACCGCGCGAGCCAGGCAACTGAATTTCAGGAGACCCCATGCACCCGCGCAACGGCCTTCATCTCTCTCTTCTGCTTGTGATGTTTCTCTTGGCTCCCGCGGCTCCGCCCTCCGCCAATGCCCAGGTCGTCGGCGGAACGATTACCGGCGTCGTCCTCGATACCAGCGGCGGAGCCGTTTCAGGCGCCACGGTGCTCGTGCACCAGATTGAAACCGGGGCCACCCGTACCCTCAGCACCGCAGCCGACGGACGCTTCGCCGCGCCTTCGATTCCCATTGGCGACTACATCGTCTCCGTCAGCCATGCCGGGTTCTCAGGGCAGGAGCGCAATGCCATCTCCCTGACGGTCGGCCAGAGCCTGCAGCTCAAATTCGTCCTGACCCTCAGCTCGCTCCATGTGAGGGTGTTGGTGAGCGCCGCCAACCCGGGGATTAATACCACGACGCAGGAGACCTCGGGACTCATCGATGAGCGGCAGGTGAAGGCGCTCCCCCTGAACGGGAGAAGCTACGACGAGCTGCTGACCCTGAATCCGGCCACGGTGAGCTACACCGCGGAACGGGCGGGCGGCATTGGGACCTCCAACTCCTCGGTCGGGAACATGTTCTCCGTTGAGGGGCGGAGGCCCCAGGACAATCTGTTTCTGCTCAACGGGATCGAATACACAGGAGCCTCCCTGATCAATGTCACCCCCGGCGGCGCCAGCGGTGAGTTGCTGGGAGTGGACGCTGTTCGGGAATTCAATGCCGTAAACGGCGCTTACGGGGCCGCCTACGGAAAACGGGACGGAGCCCAGATCAGTATTGTCACCATGTCCGGCACAAATCAGCTCCACGGAACCGCTTACGAATTCCTGCGCAACAGCGCCCTCGATGCCAGGAACTACTTCGATCAGGGCGCCATTCCGCAGTTTCAGCGAAGTCAGTTTGGCGCGGCCCTGGGCGGCCCTCTCCGCAGAAACAAGCTCTTCCTCTTCGGCAATTACGAGGGATTCCGCCAGAACTGGGCTCTCAGCGACGTCACCCTGGTGCCGGATAACGCCTCGCGCGCCAAAGCCGCGCCCTCCGTCCGGCCGCTGCTGACCCTGTGGCCTGCAGCCAACGGTCCGGACCTCGGCAGCGGAATCGCCGAGGCCTTCAGCCACCCCGAGCAGCGCATCCGCGAGGACTTCGGCACCACCCGCTTTGACTTCAATCCTCGAGACAACGATCAGCTGTTTGCGGTCTTCACAGTCGACGACAGCGCCGCGCACACTCCCACCCAGAACCCGCTCAGCCTGGTGGACGAGACGCTCCGTGAGCAGGTGGCCTCGGTGCAGGAACAGCACGTCTTTTCCCCCACTCTGCTCAACGTGGCGCGCTTCGGATATTCGCGCGCCGCCTGGTACTTCACCGGCAGCACGCCCGTCGATCTCCCGGGATGGGTAGCCGGCATGCCGGTCGGCGCCATCGTAATCAGCGGCAGCACGGCATCGAACGGCGCCTCGCAAATTACCCAGGCAGGCGCGAACGTCGGCAGCAACAATGCCACCGCGCGCAACCTGTTCACCTATGCGGACCACGTCTACAGCTCGCGCGGCCATCACCAGATCGAGGCCGGAATCTGGTTCCAGCGCCTCCAGTCCAATGACATGCTCGCCCAGGACCAGTACGGGCAGGCATCGTTCAGCACTCTGAACACATTTCTCACCGGCACGGTGAAGACCTTCACCGTAGTCCCGTCGCCTACGGAACTGGGCTGGCGTTCGCTTGAGGCATCGGCTTTCGTGCAGGATACCTGGAAGCCAACGCCGCGGCTGGAGATCGAAGCTGGCTTTCGTTCCGAATCCACCAACGGGTGGAATGAGGCGCACGGGCGCGCCGCCAATTACGCAATCCTGAACGGTGTCCTGCAGACGCAACCCCGCGTGGGCGGTTCGGCGCTGACAAAGAATCGTGCGATATTCCTGCCCGAACCCCGCCTGGGGCTGGCCTGGGACGTGTTCGGCAACGGAAAGACCGCTGTGCGGGCCGGCGTGGGTCTCTATCACGGCCTGCTGGACACGCTCGACTACCGTCTCGATCAGACCGCCCCGTTCAACACCGCAGAGTCGATCAAAAACATAGCCGTCGCCGATCTGCACATCACTCCCGGAACCCAGCCTCCGCCGGGCGCCCTGGTCTCGCCCAGCAATGTGCAGCCGGATATCGCGACACCGGCAGTGGTCAAGTGGAACCTTCGTCTGGAGCAGGAGCTCGCGCCGCAAACCTCCCTGACGCTCGGCTACGTTGCCTGGCACGCCTACCACCAGATCCTCTCGGAGGACATGAACGAGCCGGTCCCGCAGTTTCTCCCTGACGGGTCGCCGTTCTATCCCGCAGGCGCGCAGAACGCCAATCCCCAGCTGGCGAACTCCACCTCGTGGGTGTCGCAGGGCGTGGGACTCTACAATGCGCTGGAAGTCGATGTGCGCCGGCAGTTCGCCCAGGGTTTGCAGTTCCGCGGCATCTATACCTGGTCGAAGAACCTCGACGACGGGTCAGCATGGAACACCAGCGTCAGCGGCAACACCCCCGCCTATGTGGAGTTCCCGCTCAGGCCCAGGCTGGACTGGGCGCCGGCGGCCACCGATGCGCGCAATGCGGCGGCGATCAGCGCGGTTTATCAGCTGCCCTTCGGACGCAACCGGCGATTTCTTCAGCACTCATCCCAGCCCCTGGACTTTTTGGCCGGAGACTGGACCGCCAGCGTCATCGTGAATGCCCAGTCCGGCTTCCCCTTCTCGCCGCAGCTCGGCTACAACCCCACCGGCAATGGCGACACCCGCAATCCCGTGCGCCCCGACTGGAACCCGGATTTTCGCGGCAGGCTCTATCCCGGCAAGTCCTCGCTGTACTTTAATCCCGAGGCGTTTCTTCCGCCCGCTGCCGGTACCTATGGAAACGTGTCGAGGGATTCGCTGACCGGTCCAGGCCTGACCGAAGTGGATCTGTCCGCGGCGAAAGCGATGAAAATCACCGAGCGCATGCGCCTGCAGTTTCGCGCGGAGTTCTTCAATATCCTGAACCGCACAAATCTCCTCACCCCCAACGAAGTCGTCTACACATCCGCGACCTCGGGGATCTCGCCCACGGCTGGCGTAGTGACCGCAACCTCGACAACTTCGCGCCAGGTCCAGTTTGGAGCGAAGCTGCAGTTCTGAGCACCATGACTCTCCTCGAACCGCCGTTCATCGCCGAACCGAACCCGCTCGGAAGAAAGGCCCTCGCAACTTCCCCCCTCGCCCCACCTCCCGCCCACCCTGTATGATCCCCCGCAACCCCGCAACCCCATGCCTCCGCCCACCCAAACCCCGGCCCGGCGCACCAGCACCGCCCCCGTCATCACCCTGCTGGTCATCGCCGTTCTCATCAATTACGTCGACCGTGGCAACCTCGCTCTCGCCGCCCCCCTCCTCTCCAAAGACTGGGGCCTGTCCGCCTCGAAGCTCGGCATCCTCCTCTCCGCCTTCTTCTGGACCTACGTCCTCCTCCAGGTCCCCGTCGGCTGGCTCGTCGACCGCTTCCAGGCCAGCTCCGTCCTCGCCGCCGGCTTCCTCGCCTGGTCCGCCGCCACCGCCCTTACCGGCCTCGCCCGCGGATTCGCCGCCCTCTTCGCCATGCGCCTTCTCCTCGGCGTCGGCGAAGCCGTCGTCTTTCCCGCCAGCTCCAAAATCTTCAGCGAGTGCCTCGAAGAGAGAGATCGCGGCCTCGCCAACGGCCTGCTCGTCGCCGCCATCCGCTGGGGCACCGCCGTAGGAGCCTTCGGAGGCGGCCTCCTCATGGCCCACTACGGATGGCGCACAACCTTCCTCGCCATCGGCCTCGTCGCCCTGCTCTGGCTCCCCGCCTGGCAGCGCTGGAAGCCCCGCCGTGTCCTCTACCAGCCCCTCCCGCCCACCGGTCCGCAGCCCAGCTTCCTGTCCATCGCCCGCCTTCGCCCCTTCTGGGGCGCCTCCATCGGCCATCTCAGCGAGAACTACCTCCTCTACCTCCTCATGAGCTGGCTCCCCTACTACCTCGTCCACGAGCGCCATCTCTCCGAATCCTCCATGGCCTGGACCGCCGGCCTCCTCTATGCCATGGACTCCACCGCCGCCATCGTCTCCGGCCGCGTCGCCGACCTCTGCATCCGTCGCCGCGTCAGCCCCACCTCCGCCCGCAAGTGGCCCATGATCGCCGGCCTCCTCCTTGCCGCCCTCTCGCTCGTGGGCTGCGCCTCAGCCGGACCCAAATCCTGGTTCCTCTGCCTCTCTGGCGTCGCCGTCGGCTGCGGACTCTCTTGTTCCGGCGTCTACGCCGTCCCCCAAACCCTTGCCGGACCCCGCCTGGCCGGCCGCTGGGTCGGTATGCAGAACTGTGTCGCCAACTTTGCCGGCATCGTTGCCCCGGTCCTCACCGGCTTCCTCGTCCAGCGCAGCGGCCACTTCAGCTCCGCCCTCACCGTGGCCGCCCTCGTCTCCGCCGGAGGCGCCCTCGCCTGGGCCTTCGGCGTGCGTCCCTCCGACGAGCCCCGCTCCCTCCAGGACCTCGCCCTCGCCGAGACCAGGGTTTAGGGATCCCAATCGGAGAGCACCCAACGCTAAACGCTATCCGCTAAACGCTTCCAGGGCTCCTTCCTCCCGGCTCCCTGCTACAGCCTCCCGGCTCCCAGCTCCTCCCTCCCAGCTCCCAGCCCGTTACTTTGGTCCTCTGCCCACCCACCTCTCTGGCACGATAAAATTGAATTGGAACCCTATATTTCGGGAGAGCAGGAGAGAACTATGTCGACGAATCTGACCCCCGGCAAGCTCGCCGGACTGAAATCTGTATCGGATAAGCGTGGCGTCATCGCCGCCGCCGCCATGGACCAGCGCGGATCGCTTCGCAAATCGCTGGCAAAAGAAAAAGGCGTCGCCGAGGTCCCCGAGTCCGCCCTCGTCGAGTTCAAGGAGCTGGTCACCGAGGTCCTCACGAAGCACGCCTCCGCCATCCTCCTCGACCCCGAGTTCGGCCTTCCCGCCTCGAAGCGCCGCAACGGCAAGGGCCTCCTCCTCGCCTATGAGAAGACCGGCTACGATGCCGCTCTCCCCGGCCGCCTCCCCGACCTGCTCGACGTCTGGAGCGTCCGCCGCCTCAAAGAAGCCGGCGCCGACTGCATCAAGATCCTCCTCTACTACACGCCCTACGAAAAATCCGCCGTCAACGACCACAAGCAAGCCTGGGTCGAGCGCATCGCCGATGAGTGCCGCGCCCACGACATCCCCTTCTTCCTCGAGCTGGTCGGCTACGCCGTCCATGGAGAAGACGAGAAGTCCCTGGCCTACGCCAAGCGCAAGCCCGACGTCGTCACCGGATCGATGGAGGAATTCGGCAAGGAGCGCTACGGCGTCGACGTCCTGAAGGTCGAAGTCCCTATCCAGATGGAGTTCGTCTCCGGCACCAAGTCCTATAAGGGAGAAGAGGCTTATACCCGCGCCCAGGCCCTCGAGCACTTCCGCCTCTCCGCCTCCTCCACGCACAAGCCGTTTATCTATTTGTCGGCAGGCGTTTCGAACCCGGTCTTCATCGAGACCCTCGAATTAGCCAACGAATCCGGCGCCGCCTACAACGGAGTCCTCTGCGGACGCGCCACCTGGAAAGACGGCATCGCCATCTACGCCAAACAAGGCGCAAAAGCCTTCGAAGAGTGGCTCAACACGAAAGGCGTAGAGAACATCGAAAACGTAAACCAGGCCCTGAAGAAAGCCCACAGCTGGTACGACAAAATCAACGTCCCGGCCCTGGTCTAACCATCCTGGGTGCCCGATACAAGCCCGCCGTTGGCTTGTGTGGAAGAGCGAAAAGTCAGCAGGGAAGTGAAACGCCGGAGCCGAAAGGCTCCGGCGTTTTTTGTGTCGGGCACAACCCCGGGGTGCCCCACATCTGGCCTCGTTTGCCCGATGGGGGAAAGCGACGACCCACCCCCGTCGAATCTTCGGCGCCAGTCCGGGTGCCCCATCCTTGTCGCGCGGGTTTTGCGCGACAGGGTGGGAGCCCAAATCCCGATAAGCGGGCTTCGCATCACGGCATGATGTCACTCGTGCCAAAAACGCCCATCCGGCGCCGCCCCACCTACGAAGTAAATCCCCGTATGTAAGGCCGATCCGGCGGCCGCGGCCCCGAGTTAAACAGAGGTCCATGCGTCGATTGATATTTCATGTCCAGAAACGGTGTCTCCAGCCGCCGCCCCACCGCAGAGTAGCGCCCGTCCTCCCAGTTAGAGTCCATGTAGTAATTCACAATCCCCGTCGACAGCAGCAGCCTCTCCGCATTGAATGGCTCCTTGCGCGTCAGCATCATCTCGATCAGCCAGTGCTCGTGCGCGTTCGCAGCGTGGTACTGCGACACCGGCCCCGGCCAGCCCAGCATCGAGATGATCGTCGGCTCTTTCTGCCCCTCGATCTCGCCCGCCCAGGTCCAGCCCACTCCCGCGCCATCAATCACCGCCGCGTGGGTCCCGTCGTTATATTCCACGATGCAGACCTTCGGCCTCCGCCCCTCCTGAAAGCTTCCCGCCTTCAGATCGAAATGCTTTCGCACCGCGTCCAGAAGGTTGCCGGCCCACGCATTCCGCTCCACCCAGTTCCATGTCTCAGGCCCCCGAATCGACTGCACCGACCGCACCCCGGTCTCTCCCCCCCTGCGCCGATCGGCAAACGCCTGCAGCACGTCGACACAATGGAAGATCGCTCCCTCATCGGCCGCGTCTCCCACCACAATCGAGTTACGAATCGGAGTGCCGGCCGCCAGTTCAATTGACGGCGTGCGATAGTAGGCCGGTATGGATGAGCCTCCGGTCAAAGGAAAATTCAGTTCCCGCGACTTATCGAACATCCACTTGGCGTCGTCCCAGTTATAGGAGAGGTGCTTGTCGTTAAACACCGGCACCGAGCGCTGGCTCTGCTCGAAAACCCGCATTACCTGCTGATAAATCCACCACCGCGGTAACAGCCAGTGCCCCTTCAGATCGGTCGGATAATTCCCATGTTCGCAGACAATAACAAC
>DASXFH010000244.1:0-15386 GCA_036489655.1 Acidobacteriaceae bacterium | reverse complement strand
GTTATGGGCGACGCGGGTTCCGCGAGCCTGCAGGCGGCCGTCAGCGCTGGCTGGCTTCGCCGGCCGCCACTTTTTTGTTGAAATCCGCGGAGCCGCGGCGGGGAACGCTGAGGGACTGCCAGCGGTCGCAGGCGAAATGCTTGGCGAGGAGAATGATCTGGCCCACGTGGTGGGGGTAGTGGGCGAGCTGGCGGTTGATGGCCTGCATCACGGAGTGGGCTTCGCCGCGGATGGTAATGGTACGGGTGAGGTCGGCGTCGGTGAGGGGCTCGAGGGCGGAGAAGAGGCAGGCCCATCCGGCTTCCCAGGTGGCGAGGAGAGTGGCGCGGGTGGCGGGCGGCTCTTCGAATTCGGAGTCGCGATGGCGGTCAGGCTTTTCGCCGTCGGTGGTGAGGAAATCGGTCCAGCGGGAGCGCATGTTGCCGGCCATGTGCTTGACGATGGTGGCGATGGAGTTAGCCTCGCCGTCGAGGGTGCGGGTGAGCTGGTCGTCGGAGACCTGAGCAATGGCGCGCTCACCGAGCTTTTTGTAGTAAACAAAGACCGCGATCGCGTCTTTGAGATAAGAAGTGGTGAACTCGAGCGGCATAAAGATGAGTCTAGCTCGGCGGCGTGCAATCGAGCCCTTCTCAAGGCCCGGGCAAAAGTGGCTGCCCCACAAACAGTGCACAGGAAGAGGGTAATACCTAAAAGGTATTACCCTCCGCTAATTCAAAACAAAGTACTTGTTGAGGGCCTCAGCCAGGGGGGTGGGGGGTCTCGCCAGGAAGGGGCACAACCAGCGTCTCTCAGACGTGGATGGCGACCAGGAAGGCGATCATGGCGGCGGTGAGGGCGAGGACACGAAGGCGGTGCAGGAGATCCCAGCGATCGTGCTCGCGCAGGGACTGCTCGGAGGTGGTGCCAAGGGCCGGGCGGATCATGCGGTTATTGATGGGTACGAGGAAGCGGAGGGTGAAGACGATGACAAACGCCCAGATCGCGCTGGCGGCGATGAGCCAGGAGACCTGCGGGGTATGGCGGAGGAGGACGGTTTCGGCGAGCAGCAGGACGAAGCTCAGGATGTACCAGAAGGGCATAGCGGCGCCGAGGCGCGCGGCGAAAGGCTGGATCTGGGCGAGTCGGGAGCGGTCGTCGAGGCGGCGAAGGATGGGGTTGATGAAGGCGGCGACCGCGAATTCGGTGCCGATGAGCAGGCCGAGGGAGAGGGTGGTGAGGATGTTCAGGATCATGGCTGGGTGCCTCCTTTTTGGCTTTCGGGGATAAGACGCGGGGCGGGCGTACACTGATGCAGAGGTTGGTACTGACAAAGTTGTCAGTGCTGGAAGGGCGAGGGCCGGATGCCGGTTTCGAAGAAGGAGATTTCGCCGTGTCCCATCGACGCGATGCTGTCGGTGGTGGATGGGCGGTGGAAGGGGACGATTCTGTGGCGGCTGTCGAACGGGCCGATGCGCACGAGCGAGTTGCGGCGGAGCATTCCGGAGATGACGGAGCGGATGCTGATTCGGCATCTGCAGGAGCTGGTGCGGGACGGGATTCTGGTGCGGCATGACGAGCGCAGCGTGCCACCGTGCGTGCGGTACTCGATTTCGAAATATGGGTGGACGCTGGTGCCGGTGCTGGAGGTGATCTGCGCGTGGGGTCGGGTGCACCTGAAACGGGTGTGCGCGGGCGGGTGAGGGCCGGGTGAACCCTGGCGACGATGCGTCCATTGAGAAGACGTATCGTCGCGCTCAGGGCTGCTGAGGCATCTACCGTCATCCTTCGGCGTATGCCTCGGTCAAATGAAGACCGCGTCAGTTCTGTTTTTCATGGATTGGCTGGGCGCCGGCAAAATACCGTCCTGCCTCGGGCCGAAACAACAGCCAGGAGATCAGAACAAACAACACGCTGTGCGCCACGATTCCCTGGAAGGCATTCAGCGCGCTCACCACCACGTGCAACGCGGCCCATGCGACCGCAAGCCAGCGCGCCCAGTTCTGACCGCGCAGCAGGAAAACTGCGCAGACCAACGCCATCAGTTCAGTCCCTTCAACCCACACGCTGTCTTTTTGAAGGGCCAGCAAATCGCGAAGGTGATAGCCAAAGCCGAGCACGCCCACCACGATATACAGGCAGGCGATGATGAGCACAGGAACCGGTCGTTGGCTCGCATTCATGGCAGCATCTCCAGCACCGCATCGCTCGGATCCAGATCTGCCGCATGGGGTGGCAGCGTTGCGCCGGCTTCCAGCAGCGCGCGGACCGTCTCCACGTAGTTGCCCGTGTCCCGATGCCATCCGTTCCCCGATCCGAACAACGCCCAGCCCAGCGCGGTCCCTTCGTACTCGCGCGACTTTTGCTCAAGCGCAGGATGGAAGCGCAGGATGGTGCGGGCCATGTCCGCGTTACCGTTAAATCCGGCCCAGTGCAGCGCCGTTGCCCCGGCTTCTCCCGGGGTGTCGACCGGCCAACCCGCCTCCAGCATCAGTCGAACCGCGCTGGCATTGTTGCTTTGCGCGGCGTTGGGCAGTTTGCGCAGCTCTGTTTCGGACAGCCGCTTCGCCGTATCCGGATTCTTCGCGAGGAAGGCGTGAAACGTCTCTTCGTCGCCCAAATCGCAGGCCAGCGCCAGCTTGAGATCCTCCGGGGTCCGGTCCATCAGTAACTGAAAAACGTCTTCGTGGCCAAAATCGCGCGCCACCGTGTGCGCGGTGCGATTCGCTCCCAGGGTCCAGAGGTAGATCGAACCTCCGGCGCGCGGATCCCGTTTTGGAAACCACTCCTGCGACACGCTCATCCGGATACAGTTCGGATCGCGGTCCAGATGCGTTCGCACCAACTCGGTATCGCCCAGAGCCGCCGCCATGAGGATGTCGGTTTCGCATCCGCGGGAGATCAGATATCGCGCCACTTCCTGGCGGTCCCTCGGATAGTGCCGACTCTGATCCACGCGGAGCATGTACTGTGCCGGGGTGGACTCATGATCCACGTCGCGCGCATCGATTTCTGCGCCGTTTGCGAGCAGGAACGCGGCAACTTCCACCGTCGATGCGAAGTGCAGGGGTGTCTGCCCGTCTCCACCGCGCGCCTGCACCGCATCCTGATGGGCCGCAACCAGGGTGCGCAACTCATCGATCCTGCCCAAACGCGCCGCCGCGTGCGCATCCATCACTGCGCCGCGCTGGATGAGAAACTCGACCATGCTCGGGTCGCAGTCATCCAAAACGCCGAATCCCCCGGCCCACCATTCTGTGCGCCTGCGGATGTCGGCGCCGGCGGCGAGAAGGACCTCAATCGTCGCCCGATCGCTCCGTTGTACTGCGGCGAACAGCGCCTGTTGTCCGAAGCCGTAATCAGGCAACGGATCGTCGATGTGTGCGCGCAACTCCGGATATTCCTTCAGGAGCCTGCGCACGCGCGCTGCATCGCTGTCGCACACCGCAGCTTTCAGCGCTTCAGCCGGGCTAAGCCCCAGCGCTTCCACGTGCGTTTTCAGCTTTGCCCAGCTGGCAAAGCCGTACTCTCTGGCGAGAGCAAGCTGCGCATCTGCGAGCTTGCCCTGCTGCCTGCTGCGCAGCAGTTCCTTAGCTTGTTTTTTCAGGTAGACGAGGTTTGGCTTTTCAGGAAGCTGTCGAGACATAACTCCTCTTTCTGTGGCCCGGCGTCCGCGATACGGGCAAAGAGAAGTCGAAACTCGAGGGTCAAAGACGGGTCAGGTGGGATCATCCCTTTCCGCGGACGGGGTGCAACCTGAATTGCAGGAACCACTATAGCAAGATGGCGCCTCGGGTTGCCGATGGCGGATCGTCGGGCATCTGGGGGGTCCTCAGGATGACAGCTCGAATGGAGAGAGATTGAGGGGACCGGCTTCTGATGGCTATTCCGAGCGGAGGGCTTGCATGGGATCGATTCCTGCGGCGCGTCTTGCGGGGATGAAGGAGGCCAGCATGGCTAATGCGAGGACGAAGAGGGCGGCGAAGGTCAGGACGATGGGATCCATGGCGCTGACACCGTAGAGCATGGTACGCAGCAGGCGGGTGGCGGCGATGGCTCCGCCGAGGCCTATGAGGCATCCTGCGACGGCGAGTTTGAAGCCGGAGGCGAGGACGAGTCCGACGATGCCTCCGCGCTGCGAGCCGAGGGCCATGCGGATCGCCATTTCATGTACGCGCATGGCGACGGTGAAGGCGATGACGCTGTAGATGCCGAGGACGGCGAGCAGAACCGCGGCAAAGGCGAAGGCGGAGATGAGGACGGTGTTGAAGCGGCGCGGGGCTTCGGAGCTGCTGAGGGCGTGGTCCATGGTCTGCACCTGGGTCAGGGGCAGCTGCGGATCGAGAGAGCGGACGGTCTCGCGGAGCTGATTCTCCATGAGTTGGGGCGGCATGGCGGTGCGGACGACGATGTAGCCGCCGTTGCCGTTGAGGTCGGTGGCGGGATTGCCGAGGGAGCCGGTGAAGCCTTCGAAGGCGTCGATGGGGATGTAGTACTGCTGGCGGGGAGCGGCGTCGGGAGAGCCTTCTTTCATGCTGGCGACTTCGCCGACGACGGTGGCCCAGGGGGTGACCATGTCGACGGTGCCGATGCGCATGCGTTTGCCGATGGGGTTCTGGCCGGGCCAGGACTGCTGGGCGAACTGCTGATTCACGATGACGACGAGCTGCGCGTGGGGTTGATTGTCGCCTTCGGTGAAGAAGCGTCCGCGGAGCAGGGGAATGCCCATGGCGCGGAAGATGTCGCCCTGAACCATGATGGGCGTGCCGAGATCGATGGTGCCGGGTTTGGGCGGGACATAACCTTCCGCGATGAAGGCGCTGTTGCCCTGATTGCCGTTGGCGGGCAGGAAGGAGGAGAGGCCGACGCTGGTGACGCCGGGCAGAGCCTCAACACGGCGGAGCAGATCCTGATTGAACCGATCGACGTCGGTCTGGGTGCTGTACTGCTTCTGGGGGAGGCTGTAATTGGCGGTGAGGGAGTGGTCGGGGTTGTAGCCGAGGCTGGCTTCGCGCATTTTCTCGAAGCTGCGCAGCAGGAGGCCTGAGGCGGCAAGAAGGACGAGGGCGACGGCGACTTCGGCGATGACGAGGCCGGAGCGGAGGCGCGCGTGTCCGGAGCCGGAGGTGCCGGTGCGTCCGCCTTCTTTGAGGGTGTCGTTGAGGCTGGTGCGCATGGCGGCAAAGGCGGGAGCCACGCCGCTGACGATGCCGGTGACGATGCCCAGAGCAAGAGCAAAGACGGCGACGCGCCAGTCGAGGCGGATGTTGGCGATGAGGGGGAGGTTTTCGGGGAGGGCGCTGACGCCGATCTTCAGAGCGATGGCGGCGAGGATGAGTCCAATGACGCCGCCGGTGACGCTGAGGACGAGGCTTTCGAGAAGAGCCTGGCGGAGGAGGGTGGATCCGCTGGCGCCGAGGGCGAGGCGGACGGCCATTTCGCGGCGGCGGCGGATGGCGCGGACGAGGAGGAGTCCGGCGAGGTTGGCGCAGGCGATGAGCAGGACGACGGCGACGGCGAGGAAGAGGGTGCGAACGAGGGGACGGGCCTGGGCGACGGTGTCGTCATGGAGGCCGCGCACGATGGGGCTGATGTGAAGGCTGGCCATGAAGGCTGGGTAGCCGCGCATGATTTCCTGGGCGACGCGATTGGCATCGTCACGGGCTTCGGCGGCGGTGACCCCGGGTTTGAGACGGCCGACCATTTGATAGTTCCAGCTGGCGGCGGCCCCGCCGGTAAGATCCTCGGCGCGGAGGCTGAGTGGAACCCAGAGCTCGATGCGCATGGCCTGGCCGGTGACGAGGGGGAATTCGAACTGGCGGGGCATGACGCCGGTGACGATGTAAGGCTTGCGGTCGAGGAGGATCTTTTTGCCGACGATGTTGGGATCGGCGTGGAAGCGCGACTGCCAGGCGGAGTAGCTGAGGACGGCGACCTGCTGGTGCTGCTGATCCTCTTCGGGGGTAAAGGTTCGTCCGAGGAGCGGAGGGACGTCGAGGGCAGAGAAGACGCCGGGGGTCATGCGGGAAGCCATGACCTGGGCGGGGGAGCCAGGGCCGGAGAGCTCGTAGTTGGTGTAGGTGTATCCGCCGAGCGCGGAGAAGCTGTGGGTGTCGCGGGTGTAGGCGACGATGTCGGGGCCGGTGACGCCGGCTTCGTTCTGGCCGTTGATCTCGGCGCCGGAGATGGTGTCGCTGAGGATGACGAGGCGGTCGGAGTGAGGGAAGGGCAGGGGGCGGAGGAGCACGCCTTCGACGATGGAGAAGATGGCGGTGGTGGCGCCGATGCCGAGGGTGAGCATGAGGACGGCGGTAAGGGAGAAGCCCGGCGATTTGAGCAGGTGGCGAACGGCAAGCTTCAGATCACGGGTCAGGGGCACGGGCAATCTCCTGGGATTACGGGATGAAGGTGGAGGTAGAGCACGTTCTGTACCAGATACGCGGACGCCAGAAGGCCGGTTCCAGAGGGAAAACGCGGGCCGGGGCGTGTGGGGAGTGTCCGGAAGTGGAACCCGATGTTCACGCGGGGACAGTGGGAGAGGGGGCGGGGAGGGGTGGTTGGGGGTGTGAAAAGCGCATTGATGGGGGTGAGAAATCCGCCGATGAGGGGGACAGACGCCCGGAGCCCGGGCGACGCGTGCCCGATGGGCCGGGGTGGCCAAAGTGAAGGTGCGCGCGGAGGGTTTTCGCAGCCGGTATGTTTGCGATCATCGGCATTTTGGTGGTCTTCGGGGCGGTGGCGGCCGGCTATCTGATGGAGCACGGGCACCTGGCGGTGCTGCTGCAGCCGGCCGAGCTGCTGATCATTGGCGGAGCGGGCGCGGGGACGCTGCTGATTGCGAACCCGCTGCGGATTCTGAAAAAGATAGCGGGGGGAGCGGCGGCGATTTTCGGCAGCTCGAAATTCGGCAAGGCGCGCTATCTGGAGACGCTGCGCATGATGTACGAGCTGCTGCAGAAGGCGCGGCGGGGGGGGATGCTGACGATCGAGAGCGATGTGGAGAAGCCGGAGGAGAGCGAGGTTCTGAAGAAGTACCCGGGATTTCTGAAGGACCATCACGTGCGGGATTTTGTATGCGACACGATGCGGATGGTGATCACGGGCGGGGTGGATGCGTTCGACATGGACCAGATGATGGACCTCGACATGGAGGTGCAGCACCAGGGGGCGGAAGAGCCGGTGAACGCGCTGGCGACGATGGCGGACTCGCTGCCCGGACTGGGAATTGTGGCGGCGGTGCTGGGGGTGGTGATCACGATGGGAGCGCTGGGCGGCCCGGCAGAGGAGATCGGGCACAAGGTGGCGGCGGCGCTGGTGGGGACGTTTCTGGGGATTCTGCTGTGTTACGGGCTGGTAGGGCCGGTAAGCCAGAACATGGCCAAGGCGACGGCGGAAGAGCACGCGTATTTGTACATGCTGCGGGTGCTGATGCTGGCGTTCATTCGCGGGCAACCGCCGGTGGTGTCGATTGAGGTGGCACGGCGGGCGATTCCAGGGCATGTGCGGCCTTCGTTTGCGGAAGTGGAAGACGCGTGCCGGAACGGCGGGGCTGCAGCAGCGGGCGCGAAGGAAGTTGAGGCGTAGGGGAGTAGCATGGCGGCGAACAAGCCAGTCATCATCATCAAAAAGCGGAGCGGGCACGGGGGCCACCATGGCGGCGCGTGGAAGGTGGCTTATGCCGATTTTGTGACGGCGATGATGTCGTTGTTCATCGTGCTGTGGCTGATGAACACGAGCGAAAAGGTGCGGCAGGCGGTGGCCGGATATTTTAACGATCCGCGAGGCAAGAGCACGCAGACGGGGACCGACCAGTCGGGGTCGAATGAGAACCTGGCGCTGACGGAGAAAAACATTCCGGAGCTGAAGAAGAAGATCGAGGAAGCGATCCGGAAGATGAACGATCTGAAGGCGCTGCAGAATCAGATTCAGATTACGATCACGCCGGAGGGATTGCGGATCGAACTGCTGGAGACAAAGGACGGAACATTTTTCGATACGGGCAGCGCGACTCTGAACGGGAACGGGAAAGAGCTGCTGGAGATGCTGGCCGGACAACTGGGGGAACTGCCTAATCGCATCTCGATTGAAGGGCACACGGACGCGCAGCCGTACGCGTCGAAGACCGGCTATGGCAACTGGGATTTGTCGACGGACCGGGCGAATGCGGCGCGGCGGGTGATGCAGGGGTCGGGACTGAGGGGGAGCCAGGTATCGCAGGTGCGAGGGTATGCGGATCAGAAGCTGCGGGTGCCGTCGAATCCGCTGGACCCGTCGAATCGGCGGATTTCGGTGATTGTGCAGTATCTGACGCCGGACGCGCCGCCGGTGCCGGCCGGGAAGCCGGCGAGAGGCGCGGGGAGCATCGATATCCCGGCACCGCCGAAGGAGAGTTCCGGAGAGAAGGCCGAGACTCCGAAAGGAGCGGGCGCGCCTGCGGCCGAAGGCGGCGGTGCCGCGAGCAGCGGTGAGAAAGCCGGAACAAAAGGAGGCGGCGGAACTGCAGGCAGCAGTGAGAAGGCCGGAACCAGCAGCGGCGGGCACACCGCACCGACGGCGAGTCCGAAGGCGAAGCCCGCGGCAGGCAAGCCGGCGGCGAGCGCGGCGACACCGACGGGCACGATGGCGCGCCTGTGGCAGAAGATCCACCGGAAGAAGTAGAAAAAAATGCCCGTGGCCAGGAGACGGGACCACGGGCTCTTCAGGGAGGCTGAAGAAAACCTGTTGGGCGCGCGGAAGGGCGCGCGGCGGGCACACAACACCGCAAATGCGCCGTGCGGTCTGCTGACAAGAGACGGAGCGCAGGGCGACCGGGACGCAACGATGCGCGAGCGTGCGCAACGCAGGGTGCGCAGCAAAATTGAACTGGAATTCTTCGACAGGGAAGGAAACCGCGGGAACTATGCCTTCAAACGAGGAAAGGCGAATCGCGGAACCTTATCTTGTGGCACGATAAGGTTGTTCATCCATTGAGACACAGCGCAGACGAAAAAGCAAGAGCGGAAGATCGCCAGCGCTGCATTTTTCACCGGGGAGTGGAACAATCTTGGACGATTCCGGGCGCGCGCACGAAGAGACCACGACCAGCGACATTGAGTTGCTGCATGAGATTGGCAGCCGCATGGCCGCGGCCGATCCGTTCCATGAAGTGCTGGAGCGGGTAATTGAGATGGTAACGGCGGCGGTGCGCTGCGATTCCTGTTTTCTGTATGTGCTGGAGAAGGAAAAGCTGGTGCTGCGAGCGTCGAAGAATCCCCATGAGGACGTGGTAGATCAGATGGTGATCGGCATGGGCCAGGGGGTGACGGGCTGGGTGGCAGAGCACAAGCAGACGGTGGCGCTGGCGGCGCGGGCGTGGGCGGATCCGCGGTTCGCGCGTTTTCCGGCGCTGCCCGAGGACCGATTCGAGGCGTTCCTTGCGGTGCCGATTCTGTGCCGGGGCAAGCTGGTGGGCGCGATCAACATGCAGCATCGCGAGCCGCACCAGCACTCGAAGCGGGAGATTCGGCTGATCACGATGATCGGCTATCTGGTGGGCGCGGAGGTGGAACTGGCGCACATGGAATTCGAGAAAATCCAGCTTGCCGCGCAGCTGGAGACGCGCAAGGTGATGGAGCGGGCCAAGGGCCTGCTGCAGAGGGAACTGAAGATCGACGAGGAAGCGGCCTACCTGATGCTGCAGAAGCAGAGCCGGCAGAAGCGCAAGCCGGTGCGGGAGATTGCCGAGGCCATTATTCTGATGGACGACCTGCGGAAGGGCAAGAAGTGAGGGGGATGGTAGCCGGTAGCCTGTAGCCTGTAGCCGGTAGCTCGTACCCCGGCAGGCCGGTTGCCTGTTGTCCGTCCCGGGCTCGCTGCGTGGAGGCGGCGTTTCTGGATGGCTGTACCCTCCCTGGCCTGTCCATTTCTGAACATTGAAGTGCGAGAGCGGACAGAGATCTCTCCGCCAGATCGCCTTAAGCGACGTGTTTTCACAGCGAATTCCTGGGCCGATTTGGAACCGGAACTGCGGATGGATGCGTAAGGCTCTTTATGCGTCCCCCTGGGCGGGCCAAGGAGGCATCTTGCTCACGGATCTTCGCTATGCCGTTCGGCAACTGCGTAAGGCGCCGGGGTTCGCACTTACGGCGGTGCTGACTCTGGCTCTGGGGATCGGCGCGAACACAGCGATTTTCAGCGTGGTGAATGCAGTGCTGCGGCATCCGGCGGGGGTGGACCACCCGGAGCTGGTAGCGGTGCTGCACACGCGGTACTCCATGTTCACGCTGGACGTCCCGGATGTCTCCATCCCGGTCTATGCGACCGGCGCCGGGATGCACAATCTGGTGGACGCGGCGGCGGTAGAGGAGACGAGCAGCTTCAACATCGAGCGTGACGGACGCGCCGAGCATGTTGCGGCGGCGCGCGTGTCGTGGCAGTGGTTTCGGGTGTTTGGGGCGCAACCGATCGTGGGGCGGACCTTTTCGGCGGAGGAAGACCAGCCGAACGCGGGCCCGGTGGTTGTGCTGAGCTACGGGATGTGGCAGCGGGCGTTTGGAGGCCGGCGCGATGCGGTGGGGCAGACGCTGCTGCTGGATCAGAAGCCGTATCGCATTGTGGGTGTGATGCGGAGCGACTTTGCGTGGCCGCGCAAGGCCGAGGTCTGGGTGCCGATGGCGCTGGCCCCGGACGCCTTCAACCTGAGCAATTTCTTCAACGAGAGTTATTTTGCGGCTGCGCGACTGCGGCCCGGAGTATCGGTACAGCAGTTCAGCGCGGCGCTGAGCACAAAGCTGTGGCAGGTGCTGCGGCCGAGGCCAGGGGCGGCCTTTGCGACGAGCGCGAAATGGGGCGTCTATGCCACGCCGATGACGGAGTTTGTGGCGGGTGCGCTGCGGACGCCGCTCTACGTTCTGGGCGGGGTGGTAGCGCTGGTGCTGCTGATTGCGGCGGCAAATGTTGCGGGGCTGCTGCTGGCGCGGTCGTCGGCGCGCAGCCGGGAGTTTGCGATTCGCACGGCGCTGGGCGCGAGCGCAGGGCGCATGGCGAGGCAGTTGCTGGTGGAAACCACACTGCTGGCGGGCACGGCCGCGGTCGCCGGAGTATTGGCGGGACCGGTGATCGGCCGGCTGCTGCTGCACCTGGTGCCGCACGATCTGGCCCTGGGGTTCGTGGTGCGGACGGATCCGGCCGTACTGGGATTCACGGCAGGTGCGGCTCTGCTGGCCTCGCTGATTGCGGGGCTGGGACCGGCATTCACGCAGTGGCACGGGCAGCGGCGTCTGGCTCTCCATGAGGGGGGCCGCAGCGGCACGGCGTCGGTGGAAAAGCAGAGGATGCGCAGCGCCTTTGTGGTGGGCGAGGTGGCGGCGGCGTTCTTTCTGCTGGCCGGGACGGGGTTGTTTCTGACCAGTCTGCAGAAACTACAGAAGGTGGATCCTGGGTTCAACCCGCAGGGAGTGCTGGCTGGAAGCGTGCAGTATGCGGGACAGGAATTCAGGAAGAACCAGCAGCGGCAGTCCACATTTGTGAGCAGCGTGGTGAGCCAGCTGGCGGCGGAGCCGGGGGTACGCGCGGCGGCGGCGGTGGCGCCGCTGCCCTTCAATCCGGACGAGGGCGGTTCGTGTTCATTTGGGATCATTGGGAGGCCGGTGGCGCCGAACGATCCGGGGCCGCACAGCCAGCTGACGCTGGCAACGCCGGAGTACCTGGGAGTGATGCAGATTCCCCTGCTGGCCGGGCGCTGGTTCAATGCCGGCGACATCGCGAGCAGCGAGCACGTGGCGGTGATCGATCAGCGGCTGGCGAAGAAATACTGGCCGGGGGAGAGCCCGATCGGGCAGCATATCAGTTTCCAATGCGGAGACCGGAAGAATCCGGCGGTGATTATCGGGGTGGTGGGCAGCGTGCGTCTGAGCTCGCTCGAAGAGGACACCGGCGACGGCATGCGCTACTATCCATTTGCCCAGGCGACGAGCGGGAGCGCCGATTTTCTGGTGCGGGTGGATGGCGATCCGGGCCGGATGAGCTCTGCGATGCAGCACGCAGTGACGGATGCGGATGGTTCGCAGGCGGTGGCGACGGTGGTGCCGGTGGAGACGCTGGTATCGGACTCGCTGGCGGGGCGGCGGCTGATTGTGCGGATGCTGGCCGTATTTGCCGGGCTGGCGCTGCTGCTGGCGATTGTGGGTATCTATGGGCTCATCAGTTATGTAACAGCGCAGCGCACCAATGAAGTCGGGGTGCGGATGGCGCTGGGCGCGCAGCGGAGCGATGTGGTGCGGCTGATTCTGGGGCACGCGCTGGTGCTGGTGGCGATCGGGTTGGCGATTGGCGCAGCGCTGTCGGGACTGAGTTCAGCTTTGCTGCGGAGCAGCTTTGCGGATTTTGGCGGCGGCGTGTTTGGATCGCTGGGGATCGCGGCGGCCGTGCTGCTGGCGGTGGGGGTGGTGGCCGGGCTGATACCGGCGCTGCGGGCGGCGAGCGTGGATCCGGTGAAGGCTTTGAGGATGGAGTAGGGCAGAGAACAGGCAACAGGGAACAGCGTTCAGGGGATCGACCTCGGGCTCGCAGGCAGGGGGCCGGAGGCAATCGTAACGGAGAAAGTGACAGATATGTTTGGAGATCTGAGATATGCGTGGCGGAAGCTGCGGCGGTCGCCGGCGTTTACGCTGACGGCGGTGATTACGCTGGCGCTGGGGATCGGGGCGACGACGGCGATCTTTACGATGTTCGACCAGGTGCTGCTGCGGATGCTGCCGGTGGAGAAGCCGCAGGAGCTGGTGCGCTTTCACTGGAAGGGAAGCTTCTCCGGGAACATGAGCAGCTTCGGCGGCGATGAGGGGAACTACTTCTCCTATCCGATGTACAGGGATCTGCGCGACCGCAACCAGGTGTTCAGCGGGATGCTGGCGGCGGATCGGACCAACGTGGGCCTGGAGTGGCAGAACCAGGCGAAGGATGTGCACGCCGAGTTGGTGAGCGGGAACTATTTTCAGGTGCTGGGGCTGAGACCGGCGGCGGGCCGGCTGTTCACGGGGGCGGATGAGACGGCGAACGCGGCGAATCCGGTGGTGGTGCTGGCCTATGACGAGTGGCGGACGCGCTTCGGCGGATCTCTGAATGTGATTGGCCAGGCGCTGCGCGTGAACGGGCACCCTTTCACGATTGTGGGCGTAGCGCCGGAGAACTTTCGTACAGCCATTGGCGGATACCGGCCGGCGGTTTTTCTGCCCATCACGATGGTGGATATCGCGATTCCCTGGTCGGCGACGATTCATCGCTACGACAATCGGCAGTCGGCCTGGGTAACGATTGTGGCGCGGCGGAAGCCGGGGATATCGATCCAGAAAGCGGAGGCGGCGATGCTGCCGCTGTGGCGCGCGCTGCGGGCGAACGAATTGCCGCTTTATAAGGAAGCGTCGCCGAAGTTCCGCGAGCGGTATGTGGAGAAGTCTACGTTCACAGTGGTCGACGACTCGATGGGATTTTCGCCGGGGCGCATGGATCTGAAGACGCCGCTGGTGATCCTGCTGAGTATGGCGGGGCTTTTGGTGGCGATGTGCACGCTGAATGTGGCGACGCTGCTGCTGCTGCGCTCGACGGTGCGCATGCGCGAGATGGTGATGCGCTATGCGCTGGGCGCGAAGAGCGGGCGGATCATGCGGCAGCTGCTGATTGAAGGGGGGCTGCTGGGGCTGGTGGGCGGCGCGGCGGGACTGGCGCTGGCGCCGGTTCTGGGGCTGATGCTGGTGCGGCTGCTGACCAGCGCGAATCCAGGGAGCGAGCCGTATTCATCGAGCATCGATACTCGGGTGCTGCTGTTCACGCTGGGGCTCTCGGTGGTGGTGAGCGTGCTGTTTTCCATTGTGCCGGCACTGCACTTCCTGCGGCCGGAACTGGCTGGGTCGCTGCGGCAGAGCACGGGCACGGCGTCGAAGGCCTCGCAGCGCTTCCGCAAGCTGGCGGTGGGCGTGCAGATCGCTCTGAGCGTGCTCCTGCTGGGCGGGGCAGGGCTGTTCGTGCGGACGCTCGAGAATCTGCGCGATGTGCCGGTGGGCTGGGATACGAGCCACGTGGCGACGTTCACGCTGGATCCGACGGAGTCCGGATATGGCGAGCAGCAGACCTCGCAGATTGTGCGATCCGCGGTGGAGAAGCTGCAGGCGCTGCCGGGAGTGGCGAACGTGAGCGCAACCACCGATCCGGAGCTGAGCGGGGATTCGAACAGCAACGGCTATGTGGTCCAGGGGCACAAGTTCACCGAGAACGAGAACAGCGATTTCGAATCGCCGCTGACTCTGCCCGGATATTTTGCGACGCTGCGGCAGCCGCTGCTGGTGGGGCGTGATTTCAATGTGGCGGATCGGATTGGCGCTCCCAGTGTGGCGATTGTGAACCTGGAATTCGCGAAGAGGTTTTACGGGTCGGCTGCGAATGCTCCGGGGCATTTGATCGGCAACGACAAACCCGACACGACGATCGTGGGCGTGGTGGGCGACACCAAACATCAGGACCTGCGGACTGAGACCGGCCCCGAGGTGTATGAGCCGTATCTGCAGATGAAGCACCCGACCGGCGTGCAGATCTATGTGCGGACGCACGGCGCACCGGACGCGCTGGAGCCGGAGATCGAGCGGACGATGCACGCGATCGATCCGACGCTGGTGGTGGACGGACTGCGCACGATGGAGGCGCAGGTGGACATGAGCGCGTCGAGCGAGCGAGCGCTGGCGATTCTGGCCATGGCGTTCGCGGTGCTGGCGGCACTGCTGGCGGGGGTGGGTCTTTATGGGGTGCTTGCCTATTCGACGCAGAGCCGGACGCGGGAGATTGGGGTGCGGCTGGCGCTGGGGGCTCCGAGGCTTTCGCTGGTGGGGCTGGTGGTTCGGGAGATGATATGGATTGCGGCCGGCGCAGTGATTGTTGCGGTTCCGGCGATCGCGGGGCTGGCGCGGCTCTTTCGCAGTCAGCTGTATGGGGTGAGCACGTGGGATCCGGTGGCGCTGGTGGGGGCGGTGCTGCTGACGGCGCTCATGGTAGCGGTGGCGGCGGCTCTGCCGGCACAGCGGGCAACGGCGGTGCATCCCATGGAGGCGCTGAGAAGCGAGTGAACAGCGTGTAGGCCGTGGCCGGTAGCCGGTAGGCGGTAGCTGGGAGGCGGGAGCCGGGAGCTGGGTGCGGGGAACCCGGGAGCTGGATTCTTCGTAGGGAGCCATATGCTCGAGGATTTGCGGTATGCGCTGCGGCAGCTGAAGCGGAGTCCTGGATTTGCGGCGGCGGTGGTGTTGACCCTGGCGCTGGCGATTGGGGTGAACACTGCGGTCTTCAGCCTGCTGGATGGTTTCCTGTTGCGAGGTTTGCCATATCCGCAACCGGAGCGGCTGGCGGCGCTGGTAGCGCACAAGACCCTGAAGAGCGATCCGGGGCGGTTC
>DASXFH010000239.1:0-13219 GCA_036489655.1 Acidobacteriaceae bacterium | reverse complement strand
CGCCACTCTTTTCATGGATCTGAAAACTCAGGGACACGTGACGATTGTAATGAGGGCGCTACTCCTCCGGTTCAGATCCGCTTCTGCCAACGCGCGGGATCGCGGCTGCCGTGGAAACAGGCAACGACCGTCACGGCTTCGTCAGCCTCGATGACGAACATAAGAGCGTATGGAAAACGGCGGAGCAGGGTGCGGCGCACGTCCTTGTAGATCACGGGGAACTGCCGGGGATTGGCGGCCAAACGCTGGATCACGGAATCAACCGCTGCACGGAAGCGTCGGCCCAGGCCGGGGGCCTCATTCTCGTACCAATCCTGCGCGCCGATCAGCTCCGCGCGAGCGGCCAGGGTAAAGGTAACCGGATACGTTACGGGCACCGCTGCTCAAGTTCGGCCTTCAACGCGGCCCATGTGATCCCCTCGCGCCGGTCCTGATCGAGCGAAGCAATGCGGCGGTCAATCTCCGCCTGCTGCGTAGCGGTTAAGGGGAGCTGGCCGTCTTCCAGGCTGTCCCAAAGCTGCGAGATGAGCGCAAGTCGCTCCGGCGGGGTGAGCCGCGCGAGCTCGTCCTGGGTCAACATTTCCACGACTCTAAGCGTACGAGGAAATTGGGTCCGGCTCAAGCGGGGACGCTTTCGATAAGAGGCCAGTCGTCTTCCCCGCCACTTTCAAGTCCTGGCGTCAGGGACGCCTTAATGCAATTGCTGTGCATATCGAAACTTGGCAACATGTGACAGAACCCGTGTCTTTGACGCCCCGATCCGGTCACGTTACCCTGTCCTCGTGAGTCACTGCCTGCCCATCCGCGGCCTCTTTTGTTGTTGTCGCTGAAATGCGCTCACGTCCTTCCTCTTTTCTTTTTCGTCCACCATTCTGATCGGCCCCACTGCTGCGGAATCCTCTTTCGGAGATTCGCCTCGATGCCCTCCTTCTTCTCAGGTCCTCGTCTTAAGGTCGTTGCCGCTTTCTCTGCTGCTCTTCTTCTTACAGCGCTGGCGCCGCGCGTCTTTGCCGGCCGCGCCGGTTGGCGATCGGGCCTGTTAGCGTGGCGGGCTGCGCAGGCCCAGGAACTCTCCGCGCCCGACGGATGGCTCACCCTGGTCGCGCTCGACTGGATTGAGCCCGGGGCAAACTCCTTCGGCGCGGCCTCTGACAACCGGATTCAGCTCAGCGGCGCCACGGCGCCCCATCTGGGCGTACTGCAATTGTCGGGAGATGCGGTGCGTCTGCTGCCGACGAAGGGTGGATTTCCCGCCACACTGCGGGTCGATGGCGATCCCGCGCAGCCTATCGTCCTGACCGGTAACGACATGAAGCCGCACGAGCTGACCGATGGCACGCTGACCTTCTTTGTCATCCATCGCGGCCATCGCTATGCGTTGCGCGTGAAAGATGCCGATGCACCCACCCGAGTCCACTTCCGCGGCCTCCACTGGTACGCGCCAAACCCGCGCTATCGTGTGGAAGCGCGCTGGATTCCGTGGGTTCCGGCGCACGCGCAGAAGATACCGACCGTGATCGGCACAACCCTGTCGCTGCCGGCGCCGGGGCTGGCGGAATTCACCCTCGACGGAAAGACGATCCGCCTCGAGCCCGTTCTGGAGGGGCCGGGAACAAAGCAACTCTTCTTCATCCTGCGGGACACGACCAGCCGCTCAACGACCTACGGGGCCGGCCGTTTCCTCTATACCGGCTTCCCCGATCACGGGCTGGAGCAGCCGGGGCACATCGTGCTTGATTTCAATCGGCTGGAGAATCCGCCCTGTGCCTATACGCCGTATGCCACCTGCCCGCTACCGCCGGAGCAGAATCGGCTGGCGATCGCGCTGCCGGCTGGCGAAGAGCGGTACTCCCATTAAGCACGGCCGGCGTAACGGTTGACTTGGTGTGCATCCCGGTCATGACATCCGGGATGTCGGCCCGGTTACGTTAATACCTCGATACCATCGAAAAACTTGTTCGCCCGGCTTCCAGCGGGCGTACAGTGGTGCCGGGATTTCCTCAATAGCAGTGTCAGGAGGCTGCCATGTTGAAGCCTTTTCTGATGATTCCGGTGCTCCTGTTCATCAGCCCGGCATTCTGTCAGCAGGCCCCGTCCACGCCGCCGGCCCAGCCCGCGGCACAGCCGGCGACTCCGTCGCAGGCCGTTCCGGCTGACTGGGTGAATAAAGTCAACCCGGTAAAGCCAACGCCCGAGTCGCAGGCGCGCGCGAAGCAGATCTACGGCTGGGATTGCGCCATGTGCCACGGTGACAACGGTAACGGGAAAGGCGATGTCGCGGTCGATCAGAAGCTTACGATGCGCGATTATCACGATCCCGGTTCGCTGGGCAAGCTCACCGACGGGGAGATGTTCTACATCATCCACGACGGCAAGGGCCAAATGCCCGCCGAGGGACCCCGCGCCAAGACGGACGAGGTCTGGAATCTGGTGATTTACCTGCGGAAGATGTCCAACACGCAGGGGCCGGCAATGGCCGCCACACAATAGCCCGGAGGGGGCCCGGCTTAGCTGCGGGTGCCTGCACTCACCGGCAGTTCCAGCTGCTGGGCGGCGTGCTCATCCACCCAGGGCCGAAAGCAGGCCCTGCACCGCGCTTCATAAACCCCAGCCGCCCCCACCAGCACCAGAGACTGATTGCTGCCCAGCCGCTGTGTGTGCACGGCCGGCGCTCCACACTGCATGCAGACGGCTGACAGCTTGGTCACCTCATCGGCAATCGCCAGCAGCTCCGGGATCGGAGCGAACGGTTCGCCGGTAAAGGTCGTGTCCAGCCCGGCGAGAATCACCCGGTGTCCGGTGTGCACGAGGTGATTGGCGAGAGCCACCAGGGACGAGTCGAAGAACTGCGCCTCGTCAATACCAACCACCTCGACAACATCCAGCATGGGCAGCAGGACCGTCTTCAGCTCCTCCACAGTGGTGACGCTCAGGGCATCGAGGGTCTGGGCACTGTGAGAGGCGATCGCATTACGGTGGTACCGAACGTCCAGTTCCGGCTTAAAGCAGACCACACGGCGTTTGGCGATCTGCGCCCGTTTCAGGCGGCGGATCAGCTCCTCGGATTTGCCGGAAAACATCGGGCCGGTGATGACCTCGATGCGTCCCGGATGGTCAGCCGGATGCGCAGGCGCGCTGCCCATGAATGCGGTTCCTCCCCCGTCAGTTGCGAGACAAGTCTGGCGAGACTCCAGTGTAGGTCGGCTGGCCGGGGGCGGGGATGTGGAAAGCCGCTCCAAAAACCGGGAATCTGCCCAGCGGCATGCCCCCGGGCAGCTCCCGGCCGCGTCTTCTCCTTGACACTCCCCCGGGGGTACGCGATTCTATGAAGCAGGCTTCCCTGTGGAGAATGGCAGTGTGCATGCTTCGGCGGGAAGCCATTTCCAGGTATCCAGGTTCCGGGCGCGAGTGCCTGCGTGATGAGACGCGCTCCTCGGAACCCTTCCGTGGAAATTGATTTTGTCGTGCGCCGCAGGCGGTTCTATTCCGTCCGGCCAGAAGGACTGCGCGTTGACCTCCATCGCTTTGCTGGCTCCTCTTGCCCTGCCCACCGGACTGGCGTCGTTTCTGCCCTTTCTCCTCATCATCGTGGTTTTTTATTTCCTGCTGATTCGCCCTCAGCAGAGCAAGCAGAAGAAATGGCAGCAGATGCTCAACAGCCTGAAGTCCGGCGACCGGGTGACGACCAGCGGCGGGATCAAGGGCGTGATTCTTTCCATTAAGGATGACGCCATTCAGTTGCGCATTCCCCCCGATAACCTGCGCATTGAGGTCGTCAAGAGCGCCATTGCCTCTGTCACTCAGCAGGACGAGGTGAAGTAGAGTCTCCATGCAAACGAATCTTAAGTCCAAGACCCTCCTGATCATCGGCATTTTGATCGTCTTCGTGTTCGGCATTTTCGGCGTGCCTCACGGTTTCTCCGGAACGGCCCTGAAGCAGTCGCTGCTCGACCGCATCCACCTCGGGCTCGATCTCAAAGGCGGCATGCACCTCATCCTGCAGGTGCAGGTGGATGAGGCGGTGGGCGCGGACACCGACAGCGATGTGGGGGCCATTGAGCAGGACCTGCAGAAGAACGGGATCGCGGGCGCCACGGTCAGCAAGCCGGATGCGAAGCGCGTCGACTCTATCCAGATCTCCGGCGTCCCCGCGGCCCACAACGATGATGTGCGATCCGTCCTGGAGACGAGCTACAGCAGCCGCTACGACATCTCGCCCGGGGTGAACAACTCCTGGACGCTGACCATGAAGCCGACAGTCGAGAGCGACCTGAAGCAGCGCGCGCTGGACCAGGCGATCGAGGTCATCACCCAGCGCACCAATTCGCTGGGCGTCTCAGAGCCCATCATCGAGCCCTATCAGCTGGGCAGCTATCAGATTTTGGTCGAGCTTCCCGGCGTTGACGACCTCAGCCGCGTGAAGGAAGTTATCCAGTCTACGGCGCGGCTGGAAGCGCACGCCGTCCTGGGCGGGCCCTGGCCCGACAGGCAGACGGCCCTGCAGACCATTGGCGGCTACCTGCCTCCCGATGCCGAGCTGCTGCCCAGCGTTGCCGGAGCCGCCAGCGAGGGCAGCGGCACCGACTGGTACGAGCTGAAGAAGCTCCCGGTCTGGGGCGGTACCGATATCCGTGACGCCCAGCCCGGCCACAATCCCAATACCAACGAGCCGGAAGTCGACTTTTATCTGACCAGCGCCGCGGGCGACAAGTTCGGGACGTGGACCCAGGCGAACATCGGCAAGTCCATGGCGATCGTCCTCGATAATCGCGTGCAGGAAGTCGCGGTCATCAAGGGCCAGATCCGCGATCAGGGCAACATCTCCGGCGGCGGCATTACCGACCAGCGCGTGAAGGACCTCTCCATGCTGCTGCGCACCGGCGCTCTGCCCGCCTCGCTGACGTTCCAGCAGGAGCAGACGATCGGTCCCTCGCTGGGTGCTGACTCGATCCATCAGGGGGTCCTCGCCTCCGTCGTCGGCATGCTCGCCGTGTGGATCTTCATGCTGGTGTATTACAAAGGGGCCGGCATCAATGCTGACCTGGCGCTGTTCCTGAACCTGGTGATCCTGCTTGGTTTTATGGGTTTCACCCAGGAAACGCTTACGTTGCCTGGCATTGCCGGTGTCATCCTCACCATTGGTATGGGCGTTGACTCCAACGTGCTGATCTTCGAGCGCATTCGCGAAGAGCTGCGCGCGGGCAAATCGCCGGCGGCCTCCGTCGATCAGGGCTTTGCCCATGCGTGGACGACGATTGTCGACACCCACGTGACGACCATTGTTTCGGCTGCCATTCTGTTCATCTTCGGCACCGGCCCGGTCAAGGGCTTTGCTGTGACCCTGACCTTCGGTCTGCTCGCCAATCTGTTTACGGCGGTTTACGTTTCACGCGTCATCTTCGACGCTCACCTCAGCCGTAAACTGCACGGCGAACCCATCTCGATTTAAGCGCGAGATTTAATCGATAGGCGGATTTTCGTGGAATTTTTTCATAACCCAAGAATCGACTGGCTGGGCAAGAAGTGGTACTTCCTTGCCTTCTCGCTCGTTTTCAGCATCAGCGGACTGATCTCTATCTTTTTCTGGCACCATCTCCCGCTGGATGTGGACTTCCGCGGCGGCACGGTGGTTCGCGTGAAATTTGCTGACAAGCCCGACGTGGACCAGATACGCAGGGCGGCCAACGAGGCCGGCCTGAAGGATCCCCGGATCGCCGCCTACGGCCCGGTCGGCAACAACGAAGTGCTGGTTACCCTGTCGCGCAGCGCCACCAGCGAGTCCGCTATCGATCAGGGGCGGGCCGCCATTGTGGCCGCTCTGAGCCAGCATTACACCTCCTCGGACGCGGCGAACCAGGGAAAGCTCGACCTCGACAACGTCAGTCACGGGGCTCTCTCCACCTGGCTGCTGCAGAAGGATCCCGAACACCTGGGCAACAGCGACGAAGCCCAGACCCGCTACACGGCCCAGGCCAATGCCATCCTGCAGTACCGCGACAGCGGTCACAGCGGCATTATCGACTCGATCGGCAACCTGCGCGGCGTGGTCGATCCCGCGGTCCTGAGTACCCTGCAGGATGGCGCCTGGCTTTCCGGATTTTCCGTCCGCAGCGTCGAAATCGTCGGCGCGCAGGTTGGAAAGCAGCTGCAGCACCAGGCAGAACTGGCTACCCTCTATTCGCTGGGCGGCATGCTGATCTACCTCTGGTTCCGCTTTGAGCTCATCTACGGCGTGGCCGCTGTCGTTGCCTGCTTCCACGACACCCTGATCACCGTGGGGGCTTTCAGCCTCTCCAATACGGAGATTTCGCTGACGGTGATCGCCGCCATTCTGACGCTGATCGGCTACTCCATGAACGACACCATCGTCGTCTTCGACCGCATCCGCGAAAACCTGCGCCTCAGCCGACGCGAGAAGCTGTCCGATCTGGTGAACCGCAGCATCAATCAGACCCTGAGCCGGACCGTTCTTACCTCCGGGCTGACCTTCCTGACCGTGCTTTCGCTGTTTGTTTTTGGCGGCCAGGTGCTGCACCCCTTCTCGTTCGCGCTGGTGGTCGGCATCCTCATCGGCACCTACTCCTCGATCGCGGTGGCCGCCCCCATGCTGGTGGCCTACCAGGACTGGCGCGCGCGACGGGGTAAGACTGCAGCCCTACCCGCGGCGAAGAAAGCCAGGGTATGATGCTGCCATTCGCCCGCGGATATGGGAGACGGCGTCCTGAAAAGGACGGTCCGGCCATCCGAAACCGCGGCGGCTGCATCCCTCCCTCGAATTGTGGTATAGAACGGAAGCCGGTTGATCAGGCGGTAAAACTCCCCGTAGATCCGTTTTGGGCTCTCGGCGTTGACAGGCAGTGCGGCCGGGAGAACCGCAGGAACAATTTGGGTCCCCTGTGGTGTCTATAGGAAGTGTCAACTACTGAAAGGTCCGAGGTAGGCCAATGTTTGACGACATCCTCTTGGAATCTGCGCACAAGATCAAGACGAAGAGCAAGTACTACACCATCGTCGGTCTGCTGCTGAATAGCTCCGTCCTTGCCGCTTTGATCCTGTATCCGCTGATTTATCCGGAAGCGCTGCCCAAGGCAATGATGGCCACCCTGTTGGTCGCTCCGCCGCCTCCTCCTCCGCCGCCTCCGCCGCCTCCGCCTGAGCCGGTGCACGTGCAGCGGGTGGTTTCCGAGGTCCTGAATAACCAGCTCACCGTGCCCAAGATTCCTCACGACATCAAGATGGTGAAGGAAGAAGCGGCGCCGCCCTCGCCTGGTGTGGCCGGCATGGAAGGGATGGGTTCCGGCAGCGGCGTTATGGGTGGCGTGCTGGGCAGCCTGGGAACGGGCCCGGCTCCGACAGTGAAGGCCGCTCCGCCCAAGAAGATCGCGGTTTCTTCCGGTGTCATGGCCGGCAACCGCATCGGCGGCGAGATGCCCCAGTATCCGGCGATCGCCAAGGCAGCCCGAATTCAGGGAACCGTTGTCCTGCAGGCAACGATTTCGAAGGGCGGAACGATCGAAAACATGCGTGTCATCAGCGGCCCTCCCATGCTGCAGTCCGCGGCTCAGGAAGCGGTCCGCACCTGGAGATACAAGCCGTACCTCCTGAACGGAGAGCCGGTGGAAGTTGAAACTCAGGTTAACGTGGTCTTTAGTCTCGGCGGCTGATTTGCCGCTCCGGCCGGCCGCTCCGGTTTTCAGGGCGGCCGTCCTGCTTTTCCGGCTTCTCCGTCCGTTTGCGGGGAGGTATTCCGTCAGCGCTCTTTGGCATCTACCGCAGGAAACGCCTCAGGAGGAAAGATTCAAGTGATTCTCGCTCAGATCCACCAACTCGTCGCTAATCCGGCTTCTCTCGGGTTCTTTCAGGAGGGCCAGTCCGTCGGATTCAGCCCTATCGACCTCTGGAACAACATGGGCTGGCTCGCCCGTGGCGTCGTGTTCGTCCTGTTCATTATGTCGATCTGGTCGCTGGCCGTCATGATCGACCGCTGGCTCTATTTCAATGCCGCCCGCAAGCAGTCGCGGGAGTTCGCTCCCCGCGTGGCCGGCGCTCTGAAAGAGGGCAAGCTGGACGAAGCCGTCAAGGTCGCCGACCGCAACAAGAAGTCGCACCTGGCCGAAGTCGTGACCGCCGGCCTGCAGGAGTTCCGCAATTACGGTGGCGGCGGGGCCGTCAGCGTTGAACAGATCGAATCCTCCAAGCGCGCTCTGGAGCGGGCCGAGGCCATCGTGCACGCCAAGCTGAAGAGGGGACTCGGCAGCCTGGCCACCATTGGCTCCACGGCTCCCTTCGTCGGACTGTTCGGCACGGTCGCCGGCATTCTCAAGGCCTTCCAGGAAATCGCCACCCAGAAGACGCCGGGTATCGGCGCCGTCGCCGGCGGTATTTCCGAGGCTCTGGTCACCACCGCCATGGGCCTGTTCGTCGCCATTCCGGCGGTGTGGCTGTTCAATTACTTCACGAACCGCGTGGAGGCGTTCGACGTCGAAATGGATAACTCCTCCAGCGAGCTGATCGATTACTTCATTAAGCAGAACAGCCGGCGGTAATCGCAGCAAACCCGCGTGGCCGAGCCGGCCTCGCGGGCAGCAGCAGGGCCCCCGCGCGCCTCAACAGCGTCCGGGTCCAAAAGCGGGAAACTCCTGACCGGGTGCGAGGCAGCGAGCCTCGCCCCGGCTCCTGAATGCCGCCGCCCGAAGGAATCCGATCGACGGAGTATATCGAAATGTCAATGGCAAAGCGCAACGAAGGCGCGAAGGTCAACGCCAACATCAATGTCACGCCGATGGTGGACGTTATGCTGGTGCTGCTGATCATCTTTATGGTCATCACGCCCATGCTTCAGAACAAGGTGAACGTCGATCTGGCTAACAGCACGACGGCCACCCCGATGGAAGATGCCAGCAAGGAAGACGCGGTAGTGGTGGCGATCACGCGGGACAGCCGGGTCTACCTCGGACAGAACCAGACCAGCGTCTCGAATCTGGGTTCGGAAGTCCGGGACGATCTGGAAAACAAGACCAACAAGGTCGTCTATTTCCGCGCCGATGCGCGCGCGCACTACGGTACCGTGATGGACGCCATCGATGCGGTCCGCACCGCGGGTGTTGAGGAAGTAGGCATGTTGACCGAGCAGCAACAGGCGGAACCGACCTCAACCACACCGGCTCCGACAACCTCTGGCGGCGAATAAGAGCGACACGCGCGAACGGATGCGCGGGAGAAGCGAGGAACTGAACTATGTCAATGAGCGTAGGCGGTGGTGGCGCACTAAACGCCGAACCAAACGTAACGCCTCTGATCGATGTGCTCCTGGTGCTGCTGATCATCTTCATGGTCATCGTGCCGGTCACCCCGCGCGGCCTGGATGCCCTGGTGCCTCAGCCGCCCAAGCATCCTGATCAGCAGCAGCAGAACGATCGCACGATCGTGGTGCAGATTCAGTCGGGTGCCGGTGGCAATCCCACCTACATGATCAACAACAAGCCATTTGCGAAGACTGACCTGGAGAACGAGCTGAATACGATCTATTCCACCCGCGCCGAGAAGGTGATGTTCGTGAAGGGGGATGCGAACCTGGATTTCCAGGCCGTCGCCAGCGTCATCGATATCGGCCACGCGGTCGGGGTGGATCACATTGGATTGATCACGCCCAAGATGGAAGCCGGCCAGTAATCCCGGCTTTTTGCCTGGCGGTGCTGGTTACCGGCGCGGAAACTCGTCGGTGATCTTGCCTGAAACCACGAACGGATTACAATCGCTTTCACCAACGCTTTTGCGCCTGGTTTTGAGGCTCCTGGCGAGCTGAAGGAGAAGACAGACAGCATGAACCGAATCGCACGTTTACCGGTGCTGGCCGTAGCCACGATCCTGGTGGTCGGCTCTGCAACCGGCTGCAAGCGCCTGGAAGCCCGCGATCAGCTCAACAAGGGAGTGCAGGCCTATAAGCAGGCGAAGTATGAAGAGGCCATCGAGCACTTTCAGCGCGCCGTCAACCTCGATCCCACTTATCCCATGACCCGGCTTTATCTGGCCACCGCCTATGCTCAACAGGTGGTTCCGAACCTGCATACGCCCGAGAATCAGAAGACGGCGGACATGGCCATTAACGGCTTCAATCTGGTTTTGAAGGATCACCCGGACGACATCACCAGCATGAAGCAGATTGCCGCGCTCAACTTCGACCTGAATAACTGGGACGAAGCCAAAAAGTGGCAGACGAAGGTGATGCAGGCCGACCCGAAGGATGCTGAGGCCGCGTATACCATCGGCGTCATCGACTGGACCATGGCCTACAAGAATGCCGTCAAAGCGCTCCAGTCGGCCGGGATGCAGGACGACGGACAGGGCAACCCGAAAATGTCGAAAGAGGTCTGTAAGACGATCAAGGACCAGAACACCGATCTGGTTTCGGATGGTCTGAACTATCTGCAGAAAGCGGTCAGTCTGCGCCCCAACTACGACGACGCCATGCAGTATCTGAACCTGACGTATCGCCGCAAGGCCGATACCGACTGCCCGGATGACGCCGCGCGTAAGGCCGATCTGGCGCAGGCACAGGATTGGGTACAGAAGGCAATGGGCGCTCGCAAGGCCAACGAAGAGAAGGCCAACGAGAAAGCCGCCGGTGGCGTGGTCATGAAGTAAGCCGCGCTTCGGTCACTCCGAAAAGCCCTCGCCGCGCGCGAGGGCTTTTTCTTTCTCTCTATCGCGGCTCCTCGACTTTCTGTACCCTGTATCGTTGTGTTCCGCAAAATCCTTATTGCGAACCGCGGCGAGATCGCCCTGCGCGTTCTGCGGGCCTGCCGTGAACTGGGGATCCGCACCGTGGCGGTCTTTTCCGATGCCGATCGCGGGGCGCCCCATGTGCTCGAAGCCGACGAAGCCTGGCGCCTCGGACCCGCTCCCGCGGTTGAATCGTACCTGCGTGGTGACAGGATCCTTGAGCTGGCGCAGCAAAGCGGAGCCGATGCGATTCATCCCGGCTACGGCTTTCTCTCGGAAAACGCGGACTTTGCCCAGGCCTGCGAGCATGCCGGGGTGAAGTTCATCGGGCCGCCGTCGTCAGCCATGCGCACGCTCGGCTCCAAGACCAATGCGCGCCAGGCCGCCGATCAGGCAGGGATGCCGCGCACGCCCGGCTGTGTCTCCGGTTTGGCTTCGCCCGAGGAGGCGCTCGATGTGGCGGCTGCGGTCGGCTACCCCGTGATGCTGAAAGCGGCGGCAGGCGGCGGCGGAAAAGGTATGCGCGCGGTTTTTAGCCCCGACGATCTACCCTCTGCGTTTGCGGCGGCCAGCAGCGAGGCGGAGCGGGCTTTCGGCTCCGGCGAGGTTTACCTCGAGAAGCTGATCGATCGGCCGCGCCACATTGAAATCCAGGTGCTGGCCGATGAGCATGGCCACTGCGTCTCGCTGGGAGAGCGGGAATGTTCGGTGCAGCGGCGCCACCAGAAGGTGATCGAAGAAGCGCCGTCGGCGGTGGTAAGCGAAGATCTGCGCCGCCGCATGGGCGAGGCTGCAGTGCGGCTGGCGCAGTCGGCTGGATATACCAACGCGGGAACCATCGAGTTTCTGCTCGATGACGCGCAGAACTTTTACTTCCTCGAAATGAACACGCGCCTGCAGGTCGAGCATCCGGTGACGGAGCTGGTGACGGGCCACGATCTGGTCCACCTGCAGATCCGGATTGCCGCGGGCGAACCGCTGCCGTTTACGCAGGACGACATTCGCCTGCGCGGCCACGCCATCGAGTGCCGCGTCTATGCCGAGGATCCGGCCAATGGATTTATGCCGTCGCCGGGGCGAATCACGCGACTGCTGCAGCCGGGCGGTCCGGGCATTCGCGAGGACTGCGGCATCTACGAGGGCTGGGTCGTGCCGATGGATTACGATCCCATGCTGTCGAAGCTGATCGCCTTCGCGCCGACGCGGGAGATGGCGATTGCCAGGATGCTGCGCGCGCTGGACGAGTACGTGATTGGCGGCATCCGTACCAACCTCGGGCTGTTCCGGCGCATTCTGCGCGACCCGGATTTCCGCGCGGCCCGCATTGACACGGGCTATCTCGACCGTCTGCTGGCGGAGGAGCCAATCGCCCAGGTGGAAAAGGAGGACGGCGCAGTTCCCATTCCGGCGATTGCGGCGGCGGCGCTGTTCGAGGCGTCGAAGCCGACGAATGGACATGCGCTGAACGGATCCGCTGCGCACGCTAGCGGGTGGAAGACGGCGGCGCGCGGCGAAGCGGTCGGCGGCGGAGCCTGGAAGAGCCATCGCGGATGAAACTCCAGGTCGAAATCCAGGGGCAGACGCGAGAGGTCGAAATCGAGCCAGGCGAAGCTCCGGAGCAATGGACGATCCGCGTGGGCGGCGAGGTCGTGGAAGCCGATGCGCGCATGGTGCGGCCGGGCATTCTGTCGCTGCTCATCGGCGGTCAGTCGCATCGGGTGGTGCTCGATGCGCATGCGGAGGAGCCGGCGCTGCTGCTGGGGCCGGAGCGGATCGCTTACGGTGTGGAAGATCCGCGATCGCTGAAGGCGCGTCGAAGGCACAGCAGCGGCGAAGGTCCGGTGACGATCAAAGCTTCGATGCCGGGGCGCGTGGTGCGCGTTTTGGTTGAATGGGGCGCGCAGATCGAGGCGCATCAGGGCGTGGTGGTGATCGAAGCGATGAAAATGCAGAACGAGCTCAAATCGCCCAAAGCCGGGAAGGTCGTGGAGCTGAAGGTTTCGGCTGGCGACACGGTCGGGGCGGGCGACGTTTTGGCGATCATTGCCTGAGGCGGGAAAAAATTTCTGCGCAAAGGGTGCATGTGTTTAAAAACACAGCACTTACTCGAAAGCCGTTTTGCTATGTGTGGCAAGCAGGGTACTTAGCTGGGGCCTCAAGCGTATGTGTGGCAAGCACGAGGACTGCAGCCGGTAGCCTGTAGCCTGTAGCCTGTAGCCGGTAGCCGGTAGCCGGTAGCTGGTAGCTGGGAGCTGGGAGGACTGCAGGCTGTAGTCGGTAGCTGGGAGCTGGGAGCTGGGAGCTGGGAGGACTGCAGCCCTGGAGCCGGTAGCTGGGAGCCGGTAGCCGGTAGCTTGTAGCCGATGGGTCAGCAGCAATCTCAAAGAGCGTGATCCCGCCTGGGCGAGTCAAAGAAAAAGCTCTGTTCGTCGTGAACAGAGCTCTCCTCATTTTCAGTTTGTCGTGCGTTACGCGGGAAGGCAAGAAGAATCGGCGG
>DASXFH010000227.1:0-2205 GCA_036489655.1 Acidobacteriaceae bacterium | reverse complement strand
CTAGCCCGTCTTCGCGGATTCGCCGCCCAAATTGGCTATTTTTGGCCGGTTGGATGTCGCTAGATACTTGATATGGATGGGAAGTATAGCGCTGCCGCCGCTGAAATCGGCTGTAGTGAAGACCTACCCTATTCCCACCATCAGATTCCCGCCGATAGATTCGCCGGGTCATGTTTCTACGGAAGACGCTGCGCAAGAAGGACGGCAAGACACACGAGTATTGGAGCGTGGTCGAGAACAAGCGTGTCGCGGGTGGCCGCGTCGTGCAACGTCACGTGCTGTATCTGGGCGAGATCAACTCGTCCCAGGCCGCGGTTTGGCGCAAGGCGATCGAGGTGCTCGACGATGACACGGGTCAGCCGCGAACCATGGCGCTGTTCCCTGAGGATCACTGTGCCGCCGACGCGTCAGACGCGTCAGTGGTCCAGCTTCGCCTGTCGGACATGCGACTGTGCCGGCCGCGCCAATGGGGAGCCTGTTGGCTGGCCGGTCAGTTGTGGCAAGAGTTGCAACTGGACAAGTTCTGGGCAGACCGCCTGCCGCCGAGTCGTAAGGGAACGCGATGGGATCAGATCCTGCAGGTGCTGGTCTCGTACCGGCTGATCGCGCCGGGCAGCGAGTGGAAGCTGCATCGCGAATGGTTTGGCAACAGCGCCATGGCCGACCTGCTGGGGGCGGACTTCGGACTGGCGGAGGCGCACAAGCTCTACGCCTGCCACGACGTTCTGCTGGCGCACAAAGATGCATTGTTCTCGCATCTCACGGCGCGATGGCGTGACCTGTTCAACGCGAACTTCGATGTGCTGCTCTACGATCTGACCAGCACATATTTCGAGATCAATGCCTCGGACGTGGCGGAGGGCGACAAGCGCCGCCACGGCTACAGCCGGGACAAGCGGTCGGATTGCCCGCAGGTGGTGATCGCGCTGGTGGTCACCCCGGACGGCCTGCCGCTGGCCTACGAAATACTGCCCGGCAACACCGCGGACTGCACGACTTTGCGGCGGTTCCTCGCCAAGATCGAACGGCAGTACGGCCGCGCGCGGAGGGTCTGGGTGATGGATCGCGGCATCCCCACCGAGGCGGTGCTGGCGGAGATGCGAGCCAGCGATCCGCCGGTGCAGTATCTGGTGGGAACCCCGAAAGGTCGTCTGTCGCGTCTCGAGCAGCGGCTGCTGGCTGAGCCCTGGCAGGAGGCCCGCGCAGGTGTCGCAGTCAAACTATTGGCCGAGGACGGTGAACTCTACGTCTTCGCCGAGAGCGTCGATCGCGTCAGCAAGGAACGCGCGATGCGCCGCCGGCAGCTCAAGTGGCTGTGGAAGCGGCTGCGGGAGTTGGCCGCGATGGAGGTTCCACGCGAGGAAATGCTGATGAAGCTGGGTGCCGCAAGATCCCGCGCTCCGACCGCGTGGCGCCTGGTCGATATCGAGATGGACAAGGAAAGTTCCATGTTCATGTACACCCTCAACCGCCAGAAGCTGCGGCGTGTCCGGCGACGCGAAGGTCGCTATCTGCTGCGCACCAATCTCACCGAGAACGATCCCGCGCTGCTGTGGCAATATTATATCCAGCTCGTCGCCGTCGAGCAGGCGTTCAAGAACCTCAAAGGCGATCTGGCAATACGCCCGATCTTCCACCAGGACGAGCGTCGGGTCGAAGCTCATATCTTCATTGCCTTCCTGGCGTACTGCCTGCAGGTCACCCTGCAGCGACGCCTGCATGCTCTGGCGCCGGGGCTGACCGCGCGCAGCGCTCTCGAGAAGTTCGCCGCCGTTCAGATGATCGATGTCCATTTGCCGACCACCGACGGGCGCGAGTTGCTGCTGACCCGCTACACCCAGCCGGAGCCGGAACTCCGCCTCCTGGTCCAGCAACTCAAGCTCGATCTGCCGCCGCAGCCACCACCTCGCATCACCACCAGCAACGTTCCCAAGCACCTCCTGTAGTGAAGACCTTTTCGGCTAAACCGTTGATCGGAAACGGATAGGTAGCGTCAAAATGCCCGAATCCGCGAAGACGGGCTAACAATGCGATGCTGTCACTCGGAACGAATAGCCACTCCGATGGCGAACTTCGTCGTCATCGAGACGCCTGATCTGCAATTGCATCGTGAACGGCGGCGGAGGCGGGGCGGGCAGAGCTGGTCACCGGCACGGAAGGGGGCACGAGCCGACCGGTGCGGAAGATCGTTGCGCGCGACGTCTG
>DASXFH010000024.1:0-8695 GCA_036489655.1 Acidobacteriaceae bacterium | reverse complement strand
CGCGATGCCGAGACCGCGGCAATCTTTGGAATGCCGGCAGTGCCAGGCATCCAGCCGGCGACAACGGTGCTGGCGAAGGCGGAGCCGGGGAGTGTGGATCGGCCGGCCGATGTTGCCGCAGCGGCTGAGATGCCCGCGGCTCCGGCGGATCGGTAAAGGCAGACGACGGGCAAAGGAGGGTTGCGATGGAACTGTTTGCGGAAGCGGTGAGTGTGGTGGGAGCCCTGCTGCTGAGCGTCTCGTGCGGGCTGCTGGCTGAGGAACTTTTGTTCGGTGGGCTGGTCCGGCTGTTCTTCAGTGGGCAGGCGGTGGCCCGTATCCGGGGAGAGCAGAGGAGAGAGAGGGAAGAACCATGCTTGCGCTAAAGGAATTGCTGATCGTCGCGGGAGCGCTGTTGCTGGCTTCCGCACTGGGGATCACGCTGTACGACCTGTGGACCTGGGTGGACTATCACCGGAAGCTCCGGAGGGCAGCGTCGGACACGGAGTCACCGATGTCTGACGCGGAGCCGAGGAAGCCCGCACCGACGATACCGGCCCCGCTACGCTGGCGGACATCGGTGACTCTGGGAGTCGCGGCTTGTCTGCCGTGGCTGATGGCCGACAGCATCGTGGTCATTCCGGCGGGGATGGGCGGGGTGCGTATCAGCCAGATGCGGGGTCCGCTGCCGGGCACACTGTACTCGGGCGCGCATCTTGTTACGCCGTTGATGGAGAGTGTGGCGCTGTTCGATCTGCGGGACAAGATGTTTACTACGGGAGTGGTTGAAGGCGCGGGCGCGAAAAGAGCCGCGCTGGAGATGCAGTCGCTGGACGTGCAGTCGAAGGAGGGGCTGAACATCGGCCTGGCGGTCACGGTGCGCTATCGCCTGGATCCGCAACGACTCGACTGGATGGAGACACACCTGCCGCAGCCGGTGGATGAGCAGATGGTTCCGGCGGTGGTGGCCAGCGCCTGGCGCGATCTGGCTCCAGGGTACACGGTGCGGGAGATCTTCAGCTCGAAGCGGGAAGAGGTCCGGCATGAGGCGTCGGAGGTGATCACAAAGAAGCTCGGGGCGGACGGCATTCGAGTCGAAGAGGTGATGCTGCGGAACATCCAGCTGCCGCCGGAGTATGCGAAGGGGTTGCAGGATCTGCTGCTGAAGGAACAGCAGGACGATCAGATGGCGGTGCAGACCGATATTCAGCAAAAGGAGGTGCGGATTGCCGAGCTGCAGGCCGCAGCCGAGGCGGCGCGGAAGGTGAAAGAGGCGCAGGGCGACGCGCAGGCCCGGGTGGTCGAGGCTAAGGGGGAATCCGACGCCATGCAGTACACGCTGCCGCTGAAGCAGAAGCAGATTGAGCAGTCGAAGCTGGAGGCGGAGGCGCGCAAGGAGGCAACGATTGAAAACGCCGACGCCGAAGGGCAGGCCAAGGTGATCGACAGCAAGGCGGAACTGCAGAGGCGTGAGCTGCTGGCCCAGGCGGAGGCGAATCGAATTCGCGTGACGGCCGCGGCGGACGCGGAGCGGATGGCGAGCGAGGCGAAGCTGCTGAACCAGTCGCCGCTGCTGATCAACAAGATCATCGCGGAGCGGCTGTCGGACAAAATCCAGATGGTCATGGTGCCGTCCGACGGTAAGTACTTTTTCGCCAGCGATGTGTTTCGCGGCCTCGATGCAAGCCCGGCGCTGAAGCAGGGGGCGATGCGGCAGATGGAGGGGGATGATCCGCCTGCGACGCCGGGCATTTCCGGACACTGAGGTGTGGGCGGTGTCCGGGTTGCCGCCTGGGGAGGGTTTCGGCTTGTCGGAGACAGGCTCAAAAGAAGACCCGCCCGGGCGAGGTCACCCCGGTTGTCGAAACAGGCGGCCGGGGTGGATTTTGGTGACACTTTCAGGGGGCAGAGACATTGAGAGGCGCACGATATAATCCGCCCCAGCGAATGATGGACAGGCTGCGGTTGTGGATCTGGGGTGCGGCGCTGGTGTGCCTGGGGGGATGGCTGGTTCCGTGGGCACATGCGGCGACCTGGGAACAACCGGCCTCCAACCTTGCCCGCCAGATCGCGGCGCTCAGCGGTCCGGGTCCGGCGCGGCTCCTGATTCAAAACACGTCGACACTGCCCGCGAATGACGTTTCCGTCATCCGGCGGCTGCTGGAGCAGGATCTGCGTGGCCTGGGTGTGCTGTCCGGCGGCAATGACAGCGCGACGCTGATTCGTGTGACCCTGTCGCAAAATCTGCAGGGCGGCTTGTGGGTGGCCGAAGTGCAGGAAGGCACTGAGACGCGCGTGGCGATGCTGGCGGTGCCTTTGGCTCCGGCGGCGCCCAGCGGCAACGGCGGGACCATCACGATCCGCCGCGCGCTGGTGATCACGGAAGATGCGCCGGTGCTCGATGCAAAAATCTTTGTCACGGGGGGCGTGCAGCGGCTGGTGGTGCTGGAGCCGGAGCGGATTGTGACCTACGAACGCAATGCGGCTGCGCTGGGGTCGAGCGCCTGGAACCAGGATCAGAGCTTTCCCGTCACGCACTCGCGTCCGTATCCGCGGGATCTGCGCGGGGAACTGGTCGCCGCGACGGACCATCCATTCGATGCCTGGCTGCCCGGTGTGCACTGCAGCAGCGGCGAGACGGCGGCGGGGGTGGGTACGGCATTGTCGGTGACGTGCGCAGACAGCGACGATCCATGGCCCATCAGTACGAGGCAGAGTGCTTTCTTCAACGCGTTGCGCGACAACTTTACCGGTGTTCTGGCGCCGGGTCTGGGCATGGACCTGCCGCCGTTCTACGAAGCGGGCGAGGTACCGCATGAGACCGATGCAGGGCTGCTGCTGACGCTGGTGGATGGGCGCGTGCTGCTGATCGACGGCGGCACGATCAAGCCAATTGCCGGCGCCAATGACTGGGGGAGCGATTTCGCCCTGCTGCGCAGCGGCTGCGGCTCGGGCGCGCAGGTGCTGGTTTCTGGATCGGGTGCGGCGGGGGCGGGAGACAGTCTGCGCGCGTGGGAGATTGCCGGGCGCGAGGCGAGTCCGGTGAGCGCGCCGGTTTCTGTGGATGGCGCGGTGACGGCAATCTGGCCGTCGGCGGATGGCACGAGCGCGACCGTCATTGTGCGGCGCGACGCGCCACTGCGCTACGAGGTGTGGAATGGCTCGGCGCTTTGTAATTAGCGCGGTGCTGCTGGCGCTGGCGATGGGCGCGCAGGCGCGCACGCGTCCGCATTACGGCGGAACGCTGCGCATCGAGACTCAGGGCGATGCCTGGCAGATGCCGGACGGGCTGGCGCGGCGGCTGGTTCTGGACACGCTCACGACGGTCAATGACATGGGCGTCGCGCAGCCGGCACTGGCGGTGCACTGGACCTCGCAAAATGCCGATCATCGCTGGGAGTTCGCGGTGCGGCCGGATGTGCATTTTCAGGATGGTTCGCCGCTGACGGCGGAAGCGGTTGTCACATCTCTGAAGGATGTTTGTACGCGCGGCGCGACGGGATCGCCACCGGTTGCGTGCCCATGGCGCAGCGTCCGCGCCGTGGGTAACGCCGTCATCTTTGTCAGCGATAACGCGGTCCCCGACCTGCCCGCATTGCTCGCCCAGGAAGCCTTCGCCATTGCGCGGCAGGACGCGTCGGGGGCCGTGACCGGTACGGGACCATTTCATGTCACCGGCTATGCGAACGGCGCGCTGGTGCTCGCCGCCAACGACGACTGCTGGGCGGGGCGGCCCTTTGTCGACAGCGTGGAGATTTATGCGCATCGCACCGTCCGCGATCAGTGGCTCGATTTCAGCGTGGGCAAAGCGGACATCATCGAAGTTCCTCCGGAGACGATCCGCAAGGCACAGCAGCAGCACATGGAGGTGCTGGTTTCGCGACCGGTGGATCTGCTGGCTCTGACGATCGCTCCCAGCGGCCCGTTCGCCGGACGCGAGATGCGCCAGGCGGTGGCGCTGTCTCTCGATCGCGCCGCGCTCTCCAACGTCATCTTCCAGAAGCAGGGCGAGGTCACGGCAAGCCTGCTGCCTGAGGCGCTGAGCGGCTTTTCATTCCTGTTTTCAACCGAGCGCAACCTGGATCGAGCGCGGGCTCTGCGGGGCGGAGCTTCGCCGGCGGGCCTGGTCCTCAGTTGCGCAGACACCAGCGCGACGATGCATCTGGCGGCGGAGCGTCTGGCTCTGAATCTGCATGAGGCGGGTTTTGCCGTGCAGGCGGCGGGATCGAGCCAGCCCGCGGCGCTCGTCCTGCGCCGGGTGCATCTGGAAGCCGCCAGTCCGGCAGCGGCTCTGGACGAAATGATTGCTCACTTCGGGCAGAATGGAACGGTGACCGCTACCGATCCCGTCGCGCTGTGGCAAACGGAGCAAAGCGTGCTCGCCAATGGGACCATTGTGCCCCTACTGTGGCTGCCGCGTGCGTGGGCCACGGGTGAGCGGGTGCGGGAGCTGCGCCTCTCGCCAGACGGCATGCCGCTGCTGGCGGATGCCTCGCTGGAGGGCGCGAAGTGAACCTGCGGCAAAAGCTGCTGCTCATGTTTTCCCTCACCGTCGTTGGACTCGTGGTCGCGGTGGCCTGGACCGTTTCGGTGCGAGTGCGGCACGTTTTTGACGGCATTGACCAGCAGCAGACCTCGGCTCTGGTGAACCAGTTCCAGCGGGAGTTCAACCGGCGCGCCGAGGATACGGCGTCCGCTCTCGATCGAATGGCGGCCAGCGACGGATTGAAGCAAATTGCCTTCGAGCTCGGCAACGGAGGCGATGCCGCGTCGTACCTGCAGGCGGCGCTGCCGCTCGCCCAGGAATATCGGCTGGACTATCTGGAACTGGTTGCCCACGACGGAAGCATCCTCTCGTCGTTCCAGTGGACGGCACGCTTCGGTTACCGGGAACCGGCCATTGCCGGGGCGGGCCAACCGGCCTTCCTGAAGCAGGAAGAGCTGCCCGACGGGACTTCGCAGACTGGCATGTTCGCGGTGAGAACGGTGGCTGGCTCCGATCCGCCGCTGTACGTTGTCGGCGGCCGGCAGATTGACGCCTCTTTCCTGACGGATTTCCCCACGCCTGCCGGAACCCACGTCTATCTTTATCGGAATCTCACCGGTTCGTTTGACGTGCAGAACTTCGGCGCGGGCGCGAAGACGGCAGGCGTTACGCACTTTCAGCCGGTTGTGAATGAGGCGCGGAACAGCGGCAGGAATGCCGGCGGTGTGGTGTATCCCACGAGACAGCCCGTGGACAGCGTGGATGCGACGGCGATTCCGCTGAAGGGCCTGGATGGGAGCGTGCTGGCGGTGCTGGTTGTCGCCAACTCGCGGCGTGGGGTGGTGGAGGTGCAACAGCACATCCGCGACGTGGCTTTCGGGGTGGCCGGTCTGGGCATCATCTTCGCGGTGCTGGTAAGCCTGTGGATCGCGGTGCGCGTCTCCCGTCCCATTGAAGAGCTGGCGCGCGCGGCCGGCGAAGTGGCGGCGGGCGACTGGGAAACGCGTGTGGACATCTACTCGCTCGATGAGGTTGGGGCGCTGGCGCGCAGCTTTAACAACATGACGCGCCAGCTGACCGAGCAGCGCGACAAGCTGGTGCAGACGGAGCGGGTAGCCGCCTGGCGTGAGCTGGCGCGGCGGCTGGCGCATGAGCTGAAGAACCCGCTCTTTCCCCTGCAGATCACTGTAGAGAACATGGTGCGCGCGCGCCGTCTGCCCGCAAAGGAATTCGACGAAGTCTTCACGGAGAGCGCCGCCACGCTGCAGACGGAAATTGCCAACCTGAAGACGATCATCGGCCGGTTCAGCGATTTCTCGAAGATGCCCAAACCGCAGGCCATCGAAATGGACGCGCGCGAGGCAGTTTGGCGCGTGGTTAAGCTCTATGGGCCGGCGCTCGAAGAGAAGCACATCCAGGTGGGGACATCGATCGCCTCCGAGGCTCTGCCGATTCTCGGCGACTCGGAGCTGCTGCACCGCGCTCTCTCCAATCTGGTGCTCAACGCCATGGACGCCATGCCCGGCGGGGGGACGCTGACCATCTCAGTTGCGCGCGCCGGCGAAGTGGCGCGCATCGCCATCGGGGACACGGGCGAGGGTATGACGCCGGAAGAGCGCGAGCGGCTCTTCACGCCGTATTACACGACCAAGCAGCATGGGACCGGGTTGGGACTGGCGATTGTGCAGGCCGTGATCTCCGACCACAACGGAACCATTGCCGTTGAGGGCGCCGAAGCGGGAGGAACGAGGTTCCTCATCGGATTGCCGCTGGTGCAGGAAGAGGTGGACGCATGACCAAGGCCGACATTCTGATCGTGGATGACGAAGCGAATACCCTGGCTTCGCTGGCGCGGGCTTTCCGGCTGGCCGGCCATGAGGCGACCGTGTGCGACAACGCCGCGAAGGCTCTGGAGCTGGCGAAGTCGAGGCCCTTCGATCTGATCCTGTCGGATGTGGTGATGCCGAAGCGTGACGGGCTTGCGCTGCTGGAGGATCTGAAGGCCAGCGGCGTAGCGGCGCCGGTGGTGATGATGTCGGGCCAGGCGCATATTGAAATGGCGGTGAAGGCGACGCGCCTGGGCGCGCTCGATTTTCTGGAGAAACCGCTCTCCACCGACAAGCTGCTGCTCACAGTGGACAATGCGCTGCGCCTCAAGCGACTGGAGACGGAGAACTCCGATCTGCGCCGGCGCGTCGGCCGGCACGAGCTCATCTGGACCGGCGAGGCGATGCAGCGCGTGATGGCCCAGATCAGTCGGGTGGCTGCCAGCGAAACACGGGTGTGCATCTACGGCGAGACGGGCACCGGGAAGGAACTGGTGGCGCGAACGCTGCACGATCAAAGCGCGCGGGCCGGGGGACCGTTTGTCACGCTGAACTGCGCGGCGATTCCCGCCGAGCTGATCGAATCGGAGCTCTTCGGACATGAGAAGGGTTCGTTTACCGGAGCGGCGCAGAGACACATCGGCAAATTCGAACAGGCGCACCATGGCACGCTTTTTTTGGACGAGATCGGCGACATGCCGGTGGCGCTGCAGACGCGTCTGCTGCGCGTGCTGGAGCAGTCCGAGGTCGAGCGCATCGGGGGCGACAAGCCGGTCGCGGTGGATGTGCGGGTGGTGGTGGCGACCCATCGCAATCTGGAGGAGATGGTGGAGGGGGGCAGTTTTCGCCGCGATCTCTATCACCGCGTCGTGGTCTTTCCCATCACGCTGCCGCCGCTGCGTGCGCGCAGCGAAGATATTGCCGCGCTGGTGGACTACTTCGCGCGCCAGGTCTCGGCGCAGAACGGGTGGAAGCCCTTGCCATTCACGCCGGATGCAATTGAGGCGCTGCGTGGGTGGTCGTGGCCGGGAAATATCCGCGAGCTGCGGAATATTGTCGAGCGCTTGTTGCTGCTGGCGGGGGAGACGGTCGACCAGGCAACCGTCGAGCTGGCGTTGCCGCAGAGGAGCGGGATCGCGCCACCAGAGGGAGCGTTGCCGTCCGGTTCGGTCGACAATGGCCCCCTCGCCCAGAGGGTCGCCGCCTTCGAGCGCGCCACGCTGCTGGCGGAACTGGAGCGGCATCAGGGCCATATCACCAACACGGCGAAGGCGCTCGGACTGGAGCGCAGCCACTTCTACAAAAAATGCCAGCAGGTGGGGATCGATCTAAAGGCGGAACGCGGATAGAGGCGGTGGCGCCAAACCATCCGCAATCTGTCGCGCCCGAGCGGGCACCATAGCCGTTGACTGGCGATTGGTGGCGGCAGTTGTAACCCTGCTGCTGCTTCTCTTGAAGCAGCACAACCCCCGGGGAGGGTCGCATCCTTCCTCGGGCGATCTCATTCTGGCAAATCGGCCGAAGTTCGCTGGTCTTTAGTGAACGCCTTCGGCGAGCAGGGTGGTGGTTGCGGAATGGGTCTTCTTCTTTGCGATCTGGAGCGGCGGACGCGGCGGCGCATAGCCGCGATACACCGTGATGTGGAAGCAGGCCTGGTAGAACTCCTCCTCCACGTCGATCTTTCCGGCGGTTTGCAGCGGCAGCAGGTGGGCGCGCATCCAGGCAATCTCAGAGAGACTCATGCCCTTCTTGCCGATGTCGACAGCGGCGCCGGTGAGATGCGGGGAAGCCAGATCGCCGCGAGCGGGCGCGGCGTTGGCGTTGATCTCCAGCAGTGTGCGCTGAAAATTCACCGTGCGCACAGCCGAGTTCACCTGAAAAGGACGATGAAAGCGGGCGTAGTGGCTGGAAGCCAGATCGGTGAGGAACTGGGCCGTCCACGGGCGGCAGTAGCGGCGGTCGACGGGCAGATCCGTATTGACGCGGAGCCGATAGCTGGCAGGCACGGGAACGATAGCCCGGGCGTCCTCCATCTGCCGCAGCTGGGCATCGTCCTCGATGCGCACCAGGCCTTCAGCATCGCTGCGGCGATTCTGGCGCAGAAGAGAGGCCATGGAGCCACGCAGGGGCGGCACGTAACCAATGCGCGTGACCGCGGCGGCGCGCCGGTAGTACACGGGAGCGTATGCCCGGGTGCTGTGCACGGCCGCGCGCCGCGTGTGACTGACACGGCTGACATGCCGGGCGTGAGCGATTCCGCGCGCGTGTGCGGTTCTGCGGGCGTGGGTCCGGCGATGGTGCGAGGCGGTGTGCGTGGCATGATGCAGGGCGGCGTACACCGGTCCTGCGAAGGCCAGGCTGAGGGCGAGGATGCACAACTGACGAAAACGCATTCTGTACCGCG
>DASXFH010000174.1:0-12038 GCA_036489655.1 Acidobacteriaceae bacterium | reverse complement strand
CCATGTCTCCGTTCCCCTCTGGTTCACCCCGGTGCCGGTCACGCTCCAGACCTTCGCGGTCCTGCTGCTCGGCCTCATGCTCAGCCCGCGCTTGTCGGTGGCAACCATGGTCGCCTATCTCGCCGAAGGCGCGGCCGGCCTTCCCGTCTTCAGCCCGGTGGGCTCTGCGACGTTCCTGCATCTTCTGGGACCCACGGGCGGCTACCTGCTCTCCTATCCGGCGGCAGCGTGGCTCACCGGCTCGCTCTTCCGGCGTCTCCGCCGGCCGGGCGCCTCGCGCTTTGTCCCCGCCCTCGTCGCAGCAGCTCTGGGCAGCTTCCTGATTCTGCTCGCCGGAGCCGCATGGCTTGCGGTCCTCACCCATCAGGGTCCGTTGACAATTTTCGCGCTGGCGGTGGCTCCGTTCCTGGCCGGCGACGTTCTCAAGGTCGTCGCAGCAGCCGGCGCAGCTTCCGGCCTCAGCCGTTTGCGGCGCTCCCGCACCGCAGTCCCGGAATAGCCCGCCCTACAAACGATTCGGCCAGCGCAACCGCCTGCGGCTCCCCCTCCTGTTGTGACGGCAGCGCCGGAACCACCCATTTCCGGTACGCCCGCAGGTGTCCTCGCGCCGCTTCAAAATACAGGCGGCGCACCTCCCGCGTCACCGCGCCGATGGACCCGTCATTCACCGGCCGATGATCCACGCGGACCACCGGCGCAATCCCCACCGCCGTCCCGGTCAGAAACAATTCATCGCAGATATACAGCTCGCTGCGGTCGATCGAGCGCTCCTGAACGGTGAGCCCGATCTCCCTCCGCGCAAGCTCCATAACGGAGTCGCGCGTAATGCCTTCCAGCACGTTGTCGGTCACCGGCGGCGTGATCAGACGCCCCTGGCGCACCATGAACAGATTGCAGGTCGCCCCCTCGGCCACCTGCCCGTTCTCGTTCAGCAGCAGCGCTTCGTCGAAGCCCGCGCGCCGCGCGTCGTCGCTGGCCAGTGCGCTGTTCACATAGGCTCCGCAGATCTTGGCCCGGGCCGGAATCGCGTTGTCCTCGATGCGACGCCAGGAGCTTACGCCCGCATGCAGTCCCTTGTCACCGGGCAGGTAGTCGCCGAACGGCAGAGCGATCACGGCAAAGGCATCCTGGTCGTCCGTGGCTACGCCGATCCGCTCCGAGCACTTGTACGCCAGCGGCCGCACATAGATATCCGTGCGAAAAGCATTGCGCCGCACCAGCTCTGTGGTGATCTCGCACAGCCGTCCTGCCGACTCAGCAACATCGATCCGCAGAATGCCGCAGTTCTCCTTCCAGCGCTGATAGTGTTCGAGCGGCCGAACCAGGAAAAGCTGGTGCTCGGCATCGTCCCAGTAGCCGCGCAGCCCCTCGAAGACGCCCGTCCCGTAGTGCAGCGCGTGGGTCAGGATGCCCACCCGCGCCTCCCGCAGCGGAACGTACTCGCCGCCGAAATAGACGATCAGATTGGGATCCGCTTCAGCCTTCATGGCTCACCTCATCCAGCGACTCGCGCAGCATCTGCCGCCCCAGCGCGATCGCCCGGTCATCCAGCTCCAGCCATTTCAAGCTCTTCACCAGCCGCCGCAGCGCCTCGTCCACGGCCTCCTGGGACAACACGTTGGTGCATTCCAGCAGCGCCCCCAGCATGATCATGTTCTGCGCGCGCGCGTCGCCCAGCTCATCGGCGATATGCGTGAAAGGCCGCGCCAGCACCCGCACGTCGGTTCGGTCGCAACCGTCCGGCAGCGCCTCGCCGTTGTAGAGAACCCACCCGCCCGGCCGCACCGTGGCATAGAACTTGCGCAGCGAGGGCTCGTTCATCGCCACCAGCACATCCGGCCGCACCACCAGCGGCGAGTCGATCGGATGCCGCGCCAGTCGCACGTGGCAATTCGAGGTGCCCGACCGCATCTCCGGCCCGTAAGAAGGCAGCCATGAGACTTCCATCCCCGCATCCAGTCCCGCTTCCGCCAGCACTTCGCCCAGCAGCAGCACCCCCTGTCCGCCAAACCCCGCAACGCGCACCTGTAAATCGGGCGTTGCCGGCTTCGCTCCAGCCGCCGCATGCCACTCCGCCAGATCGCCGCTGGGCAGCCCCAGAATCTTCGGAATCTCGTCCTTCCCCGGCGCGCTCTCCGGAGCCTTCCGCGCCAGTGCTTCCTGCGTGTGGTCGCGCAGCACTCCCAGAGGAAACGTCTTCTCCATCACGTCCTTTACCCAACGCTGCGCTTCCACCGGAGACATCTTCCAGATCGTCGGGCACGGCGACAAAATCTCGACCAGAGAAAACCCCAGCCCCTTCACCTGGTTCTCGAGCGCCTTCCGCACCGCGCGATGCGCCTGCGCCACCTGCTTGTTGTCCCCCAGCGCCACCCGCTCGATATACACCGGCGCCTCCAGCGTCGCCAGCAGCTCGCTCACATGCAGCGGATACCCTGTATTCCCGGGATCGCGCCCGCCCGGCGTCGTCGTGCTCTTCTGGCCAATCAGCGTGGTCGGCGCCACCTGTCCCCCGGTCATGCTGTAGATGGCGTTGTTCACGAAGATCACCGTGATCGCTTCGCCGCGATTCGCCGCATGCAGAATCTCCGCCGCGCCAATCGCCGACAGGTCCCCATCCCCCTGGTAGCTCACCACGATGCTCTCCGGCCGGCTCCGCTTTACCGCCGTAGCCACCGCAGGCGCGCGCCCGTGCGCCGCCTGAATATTGCCCACGTCAAAGTAGTAGTAAGCAAACACCGAGCACCCGACAGGGCTGATCAGGATCGTCCGATTCTGAATCCCCAGCGCGTCGATCGCTTCAGCCAGCATCTTGTGCACCATGCCGTGCCCGCAGCCCGGGCAGTAGTGCGTTTGGTGCTGCAGCTCGTCCTTGCGCTCGAAGGTGGTGTAAAACGCCTTCGGCCGCTCGTGCGTGACTTCGTAGCTCGCTTCCGGTTCGTTAGACATGGGCCACCTGTTCCACTTCCGCGTACCGCCTTGCCAGTTCCTTCGTCAGCGCCAGAACATCCTCGTGCGCCGGAACATTTCCGCCCACCCGGCTGGTGAACTCCACCGGACGCGCCCCGTTGAGCGCCAGCTTCACGTCTTCCAGCAGCTGCCCCGTGCTCATCTCCACCACCAGGAAGACCTTCGCCCGCTCAGCCCGCTTCTGGAAAAACGCCGTCGGGAATGGAAACAGCGTGATCGGCCGCAGCACACCCACGCTCAAACCCATCTCGCGCGCCTCCGCCGCCACCGCTTTCAGCACCCGCGCCACAATTCCGTACCCCACCAGCAACACATCGGAGCTCTCCGCGTACCACTCCTCCGCCCGCGCCTCCAGCCGCTCCGCAACGGTGTACTTCGCCTCCAGGTGGCGAACATGCTTCTCCAGCTCATCCGTGCTCAGGTAGATCGAGCTGATCAGGTTCTTTCGCGTCTCTTCTGTCCCCGCCACCGCCCACTTCGGCAGCTGCGGCTCCACAGCCGTCTGCGGAAACTCCACCGGCTCCATCATCTGTCCGATAAACCCATCCGCCATAAGCACCACAGGATTCCGGTACCGGTCTGCCAGCTCAAACGCCAGCGCCGTCAGATCGGCCATCTCCTGCACCGAATGCGGCGCCAGTACGATCGTCTTGTAGTTGCCGTGCCCGCCCCCCTTCACCACCTGGTGGTAGTCGCTCTGCTCGCTGGCAATATTCCCCAGCCCCGGCCCCCCACGCGTAATATCGGCGATCACACAGGGCAGCTCCGCCCCCGCCATGTAGCTGATCCCTTCCTGCATCAGGCTGATCCCCGGCCCGCTCGAAGCCGTCATCACCCGCACCCCCGCCGCCGACGCCCCATAGAGCATATTGATCGCCGCTATTTCGCTCTCCGCCTGCAGAAACACGCCTCCCGCCCGCGGCAGATACTCCGCCGCCGCTTCGGTGATCTCGCTCGCCGGCGTAATGGGATACCCATAAAACCCGCGGCACCCCGCCAGCACCGCAGCCTTCACAATGGCTTCGTTCCCTTTCATCAACTGCCGGCTCATGACTGCGCTCCTTCAGCTGTGGCCGCAGAGTGCGGTGCGGCCGCCAGACGCAGCACCGTCACCGCACCCGGCTCGGGACACATCAGGAAGCACATCCCGCACCCGGTACACCCCGCGCCCAGATAGCTCGCCGTGCGATAGCCGTAAGGGTTCAGCCGCTCGCTCAGCTCGATCACCTTCGGCGGACAGGCCTCAATACACAAGCCGCAGCCCTTGCACTCGTCCGTGTCGATCCGCAACGATCCACGATCGCGTTTCCCGGCATTCGTCATCGTGCCCTCCTCTCGGTTGCGTTTCAGACCAGCGCCGCCGTCTTCCGCTCCAGGTAATGCGCGCGCACCGCAAAGTCCTCCAGGTCCGCCTGGAACTCCGGACCGGCTATCCCAATCAGCGCCTCCGCCCGCTCCCGCAGCGACTTTCCGTGCAAATACGCGACGCCGTGCTCCGTGACCACGTAATGCACATCGGCGCGCGAGGTCACCACGCCCGCCCCCGGCTCCAGAACCGGCACAATCCGCGAAACCCGGCCTCCCTTCGCCGTCGACAGCAGCGCGATAATCGGCACGCCCCCCTTCGACCGCGCCGCCCCGCGAATAAAGTCCAGCTGCCCGCCAAAGCCGCTGTACGGTTTTGTCCCCAGCGAATCGGCGCAGACCTGACCCGTCAAATCCACCTGCAGCGCCGAGTTGATCGCCACCATGCGATCGTTCTGCGCCACTACAAACGGATCGTTGGTGTAGCTGATGGAACGGAACTCCAGGCTGGGATTGTCATGAAGAAAATCAAAGAGCCGCTTCGTCCCCAGCACAAACGCCGCCACCGCCTTGCCCCGATGCAGCGATTTCCGATCCCCGTTGATGATCCCGGACTCCATCAGCTCGATCACGCCGTCGGAGAACATCTCGGTGTGAATCCCCAGATCGCGTTTCTCGTCGAGGCAGGTCAGCACCGCCTCCGGTATGCCGCCAATGCCCGTCTGCAGCGTCGCGCCATCGGGAATCAGCGAGGCCACATTGCGCGCCACACGCAGGTGCATGTCCGTGAACGGCTCCGTCTTCAGCTCCAGCAGCGGCCGATTGCTCTCGACGATGGCGTGAATGTGGCTGATGTGAATGAACGTGTCGCCATGCGTCCGTGGCATCTGCTCGTTGACTTCCGCAATCACGGTGCTCGCGCAGCGAGAAGCCGTCAGCGTGCAGTCCACCGTCGTGCCCAGGCTCATAAACCCGTGCGCGTCCGGTGGCGACACCTGCATCAGAACCACATCGAGCGGCAGCTGCCCACCGGTAAACAGACCTTCAATCTCGCTCAGGAAGATCGGCGTGTAATCGGCACGGCCCGCGACCACCGCCTCCCGCGTGTTCGGCCCAATGAACAATCCCCGGTGCCGAAAGCGCCCCTCATACTCCGGCTTCGTGTAATCGGCGCAGCCCAGCGTCATCATGTGGACGACTTCCACATCCCGCAGTTCCGGCGCCCGCGCCACCAGCGCGTTCACCAGCGTCGAAGGCGTCCCCACCCCCGACTGGATCCAGACCCGGCCCCCGGAACGAACGGCCGTCAGCGCCTGCGCGGCGCTCATTGATTTGCTGCGGTATTCGTCCTTCCAGCTCATCCATCTCCCGTTTCCGCCGGCGCGCCCGGTCCGGCCAACACAAAAGGCGCACGCACGGGCTGCGCTAAGACCCATCGAATCAATAGACCGTTCACCTCGGCGCGTCCAGCGCACACCGAGAGCGCTCCACCTCCAAAACCGATGTACGTTACGCCTCGGCCTGAGCCGTTAGCAGTGATGGCGGTCACCTGAAAAGGTGCGCGGAACCCGGCATGCGCCGGCCGGTCAGGGGGTCATGCAGCCCCAACCCACCCCATCGAGCTGTCACCCTGAAGGCTCACGTCGCGAGACGGAAAGATCTGCGGTTGCTCTTCGTTCGTTTACTCCGCCAGCGACACTCTGGCCTCGCACCTGCCGACCTACTTCAAGTTCCAGGGGGAAAACAAAACCGCTGTCATCCTGAGCGAGCCTTCGAATTTGTTGCGCGCTTTTGCGCAACAGCAATTCCGGTGCGAGTCGAATGGACCTGTGTTTCCTTACTATGATTCGAATGTTCCGATTGCCGGTAATCGGGCCAATTTAAGAGGCAGGTGCTTGAGTGGTCCGCTCTCAATAAATGCGAATAGTCACCCTGGCCCGCACGGTGGCAAACGGAAGGAAACTCTGAGCGTAGTCGGAAGCCTTCGGGTCGACATCGTTCCGGCTGGGTGTCCAGGCCGTGACAATCGTATAGGCTCACCGCCGATTCGGAAGCCCTCCAATGTATCGCAGGTTCAATTCCAGCGGAATCACTGTCCCCGTTTGCGATTGCCGGCGACGAAGAGGTGTTAAGCGACTCCGGAGATCCACACATACCCCTCGTGTTGGTTACCTCAACAAAACCAGGCTAACTCCCAGAAGCCCCAGCGCAATTCCTCCCACCGACAAATAGAAACGCGGCAGCTTCACCGAGGCGCCCAGCGGAACCCACCCCGTGTGCCACCAGATCTCTCCCGCCAGCAGGTCCGTCAGGCTCCCGGAGTAATACCAGTTGAGCGCAAACCAAAGAAAGTCTTCGAACACACAAATCGCCAGAAACGCAGAAAAGAAAAACAGGACATCCGCGAAGGGGTGACCGGCACGAGCCACGAACCCGAGCCCAGCGAGAACGCCAAATTGGTACTGGCTCCACAGCACCATCGGCAGCAGGGCTCCAAAAACCAGCAAATGGTACGCGGTGATGTACGGTTTATCGATCCATCGGACGACGGGGGTTCCTGCCAGAAGCCTTTTGCCCCAGCCCCGTTCGTCCAGAGCCGACGCCCATCCCCGGTCTCTCTCAATCACAATTTCAATCAGCGCCAGGATGCCGCTCAAAAGCGTAACGTCAGCCGCCCAAACCGCAACCTTCCCCAATAACTCCCACATAGCGCCCGTAGAGAATAGCAGCAAGCTTCCGTCGATGTGAATCGACCAGGCCCCCAGCTCCCGGCCCCCAGCTCCCAGCCCCCGGCTCCCAGCTCCCAGCTCCTCCCAGAGGGGTCAGCTCCCGAATTCGTAGTCGAAGTCGTAGAAATGCTGCTTGTCCTCGATCCGAATTTCCATGGTGCCGCGCAGTCCAGAAAGCTCTTCGGTCCCTGAATCCGGAACCACCGCGATCGCCATTTCCGGATTGCCGCGAGCCATCGTGGCCTGGTGCATCAGAACAAAGCTGCCGCGCTTTCCGGCCAGAATGCCGGTGACCCGCTCCATGGCCACATAGCCGCCGGAGCCGGTCGAGCGGTCCAGCACGCTGAGCATCTCACCCTGGCTGGTCGCCTCCAGATCGCCATGGAACTGCTTGTCCAGCGCCATGCGGCCCAGGCCAGCCGCCTCAGCCTGTGGGTTATCTGCCTTCTGAGGAAGCACTTTCACGCTGAAAGGACCGCTGATCCGTTTCATCATCGCGCCAGCATAGCACTGCGCGATAAACACTGTTAGCATCCAAGATTGCCATGAACAGGATCGGCGCTCTTCTCTTTCCCGCAATCGCTCTCGCCTTTGTGCTGGCTGGCTGCAACAGTGCCCAGAACCAGCCGCAGTCGCAGGAACAGCCGCAGAACCAGCCTGCAGCCGATCCGGCTTCCGCGAATCTGGCTCCAGCCAGCAGCACCACCGCCGCTCCAGCTCAGGAAAATCCGCCGGCTCCGCCTGCGGATCAGTCCGCCGAGCAGCCCGCCGAGCAGCCCGGCGATCAGTCCGGCTACGATCAGGCTCCTCCGCCGGATCAACAGCAATACAGCCAGGATTACTCCCAGACCGCCGAAGACGTCGCTCCCCAGCCGCCACCCGAGATTCCGGAGTACGATCAGCCACCCGCTCCTGGCCCGAACTATCTCTGGACACCCGGCTATTGGGCTTACGCGCCCCAGGGCTATTACTGGGTTCCCGGCGCCTGGGTCATGGCGCCGTTCGTCGGAGCGCTCTGGACCCCCGGCTACTGGGGCTGGGACAATAATCGCTACGCGTGGCATCACGGCTACTGGGGCCAGCACGTCGGCTTTTATGGCGGAGTGAACTACGGCTACGGCTACAACGGCAACGGCTATGAAGGCGGCTACTGGCGCGACAATCACCTCTACTACAACCGCGATGTCACGCGCGTGAATACCCAGGTCCGTTACGTCTACAACTACCGCGTGACGAATATCTACAACAACACCCGCGTCTCCTACAACGGCGGGCGCGGAGGCCTCAATTACCGGCCGACGCGGCAGCAGGAAGCCGCTCGGCAGGAACAGCATTTTGCTCCGCTGCCCGCACAGCACACGCTGGCGCAAACGGCCCAGCGAAACCGCGCTCAGTTTGCCCAGCAGAACCATGGACGGCCACAGAATTTCGCGGAGAACCGCCCCATCAACGACGGCCGGAGCGTACCAGCTTCGCGGCCCCAGGACTTCCATGGCGCGCCGGCGATTCACGCGGCCGCTCCCGCCGCGAACCATCCCGGTATCGTTCCGCCGAATGTGCCTCGGCCAACACCGGGACGTCCGGCCGTGCACAACCAGCCGCGACAGGAGTCACGACCGGCAGCGCAGCCGCCACAGGCGACGCGTCCGGAAAGCCGGAATGCGCCCGCGCCGCATGGACGGCCAGCTACGCGGCCCGAGGTGCGGAATCAGCCGATGCGTCCACCGGAAAGCCGTACGCAGCCGCAGCCCAGAACGAATGCGCCCACCGTTGCTCGTCCGCAGCCCAAAGCGCGGCCGAATGAGCCGCGTTCGCAGACGCAGCCGCGTAACGAGTCCCGGCCTCAGTCGAAACCCGAAGCGCGGCCAGCGCCGCAGCACAGGCAGGAGCCGCATCCGCAGACGGAAAAGAAGCCTGGCGAGACGCGTCCACAGGGCTGAACCGCGATCAGGCGGCGCGATCCGGGCGAACGCAGGTACGGGCGAGCAGTTCGTGGAGCTGAAACGCCCGCTCCAGCTGGCTCTCAACAAGGCGCTGGTGCCGGCAGCGATGGCTGGGGTCGCTCAGAAGCGGGAGAAGCTGCTCATCCCGCGCCGCACCCGCCTCAAGATCGCGAATGGCGGTTTCCATGGTGAGGCGGAAACGGGCGCTGACGTGGAAAGGTTCAAAGGTACAGAGCGGTCGCCGCATCGTTCGCATGATTACCGTCCGGCAGTTCAAGTTCTATCTTCTGCTGCCGATTCTAGGGAGATGGGGCGATTTGGGCTACGTCACGCCGAGGCCGGCCCGCAAAAACTTTGGGCACCGGCCGTCTCGATCTGAGACAGCCGGTGCCCTTCAGAGTTCGAGGCTCTTGCTCGCCACCCGTTCCTGAGCCTGCGCCACAAAGGATTCAAGCGGCGCCGAGCCCTGATCGCCTTTGCCGCGCGTGCGCACGCTCACTGCGGTCGCGGATTCCTCCTTGTCGCCGATCACCAGCACATAAGGGATCTTCTGCAGCGTGAAATCGCGAATCTTGGCGTTCATTTTCTCGTTGCGCGCGTCGATCTCGACACGGAAGCCCGCCTGCTGCAGACGCTCCTGCACCGTCTTCGCATACCCATGATGCCGCTCGCTGATGGGCACCAGACCCATCTGCACCGGCGCCAACCACAGCGGAAACGCTCCGGCATACATCTCGATCAGGTACGACACCATGCGCTCCATCGTGCTGATGATGGCGCGATGGATCATCACCGGTCGCGGCTGCGTACCATCCGCAGCCGTGTACTTCAGCCCGAACTGACTGGGCAGGTGAAAATCCAGCTGCACCGTAGAGTAAGTCTCCTCGTGGCCCATGACGTCGGCCAGCTGGATGTCGAGCTTGGGACCATAGAAAGCGGCGTCGCCCCGGCTTTCCCGATAGGCGAGGCCGAGCGAGTCAAGCGCCTCCCGCAGGACGCGCTCGCCCAGCTCCCACATAGCGTCATTGTCGACGTACTTCTCCTTGTTGCCCGGATCGCGCAGGGAAAGACGGTAGCTGTACTTCGTGATGCCCAAATCCTTATACGCGCGCTCCACCAGCTTCATCACATTCGAAAACTCTTCCCTGATCTGCTCCGGAGTGCAGAAGATGTGCGCATCGTTCAGGGTCATGCAGCGGACGCGGCTGAGTCCGCTGAGCGCCCCCGATCGCTCGTAGCGATACATGGCGCCAAGCTCGGCCAGACGCACGGGCAGGCCCCGATAGCTGTGCAGCTTCGCCTCATAGACAAGGATGTGGTGCGGGCAGTTCATCGGCCGCAGCACCATCTGCTCCGTTTCAAGGTCCATGGGAGGAAACATGTCCTCGTGGTAGTGCTCCCAGTGCCCCGACCGGACGTACAAATCCACCTTCGCCAAACTGGGTGTGTAGACGTGCTCGTAGCCCATCTGGCGCTCGAGGCCGAGGATGTATTCCTCCAGCAGGCGACGGATGGTCGCGCCTTTGGGCAGCCACAGCGGCAGACCCGCGCCAACCTCCTCGCTCACGGTGAACAGCTCCAGCTCCTTGCCCAGCCGGCGATGGTCGCGCCGTTTGGCGTCTTCAATCCGCTCCAGATATGCGTCGAGGTCCTTCTTCGAGAAGAAAGCCGTGCCATAAATGCGCTGGAGCTGGGCATTCTTCTCGTCGCCAAGCCAGTAGGCGCCGGAAAGGCTCATGACCTTAAAGGCTTTCACCCGGCCGGTCGCCGGCACATGCGGCCCTCGGCAGAAATCCACGAACCTGCCGTTGCGGTACAGCGAGATGGATTCGCCCGGCTGCGTGAACTTCTCCACAAAGTGAACCTTCATGAAGTCGTTACCGGCCTTAAACTCCTGCAAACCTTGCTCGCGCGGCTCAGACTCCCGTACGAATGTCTCGTTCCGCGCCACCACCTCCGCCATGCGGCCTTCAATCAGCTTCAGGTCCTCCGGCGTAAACGGCGTCGGCCGCCAGAAATCGTAAAAGAAGCCCACCTCCGTCGCCGGACCATGGCCCAGCTTCGTTTCAGGAAACAGCTCGGTGACGGCGGTTGCCAGAACGTGCGCGGCCGAATGCCGCAACACCTTCAGCGCCTCGGGATCCTTCTCGGTGATGAGCTGCAGCGCCACGTCTTCCTCGAGCGGCGTGCTCAGATCGACCAGCCGCTCGGCATGCGGATCTTCGGCGGTATACATGGAGGCTTCGGCGCCTTCACTGGCTGCCGCAGCGGGGACAGCGGCGCGCAGGGGCCGGACACGGGCCACAACAGCGGCCTGGGCAAGACGCGGAGAGATGGCTTCGGCGATGGCCAGCGGCGTTGTGCCGGCGGGCACCTCGCGCCGGGAGCCATCGGGGAGCTGAACCTGAATAGAACTCATATCCAGCAGGTTAACGGACTTGCGCATTCCGGACCACATCACCGAAGAAAGGCAGGCTGGCCCGGGACCGGTTCGGGGGGCCACGACTCTCAATCACGGCTCTCAATCACGACTCTCAATCCGGGCGCCCGTCCGAAATTCGGCTGAGCCCGGGGAAAGAAGCCCCACTTTGGTCAGAGTACCGTGGAGTCCTGATTCCCCTTTGGCGGCAGGCGGATCACCGACGACCTGAAGCAGCGCACGATCAGCGCACGATCCAGGACCGTGGCATTCTGAATGCGAATGGAAATCACCGGCCAGGATGCTCTGATCGTTGTCGATGTGCAGAACGATTTCTGCCCTGGCGGGGCTTTAGCTGTCCCGGAAGGTGACGCCGTGATCCCGGTGATCCAGGCGATCGCCCCCCGGTTCGTGCACCTTCTGCTCACCCAGGACTGGCATCCTCCCGGCCACTGCTCCTTTGCATCGAGCCACGAAGGACGAAAGCCGTTCGATCTCGATCCAATTTCGGGCGAGCGGCTGTGGCCCGATCATTGCGTCCAGGGAACCCACGGCGCTGAACTTCATCCAGCACTCGAACTGTCAGGGGCAGAGTTACTCCTGCGCAAAGGCTTTCGCCGCGACATGGACTCCTACTCCGCCTTCTTCGAAAACGACCATTCCACGCCGACC
>DASXFH010000164.1:0-15109 GCA_036489655.1 Acidobacteriaceae bacterium | reverse complement strand
TGCTGGACGACACCAAATCGATGGTGGCCCTCCCCGGCCGCCTGTACGACATGCGCGGTCCCGGCTGGCAGCAGGAAAACTTCGGCCTCGGACCCGGCCCCCGCGGGCGCGGTGTCGGCTCGCACCGCTTGTGGCTCCCCTGGGTCTCCGCCAATCACCTCCACGGGATCAATGCGCTCGAAGAGTATGACCCTGCGCTCTTTCGACAACTCACCGCAGGCGCCGCCCAGCACACGGGAGAAGCCCAATGACAACGCCGAAGCCGCTGCGCTCCTTCACGTCATGCGGTGCATCCCGCACTTGCCTCACGCTTGCCATCGCTGCGCTGGCGCTCGCCCTGCCACCGCAGTCGTTCGCGCAGGCCCAGTGTCGAGTGTCACCCGCGATTTCCCAGCATGACGCACAGCGGGCCGGTGAGCAGGGTCCGACGCTCAGCTCCTCCGAAATCGCGCAGGGGGCCATCCTGCTTCATTTCGCCCACGCTGAGGGCGGTCTCTGCCTCAAAGACCGGGGCCGCGGCACCTTCCAGATCGCCGGTGCCGATCACCACTGGTTTCCCGCGGACGCTCACCTGGTCAACGGCGTCGTCGTGGTCTCCACTTCACTCGTCCAACAGCCCACGGCCGTGCGCTATTCCTGGCAGGATCGTGCCGCCGCAACGCTATTCAACAGCGCAGGCCAGCCCGCCGCCCCTTTCCGCACCGACGAGTAGCTGGTACGCTCCTGCGCCACCGGCTCGGCAGGGCTGGAACCCAGAAGGAGTGAATTACGTCGTGCGATTCGAGTTCGAGGGCCCCGGACTAGACCGCCCTTATCGCTGGGATCGGACAGATGGGCGAAGGGGAGTGTGGACCCCTGAAAAATCTCTCCTCAGGGGTCCATATTGTCTGAGTCACGCGGCGTGATGAGCAGCGGTTTTCTTTGCAGAGGTTCCAGCTTCCTTTCGTCCGGTCGCTTCCGCTGCGACGGGGTTCACCTTTTTGGAGAGAGAGGTGAGCTTGGCATCCGTCTCCTTCTCCTCTTCCAGGGTCTTTTCCAGCAACCGGGCGTGTTCGGACTCGCCCAGCTGCCTGGCCATCGCGATCACGGTTCCGTAGGCAGCCATCTCATAGTGCTCAACACGTTGAGCTCCCCCGATGAGTGCGGCATCGCGAACCGACCCTTCGTACTCTTCGATCGCTTCCGAGCCCTCCTCGACCAGGCCTTCCATACCCTTGCATTTCTTCCCTTTTGGGTTCTCCTCCAGCTTCGAAAAAATGGTTTCAAGGCGTTCGACGTGTCCTTTGGTCTGCTCCAGATGCTCCTCGAATCCGGCCTTCAGTTCGGGAGATTCTGATGCCTTGGCCATCTTCGGCAAGGCCTTTACTAACTGGTTTTCTGCGTTGTATAGATCCTTCAGCTCATCGACAAAAAGCTCTTTCAGTGACTGCTCGGCCATATGTGTTCCCTCCAGGGATTGCCTTGCTCTGAACTGAGATGCGAAGGCGATTGCTCCTGTTTGAAGCGTGGAAAAAGATCTTGTCCCGGGACCTCCGGCCGGTACCGCGGATTTCAGCCAGCCGATTTCTGTTTGGAATGCTGGGCGCGTCCACGGTCATCTCGACTGCGACTGCACCACACCGCTGATGGAGTTATGCACGTCCGACACCGCAACGGCGATCCTGGATTCTGGCCACACAGCAAAGGCTGATGCGCATCTCAGAACATGAGTACACCAGAGGCCATGCCACGAAAACCATCGAGCGCCGAACCAAAAGAAGCGGGAGCGAAGCCGCCGTTCCCTCAAACCAAACATCCGGCCCCCGGCAAAGACAAGCAAATGTCTCCCCCGGCTGATCATGGCGAGGAAAGCTATGCAGGCAACAACCGTTTGAGAGACAAGGTCGCCATCATTACCGGCGCCGACAGCGGAATCGGCCGGGCTGTCGCGATCGCATTCGCCAGAGAGGGTGCGGACCTTGTATTGAGCTTTCTGCCCGAGGAGGAAGACGACGCTCGCGAAACTGAAAAATGGGTGAAGGATGCGGGACAGAAGGTCATCCTTGTTCCGGGTGACGTTGGCAAAAAGCGCTATTGCGAGAAGCTGGTGCAGACAGCCACTGGCAAACTCGGTGGCCTGGGCATCGTCGTCAATAATGCCGGATTCCAGCGAACCTACGATGACATCGCTGATGTACCCGAGCGGGAGTTCGAGCACACCTTCCGGACAAATGTCTTTGGAACATTCTTCATCTCCCAGGCCGCAGCGTCCGTTCTGCCCAAAGGCGGATCGATCCTGAACACCTGCTCGATCCAGGCCTGGGAACCCAGCGAAAATCTGCTGGCTTACGCGCCGACTAAGGCCGCACTGGTGAGCCTGACGAAAGCTATGGCGAAGGCGCTCGCAAAAAAACAGATCCGCGTCAACGGAGTCGCACCCGGCCCGGTGTGGACCCCGCTGATTCCATCGACGATGCCCGCCGACAAGGTGAAGCAGTTCGGCAAGAACACAGCTTTCGAACGGCCAGCCCAGCCAGCAGAACTCGCGCCGATCTTTGTTTTTCTCGCGTCGGAGGACGCGACCTATATCACTGCGGAGATTTACGGCGCGACAGGCGGAAGAACGCCTTATTGATGGCCATCAACTTCAGGTCTTCGTCGAGGGGGCTCAAACATGGCAGCTGGCATTCATTCTGATGAAGGATAAGACTGATCACTGCTGAATCGCCTATATAAAGGTTTTGATAACAGTTCCCGAAGGCGCCAAAACAGATTGTTCAAGGCCAATCTTGCTCTGTAGCTTCAATCGGCTACGGTTCAGGGGTCCTTCTCACGGCGATAACAGGGGTTCAAAACCCCGTCGGGGACGCCAACAAAACAAACAGCTTGCGAAATTCGAGCCTGAAGAACGTGGTTTTGTAAGGGTTCGACAGGGATTTCCGCTTCTGGAAAGCTTCCCTGGGAGATGACCCGAAGCAATCTCATGCTGCGCAGAATTTTAATGGCTGAGGGACCACACCAGGAGCCCATCAACAGGGGCACAGCGCTGTCCCAGTCAAACGACAGGAGACTCGCTCGTTGGCGCCTGTCAGGATCATTGTCTGACCCTGGCCAGGCGCCAGCGAGACGCGGACCGGTTAGAGCCTGCCCGGCGGCTTAGCTTCCACCACGGGTCACAGTGATGGTCTTCGCCGCGCTTAGCTGCGTCGACTGGCTCTGGTTGTCATACACAATCGCAGTCACCGTGTGAGTCCCCACACTCAGCCCTGAAGCTGCATGGGTAAAGGTCCAGCCGGAGTTCGTGAACGCAGAGTTGTTGTACGCCGCAGCCACATCCGGTCGCGATCCTCCCAGTGTTGCGTTCCCGACCGCCGTGCCGTCAATCAGAATCGACACTCGGCTCACCGGCGATCCCTGGTGCCAGTCCGCGGCCCACCCCGTCACCACCACGCTGTCGCTCTGCGCCACCGTCGCCGAATGGCTGGTGGCGCCCTGGGCCGATTCCTCTTTCCCGAGCGGCGCTAACGCCGTTACAGTGATCGTCTTGGCCCCGGGCAGTTGTGCCGACAGATTCTGGTTGTCGTACGCGATCGCCGTCACCGTGTGGCTCCCCCCGCTCAGCCCTGAAGCCGCATACGTGAAGGTCCAGCCGGAGTTCGTGAATGCAGAGTTGTTGTACGCTGCAGCGACATCCGTTCGCGACACTCCCAGGGTTGCGTTCCCCACCGCCGTGCCGTCAATCAGAATCGACACCCGGCTCACCGGCGATCCCTGGTGCCAGTCAGCGGCCCACCCCGTCACTACCAGATTGTCGCTCTGCGGCACCGTCACCGAATGGCTGGTCGCACCCTGGGCCGCATCCTCATTCCCGAGCGGCGCTGTCGCCGTCACCGTGATGGTTTTGGACCATTGTGTCGACAGACTCTGGTTATCGGACGCGACCGCCGTCACCGTATGGGTCCCCCCGCTCAGCCCTGACGCCGCATACGTGAAGGTCCAGCCGGAGTTCGTGAATGCAGAGTTGTTGTACGTCGCAGCCACATCCGGTCGCGATCCTCCCAGGGTTGCGTTCCCGACCACTGTGCCGTCAATCAAAATCGACACCTGGCTCACCGGCGATCCCTGATGCCAGTCCGCGGCCCACCCCGTTACTACCAGGCTGTCGCTCTGCGGCACCGTCGCCGAATGGCTCGTCGCACCGCGGGCCGATTCCTCGCTGCCCGACGGCCCTATCGCTTGTACTGTGAAAGTTTTGGACCATTGTGTCGACAGACTCTGGTTATCGGACGCGACCGCCGTCACCGTATGCGTTCCCCCGCTCAGCCCTGAAGCCGCATAGGTGAAGGTCCAGCCGGAGTTCGTGAATGCAGAGTTGTTGTACACCGCAGCCACATCCGTTCGCGACACTCCCAGGGTTGCGTTTCCGACCGCTGTGCCGTCAATCAGGATCGACACCTGGCTCACCGGCGATCCCTGATGCCAGTCCGCGGCCCACCCCGTCACCACCAGGCTGTCGCTCTGCGGCACCGTCGCCGAATGGCTCGTCGCACCGCGGACCGATTCCTCGCTGCCCAATGGCCCTAACGCCTGCACAGTGATCGTTTTTGCCCCGGGCAGCTGTGTCGACAGACCCTGGGTGTCGTAGGCGATCGCCGTCACCGTATGGGTACCCCCGCTCAGCACTGAAGCCCCATACGTGAAGGTCCAGCCGGAGTTCGTGAACGCAGAGTTGTTATAGGCAGTAGCCACATCAGGTCGCGATCCTCCCAGCGTGGCGTTCCCCACCGCGGCACCGTCAATCAGGATCGTCACCTGGTGCACGGGCGCGCCCTCCTGGACATCGGCTGCCCACCCGCTCACCACAAGACTGTCGCTCTGCGCCACCGTCGACGAGTGGGTCTTCGTATCCTGCGCCGCCTCCTCGCTCCCAAACGGCGGCAGCGCGTTGACCGTAATGGTTTTTGTCCCCACCAGCCGTGCCGACAGACCCTGAGAGTCATAGGCCATCGCCGTCACCGTGTGGGTCCCCCCGCTCAACCCTGAAGCAGGATAGGTGAAGTTCCAGCCGGAGTTGGTATACGAAGGGTTGTGATACGCATTCGCCACATCGGGCCGCGACCCTCCCAGAGTGGCATTCCCCACCGCTGTTCCGTCTATCAGAACCGCTACCTGCTGGACGGGCGCGCCGTCCTGTTGGTCCGCTGCCCATCCACTTACCACCAGACTGTCGCTCTGCGGCAACGTCGTCGAGTGATTGCTCGCGTCCTGCGCCGTCTCCTCATACCCAAACACCGGCGTCACCCCGGAGCCGTTGAGCCCGATGCTTTGCATCCCATTCGAAGCGTTCAGGCTGTTATCAGACAACACCACGGATCCGGAAATTTGCCCGGAAGTGGTGGGAATGAAGTCTACCGCGAGACTGCAACTGGCTCCGGCAGCCAGGCTGCCCGCCGAAGACGAGGTGGTGACCTGGGGACAGGTCGTCGACCCGTCCAGAGTGAAGTTCGCCGAGACGCTCGGGTTCGTACCCGTGCCGGGAACCGGGAACGTCAGCGCCGCGTTGCCAATGTTTCCCACTGTGACCGCCTGCGGACTGTCGCTGCTCTGCGAGCCGCCGCTGGTCGTAGCAAAACTCAGGCTGGGAGGACTGGACAGATTGATTTCCTCCACCTGCGAGATAAAGCCGGCCGTATACGCATTGCCGCTCGCATCCAGCGCCACGTCATTGGGGTGGTTGCCGCCCAGCGTCACTACGCAGGCGGACGAACTGCAGCCCACGGGAATCTCCTTGACTGCGGCGTTTCCGCTGTCGGCAACATACACATTGCCGGCGGCATCCACCGCCAGCCCTTCCGGTTGGTTGAAACCGTTAGCCAGCGTCGTGACGCAGGTGGCCGTCCCGCACGCCGGGGGCATCTTGTACACCGCGTTCGCACCGGCCACATAGACATTGCCGGCACTGTCCAGAGCTACCCCTGTGGAACTACTGAAACCGCCACCCAGCGGCGTCACGCAAGTGGAGTCAGCGCAGCCCGGAGGCATTTCCTCTACGGTGTCGCTCTGGTCAGCTACGTAAACATTCCCGCTGCCGTCCACCGCCACGCGAATAGGGGCGGAGAAGCCGCCGCCCAGCGTCGTCACGCAGCCAGCGGTCGTACAGCCCGGAGGAATTCGATCGATCGTGTTGGTGGGGTAGGCGTCAGCCACATAAACATTGCCGGCCCCGTCCACTGCCACCCCTGTGGAACTACTGAAACCGCCACCCAGCGTGGTCACGCAACTGGAGTCAGCGCAGCCCGGAGGCATCTTCTCGACGACGTCACTCAGGTCGGCTACATAGATATTTCCGCTCGCGTCCAGAGCCACACCGAACGGTGAGTTGAACCCGCCAGTGCCCAGCGACTGCGTCGCGGTGTTGCTCGGAAACACCACCTGCGGCCCGGACCCGGTGCCGTAGATGAAAGCCGTAGTGAGCACGGTTCCCGAGCCGTTCCGCAATTCCACAGCCCCATTTCGCGCGCCCGGATGCTTCGGGTTGAGCTTCACGTCGACCGTACAGGTGTCGCCCTGGGCGTAACTGTGGGCGATCCCGTTCGTGGTGCAGGTGCCGGTGCCTGCATCAATGAAGTCCACATTTGCCCCACCCTGCGTGAGCACGGCCGGGGCAGCGATGCTACCCGCCGAATTGAAGGTGAACGCCAGGCTCTGCGTGGCGGAGGACGAACCAACCGCGACCGTCCCGACATTGACCACGCCGGTGTCGATCTGCGCTATCGATCCGTTGTTGCCGTTGGCATAGCTGGAAACAAGGATGGCTCCGTCGGCATCGGGCCAGACCGCGACGGGGCCGCTCAATCCGCTGCCCCAGTTCAAAATCGTTGCATAGTCGCTGGACGCTGTCAGCTCGCGGATCAGACTGGTCGAATACGCTGCGACCCAGATGTTGCCGCTCGCGTCCAGTGCGATATCGCCCGGGCCCTGGAAAGCGGTGGCGTTAATCGCGACGGCAGCCGAAGTATAGGGCGGTGACAGCTTCAGCACCGTGCCCAAATTGCCGTCAACAACAAACAGGTCTTCAGCAGAATCGACCGCAATTCCGCGAGGCGCCGTGATTTGGCTGGTGCTGTTCGGGACCGTAAGCGTGATCGTGCCGCCCGAAATTTCCATGATCGATTGAGCGCCGTTATCGGCTACGAAGACATTTCCCGACGCGTCGGCGGTGACTCCCCAGGGAGCCGTCCAGACGCCAGTTCCAACCTTCGCGGGTGCTGCGAACGAACCGGCGGTATTCACCAGCTCATAAACCTGACCACCCGAACCGTTCGCATTGTCGGCCACCCACAGGTTGCCATTGGAATCAATCGCGATGCCCCGGAGAAAGACATAGCCGGGTGTCGGATTCGGCAGTGCGACCGGAGAGCTGTAAACACCGGCTCCGGTGCGCGCCCTTTCGTAAACCGTTTCCGTAAAGGCATCGGCGAAAAAGAGGTCGCCGCTGGCATCGGTCGCGATGCCTTGCGGCCCGAGGAAGTCCGTCGCGTCAAACACGCTGGTGCTGCCGCTGTACGAAGCGGTTTGCGCCTGGACGGAGGCGCCCAGGCCGCACAGCAGGGCAAGCAGCGCCAGAAGCGCCTTTCCGCACCTGTTGGTCATATGACGGAAAGAACCGAGGCGAATCGCCGACGAGGGCGCGTTCTGGCAGGCAAAATTGGCGTTCATAGAAAACTTCTCCTGGGGGGAAGGCAGTCTTGAATCATTTGTTTCAACCCACAGCAACAGGGCGAGCGGATCCCGTGTCGGGGTTCAGTTAGCTAATTACCGATGTCTTTTACTGCCTTGATTTGGGGGAATTCTACCGATCCTGTCTGTGATTGCAATACCCTATTGGATCAACCCTTGGTAAAACTCTCGAATCACCGCGGTAACCGCGCCCGGCGCAGGCGGGGGAACTTTGACGAGAGGTTTGCCCCGCTCTGGTGGTCATTTGGCGGTTGGAACAAGATCTCGAAGAACAGAGAAGATGGCCGGTTTTCAGCAGATTCAGCCTCATTCGACTGCAGACAAATGTCTGTGCCAGATCGTTATTGCTTAACTACTGAGTTAATAGAACCTGCTGACAGGACGAACATAGAGTGAGGGAATCGTCGGTCCGGCTCGACATATGTTTTGTACGAATGTTTGCACATTTGGCAGCTCGAAGCTTTTCAAGCTGCCTGGTGCTGCCCGACAGTGAATAACCCGACCACAAAAGTTGTACTCTCAGGCATTATCGTCGGAGGTATCAGTTACGCAGCGAAACTGTAGTAACAGACGGTTCCTCTCCTGGCCATTGAATGTGCGGAGATCGGACAAGGCTATTTCGCCAGCGAACAGCGACAACCGCGGTCCGGATTGAGCCAGCGGGTGCAGTCCCAGGGAATATCCCCATTTCTACGGTTCCCATTTGGCCAGACAGGTGCATCCTGTCAACAAGAGCTTTCCTTTCACCAATAGAAAACTCCGGAGGACGGAATGGCCGGATATTCGCTTGACGTCCGCTATGCTCTGCGGCAGCTGCGCCGCAGTCCCTGGTTCACCGCCACCGCGATCCTCATGCTCGCCCTGGGCATCTGCGCCACCAGCACCGCCCTCAGCTGGATCGAAGGCACCATGCTGCGCCCCGTCCCCGGTGCCCACGATCCCGGCCGTCTCGTCTCGATCATGCGCGGCACCTGGAATATCTCACCGACTCCCCCCTTCTCCTATCCGGATTATCGCGACCTCCGCGACGCCAACCGCACCTTCAGCGGCATCCTCGGCTACCACCATGACTGGGCCACCCTGACCGCAGGCCAGTCGCCGCAGCGGATTTACGCCGCCCAGGTTACCGGCAACTACTTCGACCTCCTGGGAATCAAGCCTCTCCTCGGGCGATTCTTTCGTCCCGACGAAGAAGCCCGCCTCGGCGGTGTGCCCTACGTCGTCCTTGGCTACTCGCTGTGGATGACCAAATTCGGCGGCGATCCCGCCATCCTCGGCAAATCCATCGAGCTTCAACATCAGCCATTCACCATCATCGGCGTCGCGCCCAAAGGCTTCATGGGATGCATGCCCGCCATTCGCGAGGACCTATGGGCGCCTCTCGCTCCCAGCACCGCTCCCGGCAGCAACGACTGGCGCATCCTGCATCGTGAAGATCCATGGCTCAACGTGATAGGCCGGCTGCGCCCCGGTGTCAGCCGGGAAGCCGCCACCCAGGACCTGGAGACGACCATGCGTCGTCTCGTTACCGAATACCCCGCAGCGCACCCGGGCACGAACAACATCACGCTCGACCCCATGTGGCGCTCGCCCTTCGGCGGCAATGGTTACTTCGCCGCCTCTCTGCCGGTGCTTCTGGCCTTTGCCGCTCTGGTGCTTGTGCTCACCTGCGCCAATGTCGCTACTCTGATGCTGGTCCGCTTCGTGGCGCGCGCGCGGGATCTCGCCATTCGCCAGTCACTGGGGGCCGGCCGCGCCGTCCTCATGCGCCAAATGATCCTCCAGGGCCTCATCGTCTCCCTGGCCGGATCCGCCATCGCCCTCCTCCTCACCGTCTGGACGTCGAGAATGCTGGGCCGCTTCGTCCCCGCCAACGCCAATCCTATCGCCGTTAGCGGCACCGTCGATCAGGGTGTGATGTTGCTGCTCCTGCTCGTCGCCATCGGCGCCGGCGTGCTCTGCGGAGCGCTGCCCGCCTGGCGTTCCTCCCACATCAGCCCGGGGGAGGTTCTTCGCCAGGAATCCGTGAACCTCTCTTCCGGCTCCCGCAACCGGCACGTCCTCAGCGGTCTCGTCGTGGCCCAGGTCGGGCTTTCGGTCGCGCTGCTGGTCTGCGCCGGGCTCTTCCTCCGCACCCTGCACAACAAGGCCACCGCCAATCCCGGGTTTGACGCCGCACATGTGCTCACCGCCACCATCGGCCTCGACACCGGATATTCCAACTCCGAGATTCGCCAGTTCCAGAAGACCATCCTGGCGCGGGCACGCGAGCTTCCCGGCGTAACCCAGGCTTCGCTGACCGACTGGCTCCCGCTGAATCTGAGCCGCAAAACCTCTGACGTCTGGCCGGAGGGCTACGTCCCGCAACCGCATGAGTCCGGCGAGGTCACCCGCGCCGGCGTCTCCGCCGGCTATTTCGCGACCCTGCGCATTCCCCTCCTCGAAGGCCGCGCCTTTATCGATGCGGATGACGCCAAGGCGCCGCCCGTCATGATCATCGATCGGAGAGCAGCTGCCCGTTTCTGGCCCGGCCAGGATGCGCTCGGGCGCAGACTGCGCCTCTGGAACACGCTGCATACCGTAGTCGGCGTGGCCCAGAACTCTGTCCACCTCTACCTGGGAGAAAAGCCGCAGACCATGATCTATACCTCGCTCCTGCAGGAAGGCGGTCCGGAGACCATACTGCAGGTGCGCACGCCCGGCGATCCGGAGGCCGCCGCGCCCATGGTGGTCGAGGCAATCCACAAAATTAATCCGCGCTGGCTCGTCTACGACGTGCGGCCCCTGCGCGAGACCGCCGAGGTGGCCAGCACCTTCGCCATCATGGAATCCACCTTCGCCTCGGCGTTTGCCTTGCTCGCCCTGGTGCTCTCCGCATCCGGCATCTACGGTGTACTGGCCTACCGCGCACAGTTGCGCACGCACGAAATCGGCATTCGCATGGCCCTCGGCGCCGCGCGCCCGAATGTCCTCTGGCTCATCCTCCGCCAGGGTCTTCGCCTCGCCGGTCTGGGCATCGCTCTCGGCATCGTTCTCACCGTCGCGCTCACCCGCTTCATCAGCGCCCAGTTGTACGGAGTCAGCCCGGCCGACCCGCTCACTCTCGTCCTGGTCACTCTGCTGCTCGCCGTCGTGGCCGGCGCTGCATCGTCGCTGCCTGCACTCCGCGCCATGCGCACCAATCCCATCGCCGCCATCCACGAACCGTAGCCCGCCGGCTCCCGGCTCCCGGCTCCCAGCTCCCAGCTCCTGCCTCCCGGCGCCCAGCCCCCAGCTGCCCTATCATAAGATCGATGCCGCTCATTCTGGCTCTCGATCAGGGAACCACCAGCTCCCGTGCCATCCTCTTCGGACACGATGCCACCGTCATCGGCGTCGCCCAGCAGGAGTTCCGCCAGATCTATCCCAACGTTGGCTGGGTGGAACACGACCCGTACGACATCCTCACCTCCCAGCTCACTTCCGCTGTCGAGGTCCTCGGAAGAGCCGGCGTCCGCCCTCGCGACCTCGCCGCTCTCGGCATCACCAACCAGCGCGAAACCACCCTCGTCTGGGATCGCCAGACCGGCAAGCCCGTCTATAACGCCATCGTCTGGCAGGACCGCCGCGGCGCTCCCCTCTGCCAGCGCCTCATCGATGACGGCATGGAAGACATGATCCGCAGCCGCACCGGCCTGCTCATCGACTCCTATTTCTCCGCCACAAAAATCGCCTGGATCCTCGACAACGTCCCCGGCGCACGCGACCGCGCCTCCCGCGGCCAGCTCGCCTTCGGCACCGTCGACTCCTGGCTCATCTGGAACCTCACCAGCGGCAGTCGCCACATCACCGACCGCACCAATGCCAGCCGCACCATGCTCTACAACATCGTCGACGATCGCTGGGATCCCGAGCTGCTCCGCCTTCTCCGCATTCCCGAAAGCCTCATGCCTGAAGTCGTCGCCTCCAGCCGCCACATCGGCGAAGTCACCACCTCCCTCGGCCTCGGCGAAGTCCCCATCGCCGGCATCGCCGGCGATCAGCAGGCCGCCCTCTTCGGCCAGCTCTGCGTCAATTCCGGCGACGCCAAGAACACCTATGGCACCGGCTGCTTCCTCCTCGAGCACCTTGGCAGCACCTTCACTCTTTCCAGCCAGAAACTCATCACCACCCTCGCCGCCACAACCGCCAACCAACCTGAATACGTCCTCGAAGGCAGCATCTTCGTCGGCGGCGCCGTCGTGCAGTGGCTGCGCGACAACATGCGCTTCTTCCCCGCCTCGCCCGACGTCGAATCCGTTGCCGCCTCCGTCGACTCCACCGACGGTGTCGTCTTCGTTCCCGCCTTCACCGGCCTCGGCGCGCCGCACTGGGACCCCTACGCCAGCGGCCTCATCATCGGCATCCAGCGCAGCACCCAGATCGGCCACATCGCCCGCGCCGCCATCGAGAGCATTGCCCTCCAGGTGGCCGACGTCGTCCACGCCATGGGGCAGGACACCGGCCAGCCCCTCCGCGAACTGCGCGTCGACGGTGGCGCCGCCGCCAATGACATGCTCATGCAGTTCCAGGCGGACCTCCTCGGCATCCCCGTCCACCGCCCCGCCGTGCTTGAAACCACCGCCCTCGGCGCCGCCTTTCTCGCCGGCCTCGCCGTCGGCTTCTGGTCCAGCACCGCCGACATCGCCCGCCTCCGCGGTCAGGACACCGTCTTCAAGCCCGGAGCCGACCGCGCCGGCATGCTCCGCCGCCAGCAAAAATGGCAGGACGCCGTCGAGCGCGCCCGCGGCTGGAATCGCCCATCGACCTAGATACCGCTGAGAGGATTCCCATGGATCGAGCCCTCATGCTCCGCCAGCTTCGCGGCCGCCGCAATCCCTGGGACATCCTCATCATCGGCGGCGGCGCTACCGGCGCCGGCATCGCCGTCGATGCCGCCAGCCGCGGCTTCTCCACCCTCCTCCTCGAACGCGAGGACTTCGGCAAAGGCACGTCGAGCCGCAGCACCAAGCTCGTTCACGGCGGCGTCCGCTATCTCGAACAGGGCAACATCCCCCTCGTCATGGAGGCCCTCCGCGAGCGCGGCATCCTCCGCCGCAACGCGCCCCACCTCGTCCACGACGTCCCCTTCGTCGTCCCTAACTACTCCTGGTGGGAAACGCCCTTCTACGGCATCGGCCTCAAAATCTACGACCTCCTCGCCGGCCAGTATGGTTTCGGCAAATCCCGCCTCCTCTCCACCGAAGAAACCCTCGAGCGCCTCCCCAACCTCCGCCAGGACGGCCTGCGCGGCGGCGTCATCTACCACGACGGCCAGTTCGACGACGCCCGCCTCCTCATCCATCTCATCGCCACCGCCGTCGATCGCGGTGCCACCGTCCTCAACTACGCCCCCGTCACTGCCATCCGCAAAGACGACACCGGCTTCGTCTGCGGCGTCATCGCCGAAGACTCCGAATCGGGCGACCCCTTCACCCTCGACGCCCGCGTCGTCATCAACGCCACCGGCATCTTCACCGATGAAACCCGCCGCCTCGCCGACCCCTCCGCGCCTCCCATGATCCAGCCCAGCCAGGGCATCCACCTCGTCCTCGACCGCGCCTTCCTCCGCGGCACCACCGCCATCATGGTCCCCCACACCAGCGATGGCCGCGTCCTCTTCGCAATCCCCTGGCACCAGCACGCCGTCATCGGCACCACCGACACCCCCATCGATGCGCCCTCCTACGAGCCGCTCCCCTTCGAGCACGAGATCGCCTTCATCCTCGACACCGCCGCCGAATACCTCAGCCGTCCGCCTCGCCGCGAAGATGTCCTCAGCGTCTACGTTGGCATCCGCCCGCTCGTGAAGGCCGCCGGCTCCGATACCGGCAAAACCTCAGCCCTCTCCCGCGATCACACCATCCACATCGATCTTTCCGGACTGCTCACCATCGCCGGCGGCAAATGGACCACCTATCGCCGCATGGCGCAGGACGCCGTCGATCACGCCATCACCCTCGGCCGCCTCAACGACAAGCCCTGCGTCACCCAGGAACTCCGCCTGCACGGCTACGCAGAAAGCGTTGCCGAGAACGATCCCCTGGCCGTCTACGGCTCCGACGCCGCAGCGATTCGCAGCCTCGCCGCCGAATCTCCCGATCTCGCCCATCCCCTCGACCCCGAGCTGCCCATCATCGCCGCCCAGGTCCTCTGGGCCGTCCGCGAAGAAATGGCCCGCTCCGTCGAAGACGTCCTCGCCCGCCGCACCCGCGCCCTCTTCCTCCGCGCCCGTTCCGCCCTGCGCATGGCCCCCGCCGTCGCGTCTCTCATGGCCCGCGAACTCCACCGCGACGATGCCTGGATCGCCCACCAACTCGACAGCTTTCGCAACCTGGCCGCCCAATACACCCTCGACCGAACGGCAGATCACGAGGTCAGAGAATGGGGCTTCAGCCGCTGACGTTTCGTAACAGGGCACGACTTCAGTCGTGCCGAAAAGACCGCAAAGAATCGGGCTTTAGCCCCTGAGCGAAGCGGTCCTGCGCAGCAGGACAACGGAGAAAGCCCCGGGCTTGAGCCCGGGGACTCAGGCAGCAAAAACAAGAGGGCTTCAGCCCCGGAAAGCCTCGCCAGGCTGCACGAAGTGTCTTGTGTCAGGGCACGACTCCAGTCGCGCCGAAAAGACCGCAAAGAATCGGGCTTTAGCCCCTGAGGCTTTGTGTCGCGGCACGACTTCCATTCGTGCCCGAAACATTCCGCGCCGTCTTCAACCCCTCGTCGTTACGTCCGCCGCCTACCGCCCCATCGGCGCCGTCACCACCCCCACCAGCGAATCCGCGCACCCATAATAGAGAAACCACCGCCCGCGAAACGCCACCAGCCCCTCGCCAAACGTCGTCCCCGCCACATACTGCCCGCTCTTCTCCCACGGCATCGTCGGCTCCAGCACCGGCTCGTCCGTCCGCGCCAGCAGCTTCGCCGGATCATGCCCGTCGAACAGCGCCTCCCCCACCGCATACGTGCTCGGCGCCAGCTTCGCATCGCCGCCCGTCGCCGCATTCTTTCCGTTATAGAGAACAACAATCCCCCGCCCCGTCAGCACCGGCGGCGGCCCCGTCTCCGGAAACGAGCTGTCGAACTTCCCCGCCCGCGGCCGCAGCACCTCCACCGGCTCCCCGTTCTTCCCCTCCACCGGCGTCCAGTGGATCAAGTCCGCCGACGTCGCCAAGTGGATCGCCCCTTCGCCCCAGTACATCCAGTAACGGCCATTGATCTTTGTCGCCACCAGCCGTCCATCCCGCAGCGCCGTCACAATCCCCGCCGATTTATATTTCAGCTGCGCGTACTTTCCGCCCTCCGCCTCCAGAAACGCCGGCCCGTACTTCGTCCAGTGCACCAGATCCCTCGACGTCGCAATCCCCACCGAATA